>JAUIEW010000433.1 GCA_030429365.1 Phycisphaerae bacterium
ACCGCTTCGTCATGAATGCATGCATTCCCGTCTTGCTGTTCTCGGCAATTACCAACGGAGAGGCGCTTTCAGATTTCTCGTGGCTCAACTCGTTCACCTACGCTTTCGCGTCACTTGCATCAGTTGCAACTCTTTGGGCGTTGTTAGGATACGGTTTTCGCGAGGCGCAGCCTCAAAGCATCATCCTGTCGCTCGGTGGTGCGACAGCAAATACGATCTTTCTAGGCTTCCCGATCGCATCGGCCTTCATCCCGGATCGCGCGGCGGAGGCCTTTGCCTGGATCGTCTTTGCCGAGGTTGCGATCATTATGCCTCTGATGACGACGCTTGCCTTGCTGGCCGAAGAACGACACGAAGGAAACCCACTTTCGACCGCAGTCAGAGCGCTCTCCCGCAGCCCTGTTGTGCTTGGTCTTTTCGCAGGATTTGCCTCTCTCGCAACGGGTCTGGCGCTTCCCGCTTGGGGCGACAAGGTTGTTTCCTCGATTGTATCGGCAGCGCCGTTTGTAGCGTTGTTTGTTATTGGCGGCAGTATTCTCCAGTTTCGCATGTCCCGAAGCGGTCCTCGCGTTCTGGCGGTAACCACGGCAAAGCTGTTGCTGCATCCGCTGGTGGTCGGAGTTGGGTTTTGGATGGTCTTCGGATGGGATGATCCTGTCACGCAAGATGCCGTTCTGTTCGCCTGCATGCCGCTATTCTTGTCTTTTGTTGTCTTATGCGGGCGTCACAAAGTGGAAGAAGTCGGTGCCTCAGCCATCGTGACGTCGACGCTCTTCAGTGCTATCACCGTACCAATTGTTCTGGGTCTCCTTTTCTGATCTCTAACTGGGCGGCCTTTCAGATCTGCATCGATGGAACTATCCTGCGAACCCGACCCACTGGAGAGCGCAGAGGTCGACTGCCTTTTCCTAGGTAAGCAAATTGACTGCTCGCGAAGTTCGCAACCACAGATTGATCCCGCATTGGGGAGCCAAGTACCTACTTTAGTGACCGTATTGAGCGTTAGTTGGGTCGTATCTGTGTCAAGGAACCGGCCGCTTTGGTACGGTGTAGCGCTCGAATATCTCGGCCGCTGGCAGTCCAAAGGGACGTTACGTGAAGCCAGTTCAAAAGACATACCTCAGGCTACCTGAATAACCTGAGACCCAATTGAAGGTTCCGCTTCGCCTCACAACGGCAACAGAGCCGGAGTGTTGAACGGAAAATCAACAACCCAGAGCCATACCAATGTTGGCTCCAATTGCATCGTTACGGGTTCTGTGGGGCAAGCTTCAAGTATGAGACATAGCGGCATCGACTACTGCCAGTGCGGTCAGGTTCAGCAGCCCACGGACGGTGACCGATTGTGATGCGATATGGACCGGTTTTGCGGCACCTATCAGGATCGGCCCGACGGACACGCCTTCACCCATTTCGCGCAAGAGATTGAGCGCAATGTGCGCTGCGTCCGCATTTGGCATGACCAAAAGGTTCGCGGGCCCGCTCAACGTTGAATGTGCGTAAGCCCGATTTCGTTGCGCCGGATCGAGTGCAGCGCCGACATGCATTTCGCCATCAACTTCGAAGTCGACAGCCCGCGAACGCAGCAATTCCAGCGCTTCCTGCATCTTTGCGGCAGATGGACTCGGACGGTCGCCGAAATTGGCATGGCTGGTCAATGCGGCCCGCGGTGTCAGCCCCATTTTGCGGATCGCTTGCGCCGAAAACTCTGCAATATCAGCGACGTCTTCGGCCGTTGGATCGAGATTAGCGTAGGCGTCAGCAATGAAAATCGTACCCTTGGCCATGACCAATGCGTTGAGTGTCGAAAGAGCGCGGACACCCTTCTTGCGACCGATGATACTCTCGACCATATCCAGCTGGTGCCCAAACCGCCCACCGGTCCCGCAAATCACCGCATCGACTGTACCATGAGCCAGAGCGAGGTTGGCCAGTACTGTTCGGTCGTTTCGTACCCAGCGGTCCGCTTCGACCAGGTTGATACCTTTGCGCCCGATCCTTTCGTGTAGATCGTCGGTAATGGCTCCACGATCCATCGTATGCGGATCAATAATCTCGACATCTTTGCCGACCTTGAGGCTTAGCCCCAAGTCCTTAATCTTGGCCTTGATCCGCTCGACCGACCCTATGAGAACGGGTTTTGCGATACCCTGGCGAATGGCCTGATCCGCGCAGTGCAGAACCC
>JAUIEW010000434.1 GCA_030429365.1 Phycisphaerae bacterium
CAGTCGTCTTTGATCTGCTGGGCGAGATAGAACATCTCCTCGGCTTTTTCGTGGTCGCCGAGTTCGGTGTACGTGAGGATGCGGTAGCAATAACTGGCTTCGATCTCGGGGTCGAGGCGTTCGGCTTGTTCGAGAACTTCGTTGGCCTCTTCGCAGCGGAGGGTGCGCGCAAGATCAACGCCCAACGCCATCAGGACATCGACATCACCCGGATCGAGTTTGGCGGAAATGCGATAGGCCTCGATGGCCTCGTCGAACCGCTCCAACTGGTCGAGGATGTAGCCGCGATGAGCTTGCCACGTGCTGTGCTCCGGATTGATGTCCAAAGCCGCATCGATTTCGGAAAGAGCCTCTGGCCACTGGCGTGATTCAGCCAGCTGATGGGCTTTTTCCACGCGTGATTCCGCTTCGTACCAGTCGTTCATGCGTCCCGTTCCATGCATCTGGAGCAAAGTGCTCCGTCCGTTTAATATTAGCCCGTTATCTGGACCTGGACAACAGCCTTATACGCGACAATTACCGGCCCCTGTGTTATTTTTCCGCTGCGCGAAGCGCTCCATTATTCCGCGGTGCGAATTGGGGCAGATTGGCGCGATTGTCGCAGTCGTTTCCGTTTCACGTCGAAAGTGAGCCACCCTTCATGAAAGCCACCATTATTGGATTCCCTCAGTCAGGTAAATCGACGCTTTTTAACGCCGTCACCAACATAAAGCCGGATCCTGCCCAAATGCCGCAGGAACAACTGGCGATGGTCAACGTCCCCGACCCCCGGATCACCCAGCTTGTCGAGATCTGTAAACCTAAGAAAACCACGTATGCCAATATTGAATTCGTCGATATCCCGGGTGTTTCGATGACCGACGCCCACGGTCGGGCCGAATTCGCCAAGCACATGCCCAGTATCAGGAAGAGCGATGTGCTGGTCATTGTCGTCCGGGATTTCAAGAATCCTTCCGTCCCGGAATACCGCAACCGGATCGACGCGATGGGCGATCTCGCGGACATGCACGAAGAGCTGATGTTTGCCGACCTCGACGCCGTGACCAAGCGCATCGAGAAACTCGAGAAATCCAAAAACAAACCCACCAAGACGCAGGAGCAGGACAAGAAGGAGTTGGCCATCCTCCAACGCTGCGCCGAAGCGCTCGAAGCCAGCAAGCCGCTATCGACCGTTGTCCACAGTGAAGAAGACGCGCGGGCGATTGCGAGCTTTGCATTCGTCACCGAGAAACCGGCGATCGCAGTGTTCAATGTCGATGATGATCGAGCCGCAGAAACGATCGACAACGTCCCCGAGAATTTCCACAGCGCGTTTCCGTTGTGCGCCGACATCGAAGCGCAGATCACCGAACTCGATGACGAAGACAAAGCCACCTTCCTCGCCGATATCGGTGTCGAAGAACCGGCCCGCGATCGATTGATCCGCAGTTGTTACGATGCGATGAACCTGATGTCGTTCTTGACGATGGGCCCTGACGAAGTGCGCGCGTGGACCATTCCCAAAGGAACGCACGCGGTCGATGCGGCTGGCAAAATCCACTCGGACCTGGCCCGCGGTTTCATTCGCGCAGAAACCATCGGTTTCGAGGAACTGATTGAATGCGGCGACCTGAAACACGCCAAGTCAGCCGGAAAGCTGCGACAAGAAGGCAAGAACTACGAGGTGCAGGACGGGGATATCTTGAATATTAAGTTCAATGTGTGATTGACTGCGCGGCATTCAAGCGGGCATTGCGCGTTTATTGTGAGGTGCGTGGTGGATGTGGTGGTGTTCATCGGATTGCAGGCTTCGGGAAAGTCCACATTCTTTCAGCAGCGGTTTGCCGACACGCATGTTCGCATCAACCTCGATATGCTGCGAACCCGCAATCGAGAGCGGCGCCTGATCGATACCTGTATTGATATTGGGCAGCCCTTCGTCGTCGACAACACCAACGTCTCGAAGTCCGACCGTCAGCGATATTTTGAATTGGCCAATGCGAACGGACTGGAGGTCTGCGGCTATTACTTTCAGTCTGAGATTGAGGCGTGCAAATCGCGCAATGAAGCTCGGGCCGAAGACAGGAAGGTGCCGACGGTGGGGTTGCTTGGGGCCTATGCTCGTCTGGAAGTCCCGAGTCTGGACGAAGGGTTCAACCAACTGTTCTATGTGAAGCATGACGGACTTGGCGGGTTCGTGG
>JAUIEW010000153.1 GCA_030429365.1 Phycisphaerae bacterium
TGACGGCTGTCTCGCCTTCAACAAGTCCTGTTGGCAGGGCGGTCGTGTTGGATGATGTGGCATCGACGTAACCGGTACTGTCGAAGTGGACCGCATGGATAAACGTCGGACTTTCTGCCGCGCCGACAAACGCAATGATCTGGTCACCGGACGAAGACAATGCAAGTCCGTTATTGCCAACGCCGGCATTGCTGGTTGACCATCCGCCGCTGTCAAACGGATCGCTGCGGCTTATGACCGTACCCGGCGTCAGGATTGATGAAGTGGTGTATTCAATGCCGCCCTCGTTAGCCCGAAAGCCGCCGCCTGCTTGCCAACCTGAATCAGTGAATCGAATCGTGGTCGATGCAGGAACTTCGCGAAGGATGACGAATGCCAGCGAATCAGGACTGTCTGACGCGAACGAAATCAGGGCGATGTCGCCGGAATCCAACGCTGATGCGTTCGTGCTGAATGCAAGAATTGTAAATAGACAGAGTGTCCCCGCAGTGATATCCCGACCAAAACGATGCATTTAAACTTATCCCCACCGGCATGCATTAACGACCACAACAATAATCAGAACATGAACGTATCAGTTGCGCGGTGCATATTCCAGTGGTTTAGGGCGCAAAAGCGTGAATGTTCGGTTAAAGGACGTCTAAGCGGCATCGAGTCCTAAAACATGAAGGCGGTTTTGAGCCCCGCGCTATGCGCAGTGGTGGCCCAAGGGAATCAACGACACTCGCTGTTTCTTGGGGATCGTGAGCGTAAGGCGTTGGGACATTTGGGTTATGAGACCCTGCCATTCAGCAAGATTCGCAACACGCCCGAAGCCGCGAGTCGTCATTGAAGGACGCAATCGCTAAGGGGCCGGATAATCGATGGTGTCGTAACCTGGCCCCCAGAAATTAGGCTGCTCTTCGGCTGTCGGTATGCCGCGCTTTTTGCTTCGAAATTCAACGTGATTGTCCACGTGCAGGAAATTCAGGATGCCGCTGTGTCGTTCGTTGTCATCCCATTCCAGATTGCCGGGATAGAGATGCGGTAAGGTTGGACTTGGATCGTAATGCGCTTCCCAAGTTCCTGTTGCGATCGCGTCTCGATCCATGATCGAATGCCATCGCCATATTTCAGCCATCAGCAACGTGTCGGATGGCTGGCGGAAACGGGCGAGGGCATTACCGCCTGCACCCCAACGCTCGTAGACCGGCGGATTCTGTCCGGGGGGAGATACGCGCTTTGCCCATGAGTTCAGCCCGTAGCTCGATTGCGACTGATGGTTGAGTTCCGGCTGCTTTTCACGCGGATATGGATTACGGTCGGACGGACAAGTCAGCAGTTTCTCACCGCTGCTCTCGCGCCCGGACCAATACGGTGCGAACACGCCGCCTTCCGCTGTGTTGAGATACCACAGCGGCCAACTTCCCGATTCCGACAACCCGTTCGGGACAAGGTAGCCGTCGTTGTCGATCGCATAAGCCGTGTGGGCGAGCGCCAACTGCTTTAGGTGCGAACCGCAGACGACGCGTTTCGCCTGCGCCCGGGCTTTCTTGAGACTCGGTAGGAGTATCGCGATCAAAAGTGCGATGACTGAGACCGTCACCAGCAACTCGACGAGTGTAAACGCTGGTCTTGTTTTCTTCTCGCTGCGAACAGATGAAACGACTTGGGCGAGCGAATGCATGTTTTTATTCCGTTGTTCTGCACGACGGGGCGTCCGCCGTGGTGCTACTTAGTTGGACCGCGGTGCGACCTAATTGGAACTGTGTCGATCGAATGAGCGGAGTCGTGACGAATCTGATCGCATGTCGCGCTCGATCTGCCCGCCGAGTTGCTGCGTCAACTTCGCCAACATGCAGCTTGGTGTGTGAACATCCTTCGCGCTAAGGTGCAGCGTCGTGTCATTGACGGACAGGTGATAGGTCCCGTGACCGCATCGCGCGATCTTCATCTTCACATTCGAATGGGAATGGCTGCACATAATCGCTACTTCCTTTGCGTATAAAGAAACACGTTCAATCCCAAGCCACGTCATGCAACTCAAAGTCGAGTGGCACGGGCCGAATTGCCACCTCTAACAATTGCAGCCCGGCCACTCGAAAAAATGAGTTACTCTGTGAAGATGGCGAGAAACACACCAAGGTCACGTTCATTGACGCGACCGTCATTGTTCAGGTCTGCCGTCGAACAATCGATTGCTTCCACGTCGCCGTTGTTGTCGACGCAGGTCATGAAGAATTCACGATCTCGACTGTTGAGTTCGCCGTCATCGTTGAAATCGCCGAAGAATCGCGGACTCACGTACTCGACACCGGGTTGCGTATTGGCGGCGTGATGTGAAAGAACGCGATCGCGATCAAAACTCGCTGAGCATTCGTCGTCGGGACCGGCGAGGTTGCCGACCAGCAACTCGAGGTCGCTGCTGTCGACATCGCTGTCCATATCCAGGTCGGCGGCCGTGCAGCCGCTTGCGGCCTGGACACCATCACCGGTGAAGCAGCCTTGGAACGTCGCGAAGTCGAGCAGATCGACTGTGTCACTTTCGTCGAAGTCACCGAGGGCTGGACCAACCAGAATCAATCGCGGCAGCTGGGCGAATGTGCCCGACCCGCCATCGACGCTGAGCAGCACAAAGTCGCTGTCCGCCGATCCAGCGATGCTAAATCCGGCGAATTCCGGCTCACCCGAAAGCAGCGTCCGCAGTTCTTCGGTCACGTCGATGTTGACGACGACTTGTCCGCCGTTGTCGAAGAGCCCATCCTGCGAAATTCGAAACCCGTTGTCATCAACGAGGTGGTGGACGACATCCCAGGATGCCGGTTGCTTGCGATCGCATCGGTCGTAGTCCACCTGTGCGTCGGCGAGCGTCGTGAGCAGCCCGTCGCCAGCGAAGACGTTGACGTAAACCCACTCGGATGCGACGAGGTCGGTCTGACCGGAGAGCGACATATCCAACACACCATCGACGACGATTTGAACCGTCGCAGACACCAGCGAGTCGGACGTCACGCCGGCTCCATAGGCCACGTCCATGCGATACTCATGAAGTTGCTTGACCTGTCGATCGAATCCTTCCGGATGTTCTCCTCCATTGCCAAAATTCATTCCGAAATTCAGATCAACAATTCCGTCGAGAAACACGTCGGTGTCCGGGTCGCGAATCCAGTCGGCTGCGCTGTGGTAGATGGCGTGGTCGTCCGAACCATCGAAGATGTTGTATGGATCACCGGGATCTCGCGACGACGGTTGCGATGAGGATATCAACTCCACAATGACCCGATCGCACTCGGCTCCTGTGGCGTAGGAACTGAAGAGATTCAGCGCACAAAGCGTAACAAGTGTCTTCCTAAGCATTTTGTATTCCTTTCGCCGCGACGCTGTGATCGCCGTCAGCGTTTTGAGATTCCTGTTGTTCGAACTGTTCTCGCCACTGCAGCGCTTCGACGATGAACTCCCGTTGCACATGCCCGTGGCGTCCGGAGCCGACCTTCCCTTCACACATTGACCGGCTCCGGAACACCAAACATGGGCTTACTTGGTTCGCCGACCGCGACCAAGCAAAGCAAGTGCTCCAAGTGCCAAGCTGGCCAGCGTTGCCGGTTCAGGAATCACGATCTGGGCGTTGACGCCACCCAGTCCGCCTTCCTGATTCACGAACGCGTGGAATGCGCCGGTGCTGTCCGTGTCGGCTGGGTTGCCGACACGACCGGTCATGGCAATCGAATAGTCGAAGTTGGCGTCGCCATTGGCGATCCACTCATTGACCAGATCCGTCACATCCCACGAGAAGACGCCTTCGCTGTTTAGCGCAACCGTGTCTTCAACCGCACCGATTTTGTTGTTCTTAAATTCGACGTATGAACCCGGTCCGGAATTGAGGTTCGGATCGATCGTCGTCGGATCGTCGAGCACGCGATGCGCCGAAATGGAAAACGCTTCGGTTGGCGTGGGATAACTGCCCGAAGCACGAAGCACCGTCTCCACCTGCAAGAGTGCAGAACTGACCGGCGTCGAATATTCAGCCGGGTTGAAGTCAAAGGTGAAGTACGTTGTTTCTTCCCAGACGTTGTCCGGACCGGTATCGAACTGGAACGGATTCGGCGAGGTGACCCCGATCGAGTCGCGGCCTGCATCCCGAACGTAGGGCGCACCAAACGCCCAAGCCGTCGTAAAGAAATCCGATTCGACAGGGACGACACTTGCTTCTGACGGCAAAACGACAATCGCGCTCGCAATCAGTGCGAGTGCGCAAGTTAGCTTTCTCATTTGCTTCTATTCTCCACAAAAATGTCTTGTTTGATTTCGTTTGAAGTCCGATAGGCGCGGATTGGCATTCGCCGGCATCCTCCTGACAACTGGGTGCCAAATAATCGAGTCACTGATCGACAGGTCACCGGTAAAACCGATGAACGAGTGACAGTGCGAACAACACTTAGCGACGCGCGCAGACTTGGCGCCCTTTCTGATGCGGGCGGCGAGCCCTTCAGAAAAGCCGTGGATTCCCCGTTTGAACGGAAATTGGCGGGGCAGACGTTTGCCCCGAGCAGTCTGAATGGGGATAATGGTATGCGCGATGAGCACACGCTTGTCGCTCCGGCGGGCGGCTGGTGAATTCTTTGCGGGATTCCAGCCGCTCGCTCCCTTTTTACAGGAACAAGACAGTTCAATTCGTGCGGCAACCACGCCGCGCGATGGCCACATCCAACCCCTTCCGCAGCTCGCGCATACAGATGGTAGATGCACCGATCAGTTCAATTGTTTGAGGTGGCTGCCTGAGAAAACAGGCGGCTGCAAGACTTAGGAGAGGGGTGGGGCGCGCAGTGCGCCGAATCCGTAAACGTACGCGGGGCGTACATGGCGGTTCATCAGCACGAGGGCCAACGCACACATCCGGCAGAATCCAGACGTGCGGCTTCCAAAGAAACGACGGGCAAAGCGGTAGATGCAACCGGCCAAATCGTTGCTCACGGCCGACGTCGCGCTACAGACGATCACCCAGCCGCGTACGAATGGCGAGACTTCCAGCGAACCATCGCGAGCCTTGTCCAGGGCGCCCAGGTGAACGAACCCAAGAATCAAAATAGCGATGAAGACATTTCGTTTCGTCAGCGGAATTCGCAGCCAAGAAACGTCAGCCGCCTTCAGGGCGAACAACGCACACGACGAAAGCATGCCCAGCACGCGCGGAATAGCCACCGCGACGCTCGTGGATGATTCCGCCGATGTGATTGAAGTTAGAAGGGCGATTGCAGCCGGGACGTGAAGCAGCAGAATACCGCCCCACAGACCAACACGGGCCCAACGCTGCAACATGCTGCCTTCACCGCCACTTGGTGCGGCGCGATACAGCCTGCTTGATGGGGTGCAAAACCTGATTTTTGGCGATGCGCCAGTCATTTCGGTGTGCCAGTCGATAAGTTGGGTCAACCCAACTTCGCCGATTCTAAGAACCTCTTCCTAGATTGCAACCGAATTCATAAATGAATCCTTTGGGGCTCACAACCCTCTTGATCCCTTCGACGGACAACTCAAATGACGAAGCAACATCAGTTGGCATGTCGCTGGCCAACTGGCGGTCGAAGACTTCAATACTCCGCGGTCCAATCCACTCTCGCAGTGTTTCAAAAGCACGCCGGAAATGTTCTCGCACCGTTGGGGTGCTCTCAATTCAGCCGTCGCTAAGATCGACGGAATGAATAGGACTCACTGTGGTCAACATCCATGCATGCTCAAGAGATTCCGTTTTTATGGGGACAGTGCCCCACGCGGAAAAACGCATTTCAAACGGGCGGCCAAGATAAGCGCGGAATCGTCCCAAGTCTGGGGCGTATTGATAAGGAGCGCATTGACGAGGTTAGATTCTGCATGAGCAACTAAACTGCTGTACATCCTCGGCATCGCTGTGCTGAAGGCGAAGGCTGCGACAGTATCGCGTGATCAGATCCCCATATCGCGATTCGAATTCCCGCCAGGCATCGTGGTCATCCGGATTGCGAACCCGCGAAAGCAGGGAAGGGCGGGTCAGGCTGATACCGGTCATTTTGGATCCTTTGGAATCCCGGTGGCAAATGTAATGTTGGTTCAATCATTATAGACCCGACACATGGCGGGCACCAAGGCTCAATGGGACAGGGCGGTGCACCATCGGTGGCGCGAGGGGGATTCGATGTGAAGTCAACAGACTGGACTGCGTTGCAGGGTGGGCAAGAGCTGCTGATTTTGGTCGCAGTGCTTAGATGCTGCAGAGGGCCTGAAGTAAGCGAGGCCGCTTAATGTCAACGACGCGAAGTGTTGCACCATTGCGTCCTTCTTGAAGCGATGGACGCGATTGTTCAGACAGAACAATCACTTTCTACCTTCGCCCGAGAGCAAAGATTTATCAACACCTCGACTTGATCACTGGCCTTATCGTAATCATCTCCGCTCTTGAGCGTCTTTTCGAGCGATGCGGCTGCCTCTGAAATAGAGGGGAATCCATATCCAACGGCCGCGCTTTTCATTTGGTGGGCGAGCATCGACAGCGCCTGCCAGTCCTTTTTCTGGTACGCATCTTGATAGGACGCGACGCGATCGGGCAACTCACTGACAAACATCTCGACGAGTTCCTTCATATCCTCATCTTCGATTTGACTGAAAATGGGACCGGAGTCGGGACCTTTGGAACAGATTGAATCGTTGGTTGAATTCAGTTGAGGTTCCATAGCTGCATTTGTCTCCCGTGAGTCGTACAAGACGTTGATCCGTCCACCTTGAGTTGATCGGTAAAAAATTGGAGGGACCATAGAAAGCCTGCACATTCGCGATGCACTTGTGCTCTAGAAGACAATACATGCCTTTTGCTCAAGACAACGGCGTCCGATAACGCGATTGGGCTTCACAGAATCGGTTTGTGCCATACGCCGGTCCGCCAACAAACGATCGTCACGGGTTAACGCCTGATCCGTGCGAATTCACGTCCAACTGTTTCCTCAATGGGAATTCCTAGGGAGTCGATAATCATTTGGGTTTTGTGCGAGAAACTTGGAGTTAATCGCCAACCCCATTCGGCTGGCGGTCAAACGTTGATTTCCATGGTTGCCAAGAGTTTCTCTCGATCGTTCGCAAGGAATTGTGATCACCGATCGGATGGTATTTCATGAGTATCCATAATCAGGATAGTAGCGCAGGACGCGTCATTCGCACAATCCGTGCCGAGCCCGAGGAAATCGAGAACCTCATGCTTGCCATGGATGGGAACGACTTGCGCGGTACCGTCGACCCAAAGGGGCACAAGCGGTATCCATATAGGCATCAGTCGTTGACTGTGATTACCCGGCAATCGGGTTCGCAAGTGACAAGCTTTGCCGTTTCTTCAAAGGACCTTAGCGCGACGCAACTCCAGTTTCTCCACGGAGGATTCCTTCATACGGACACGCGCTGTGTTGCCAAGCTAATTACGATTCACGGAAGCTGGACCGAAGTGGGTGGACGAATCGTTTCGTGCCAATTCCTCAAGAGCAACATCCACGCCATTGCAGTGGAGTTCGATTCGCCGATTGATCCCGCGATCTATTGCCCGGAGGCAGTGCAAAGTCGAATCCTCCTTGTGGAAGACGACGCGGCCATTGCGAGGCTGACTCTGTTTCATATGTCCGAACACAATGCGCAGGTTGAACAAGCGACAGATGGCGACGAAGCGGTTGCCATGGCTTCAAAATCGCCATACGACTTGATACTCATGGACATCGGTTTGCCAAAAATGGATGGCGTCGCTGCCATGAAGAAACTTAGAAGCCAGGGGTACCTGGGGTTCATCGCTTCGTTTACCTCTTTCACCGACGAGGATGGCGTGGCAAAGTCACGGGAACTCGGATTCGCTGCCCATCTTCCCAAACCATACACGCGCGATCAGCTTGCCCGCCTTCTAACGTCCCTTCGGGAAGAACCCATCCGCAGTTCGATGCATGAAGATGAGTCGATGCACCAATTCATCGATGCGTTCATTGACACGTTGCCGGATGCCGTTCGTTCCTTAACTGAGGCGGTCTCGGATTTGAACCGCGAGGTATTGCTTGAGCTTTCGGTCGGACTCAAGGAGCGTGCCGGCGTTCATGGATTCGAACCCATTTCAGAAGCCGCTGCAGCACTTGCAAAAATAGCTGCACAAGAAGATTCGCCAGAAGATGTGCAGGGGGCTGTTAATGTTCTCGTTAATCGGTGCACGCTCGCTCGCGGCAGCTAATACCCATTGCGTTCCATCAATGATCTAAAGTACGGGTCTCAATGATCTAGAGTACGTGTCTGGATGATCTAGAGTACGTGTCTGGCGATTCCGCCTCGATCGCGAAATCTGTCCTGAAGAATTGAAAATCTTCGATCTCTTAGCTCGTTACGAATTTACCGCACGCCTTGATGTTCTCCAGAATCGTAGCAGTCAACACCTTTCGATCAATTGGCTTGGTTGCGTAGTCGTCGCATCCCGCGTTGAGGCACTTCTGTCGATCGTCACTCATCGCATGGGCCGTCACGGCGATAATCGGGCCCGTATAGTCGTGCGCGCGTAGCTTTTCGGTGGCTTGGTATCCGTCCAGGATCGGCATCTGCATATCCATGAGGATGACGTCAAACTGCGCCCCCGATTCTCTTGCTGAGATGGCGGCATCGAACGCCTCCTGACCGTTGTTGGCAACCGTCACATGCGCGCCGACTTTCTTAAGTACGTGGGAAATAAGCCGCTGATTGTCGGGCCCGTCTTCAGCCAGCAGAATCCGTACGTTTCCAAGGGCTTGTGTATTCGATGCGCCTGAGTCTTTTTGTTTGTGTTGTTGATCGATTGAGGTCGGGCTGCTGACAAGCGGCATGTCGCGCAGCACCGGCACTTCCATTTGGTATGTGAAGCAGCTTCCCTTCCCGAATGTGCTCTCTACGTTGATCTCGCCGCCGAGCAATTCCGCCATTTTCTTTGAAACAGCAAGCCCCAGGCCTGTCCCGCCAAATTGACGCGTCGTCGAATTGTCAGCCTGGGAAAACGGCATAAAGAGCTTGCCCATTTGTTCTTGGGTCAGGCCAATCCCCGTATCAACCACATTGAAATACACGGTCGACATCTCACCGTTAACCTGGCGGTCGACTTCGATGCGTACACTGCCAATTTCGGTGAACTTGATGGCGTTTGCGACGAAGTTCATGAGGATCTGCCTCAGGCGGGTCGGGTCCGTCGTGACGAATCGGGGAATCGGTGACTTATAATGGATCGAAAGATCGAGTCCCTTTGCGGTTGCACGGACATTCATGAGCGAAAGTATGTCTGAGAGAAGCTGCGGGAGATCGCACCGAATCTTCTCGCATTGCATGAATCCCGATTCGATTTTTGAAAGGTCGAGGATGTCATTGATGATTTCGAGCAGGTGTTCGGCATTGCGTTGTATTGTCGCGATCGAATTCTTGTTTTCCGGGTCACGCACGTTCTCAGCCAGTTCTTCCGCGTAACCCAGGATTGCGGTCATCGGAGTTCTTATCTCATGGCTCATGTTCGCGAGGAACTCGCTCTTTGACATGTTTGCCTGATCCGCCTCTCGGGCGAGTCGGTGGGCTTCTCGTGCCAGGTCACTGGCCCGCGCCGTTTCGTACGCGAGGGATTGGTTGGATTCAATCAGTCGCAACTCGGTTCGCTTTTGGGCGGTAATGTCCCAATTCGTGCCAGTCATGCGAATGGCGCGGCCATCGGCATCCCGCTGGACAGAAGCAAGGGCGCGAATGTTCCGAATGCTTTCGTTCGGCCAAACGATGCGAAACTCGGTATCGAATTCTTTGGTGCCTTCAATGGCTTGCTTGATTTCAATGTCTCCACGCAACCGGTCTTCGGGATGCAAGCACGATTGCCAGGCTTCGTATGCACCGGAGAATTGTTCCCTGGTGATTCCGTATAGCCGATACATCTGGTCGTCCCAGTGGAGTTCATTCTTGACGACATCGTATTCCCAAATACCGATCTTACCGACGCGCACCGCAAGCGCCAGGCGATCCGAAAGTTCCTGTAGAGATTTCTGCGACTCTTTTCGCTTTGTCACGTCGTGACGAACTGAGATGTAGCGGGTGATTTTGTTGTCGGCATCGACAAACGGGGCGATGATGCTGTCTACCCAATACAGGGAGCCATCCTTCGCTCTGTTGCATATTTCGCCATGCCACGTTTTGCCCTGTTTAAGAAATTGCCAAACATTCGCCCAAAACTTCTTGGGATGCACTCCGGAATTGAGGACGCGGTGATCTTTCCCAAGCAACTCCTTTCGGCTGTATCCGGCGATTGCACAGAAGTTCGCGTTTACATTCGTGATGCGGCCGCGCTCGTCGGTTTCAGAAATAATTAAGTGGCTTTCCAGCACATTGCGAATTGCCCCCATTTCGCGAAGCGTATTTTCCAATGTAGACTTGGCGGCCGCAAGGTCAGAAGTCATTTCATTCGCCAGCGCAGAGGCTCGCGAATGGGCTGTGAGCAGTGAAAGCATAAAAGCCGCAAGCAACAGGCTGAGGAGTACCCCCGCGATTCCAATGATGGTTGGGCGAGATCGATCGACACTCGCATCAAAGAGAGCATTTGAACCGGTTGATAATGACCAAGTTCTTCCGCCAAGGTTAAGAGTGGTTTGGTCTTGAAATAGTCGGTTGCTCAAGTCCAGCGGTGTGGTCGAGTTGACGTTCTTCACGGACCCATTGACGATTTCAACCAAGCGGGTTCCGCGGGCTGAAGCAGTTGTGTCCCTTACGGCTAAATCCAGTTGGCGATCGGCAAATGTGAAGATATCGGAGAGGGCTTCGGCAAGCACGATCGGCGCACACGCCAGCCCCAGTATTGCGTCGTCGCGCTCTTGATGTGTCTGGTGGGCCGAATCGCTCTTATATACCGGGACATAGAACAGGAGTCCGGCGTTATTCGAGTTGTCTTGAACAAGGCTGATTCTTGCTGTTATTGTGGGTTCGCCGCTCTGGATACATCGTTCGATGGCGTTTCGTCGTACAGCGTTCGCGCCGACATTGAGCCCCAAAGCCGAGCGATTCCCCGTCATTGGGTAGATGTAGTTGAGGATGTACAGAGTCTGATTCGCGTCGTCGGTCAAATCAGGCGGGCTCCCAGTCGATTCTTCAGAATCGAAGCCCCTCAAGGCAAAACCGGGCGCATCGTCAGTACGCATTTGAGCGAGAAACGCGTCTAGGTCTTCACGCTTCACCCTTTGTGTAAATCCGAACCCTCGGACTGCTGGTAACTCTTCTTGGAGTTTTGCTGATTTGATGAATGATTCAAATTCTGAGCGTTCCACTCGTTGACTGGACTCAAATAAGCCCCGAATACTTTCTAGCCCGAACACGACTTGGTTCAGGCGACGCTGGGATTCCTGGACGAGTCGTTCGTGCAGTCTTTTGTATCGGGCTGACGCATCTTCTTCTTCGTGGATACTTCCAGCATTGACAGCCGCGAACGTGAGCACGAGGCTCAACGCCAGCACGCTTGCACAGATTAAGTAATTCCTGAGCTTGGTGGGTCTTAGCTGGGCGGATTCACTGCCTTCGCCAAGTTGCGACGGCGAATTCAGGCGCCAAAGGATGGCCGGTCCGACCACGAGCAGGATCAAGAAAACTCTGAACAACCAATCGACCGAGTTTCCCATACCCAGCACATCGACAGGTGTGAGGCACAGCACCACTGTCGTCGCAACCGCAATCGTCAAGAGCAGTTCAAGAATTGTTCGAAACTGCGTGCGCGAGTTCTTAGACATTTCGCCCCTTTGGCTGAATAGATGCGGGCAGGATCGAACCTGGGTCGAGGTCGGGATCGTTGCTCGCGGCGGCATCCTTGGACCATGTAAGATCGGTATTGCCTGAAGCGTGAATTAGACGTCGATTCGGATGGGAAAGTTGGTGGATGGATCGGGCTTCGATTGAACCGCAGGGATTTCCGGACCCGCGCGGATCCGTTTTCCCACTGCCCAGTCGGGGCCCCTAATATAGGACCGGTTGGGTGCAACTCAAATCGATGCGATTGAATATTCGAACATCACCTTAAGATTCAATTGAATGCATGCAGGGGCGACGAACGATCCGTCAGAAGCGACTTGCAACCAATCAAGGAAAAGGGGCGTCGCCGGTGCCACTTGATGGCCGTGATCAAGGCATTCGGTTTTGAAATTGTGGCAAACGGGTGGCAATGCGAATTGACCTGGCCCAGACGTTCGCGCAAGTTGAACGGTGACAAAAGCGGGCGACGCGACTCGAACGCGCAACATTCAGCTTGGAAGGCTAAGTGAAACGACTTACGTCGCCATCACGAATCCCACCTAACATCTCGTAAAGCCAGT
>JAUIEW010000154.1 GCA_030429365.1 Phycisphaerae bacterium
GCCATGTCCAGAACAACCTTGGCTCATCGTATCGGGCACTTTTTGAGCGAAGTGGCCAGAACGACATGCTGTGCAAGGCGATCGCTGCGTACAATGATGCAATGACCACACTTACGAAGGAAAAGGCGCCCCAGGACTGGGCGTTCGTCCAAAGTAATCTTGCAAATCTATACCGTATTCAAGGCGAGCATGAAGAGGACGGAGAAGCGTCATTCAGGAGAGCCGTAGAAGCGTGCCAAAATGCTCTCCAGATAATCAAACACGAAAATGCTCCGGATGATTGGGCTAATGTCAACAACAATCTTGGAAACGCACAAGGCAGCATTGGCTCAATTGATGGCGATCTCCAGGCATTTAAGGAAGCCGAGGCCTCATATCTGAAAGCGCTCAAGGTTTGGACGCAGGAAAGATTTCCGTTGCGTTGGGCTTCTGTACACAACAATCTTGGCGTGATATATCGCGCGATGGGCATGTCCGAGCAAGGCACTCAACATTTTGAAAATGCCGTCACTGAATTCCAAGAAGCATTAAGAGAATACACGATTAAATATACTCCGCTGGACTGGGCAATGACCCAATACAATCTAGGAACTGCGTTGCTATGGATTGGAACACGAATCCGCAGTACTGAGAAGCTGAACGAAGCGTCGATTGCCACAAGAAAAGCGCTTGATGTCTGGAGAACAGAAAAACAAGAAGCGTATGCGAAGAAGGCGGACTCACAGTTAAAAATAATCGGGCAAATGATACAGAGGCTCGGATGACTCGTTCCGGGCAATGGACTTACGGCTATCTCGGGCCCTAGTTCCCCCCGTTTTCTGCACGCACATTCCAGGTGCGTCCGGGACGCACCCTACGTTTTTTGCACATCTTTGTGATTATTCAATCCTGACAATTCGGACGTTCTGCCCGCCCTATTGCCCTAGAAACGGCGTTTTTTTGTTTTTCTGAAAGGTTGATTGGGGGCTTTGTCCAATGGTGAATGTTGGGGGTAACGCCGCCGGCGAATGACGCTGCGGCTTTTTGATGTGGGAGCTGAGTGCAGGCACCAACCTTGCACAACGCGATAACGGCTTGGGGAAGCCGTGGGAGATTTGAAATGGGTATGAAGAAGATGAAAAACCACGTTTGGTTTCGCACTGTTGGCACGCTGTCGTTGAGCGTGTTCTTTGGCATGGGCATTGTCGGTTGCGGTTTTACACCTCCGGGTAACGATGAACCTGAACCACAGGTTGAGCAGCCCGATGATCCGCAGGACGATCCACAGGATGATCCGCAAGACGATCCGCAGGATGAGAATCAGGCGCCGTCGGCTGACGCTGGTTCGAACCAAGCCGCGCTTGGCGGCGACACCGTAACACTTGATGGCTCGGGCAGCAGCGATCCCGATGGCGATGCGCTCGCATTCAGTTGGTCGCAGACTTCCGGTACGCCGGTCGCACTCAGCGATGCCGACACCGATTCACCGAGCTTCACCGCTCCGGATTCGGATGAGCAGATGGAATTTGAACTCACCGTTGAGGATGAGGGTGGTTTGACTTCGACCGCTTCGGTATTCGTCACGGTCACCGCGCCTTCAGAACCGCGGCTGTACATCGCCAACCTTGGCGGTAACGTCACAAGCTATGCCGATCCTTCGGGCGTGAACGGTAACATCGTTCCCGATACGAACCTGGCCGGTGCGCAGACGCAGTTGGCCTTCCCGGCTGACATCGTTGTCAACGCGGACAACCAGTTGCTGGCCGCCAACTTCGCGACCGCATCGGTGACCACGTATGACGATGCCGATCAGACCAACGGTAACCTGTCGCCCGATGGTAACGTTCAGGGTGCCGCGACGCAGTTGAACCCGGCTGGTCCGACCACGCTGGCGATCAACACCGGTGAAGATCTCTTGTTCGTCGCCGACATTGTGACCGACGACATCAAGGTTTTCTCGGATACGTCAAGCTCGACGTTTAACGGTAACACCGCGCCGATCCGTACGATCGCCAGTGTTGACATCAACAACCCGACCGGTATCAACTTCGGGGCCGATGACGACCTGTACGTCGCGAACAATGGTGCCAACAACGTTGTCGTGTTTGCCAACGCCAGTTCGCTTAACGGTAACGTGAATGCGACCCGTATCATCACCAGTGCGGCATTCACCACCGTGTTCGATGTCTTCGTTGACTCGACCGACACCATGTACGTTGTCGATTCGGCTGGGTTTATCTTCACCTTCTTTGACGCTTCGACGCTCAACGGTGTGGTTCAGCCCGACTTGACGCTGACGGTTCCTGGTGCTGCGACGTTGTCGGCGATCGCGGTGGACGAAGCGGGTACGGCCTACATCGTGGACAACGGCAACAACGCAGTGTTGTCCTACGACGACATCGACCTGCTCAACGGTGTGATCGCTCCGGACCGTACGATCCAGGGTGCAAACACGCAGTTGGCCGCTCCGATCCGGGTCTTCCTGGTTGAGTAGTCAATAACGAGTCACGTTTCTTTAACCGACGGGGCGGGGTTCCGGGGAAAACTTCCCTGGGGCTCTGCCCCTTTCAGCGGTTTTAACACGCTGATGTTAAAAAGGGACTACTGCAAAGTGGTCGAGACAGTTGCGGGATGGGAGAGTATGATGTCGAGCGAATCGAGAGAGCGCGGAGACTCATCTTTGACTGCAAGACGTACCAGCTTCGTCGTCGTGTTGGTTGGGTGTGCGTTGGGTGTTGCCGGGTTGCAATCCGGTTGCATGCCCGACCCGCCGCCGGCCGATCCCCAGCCGCAGGTGGCTGTGCAGTCGGAGTGCGCCCAACTTGCAATCGCATGCTACGACGGTTTTGCAAGGACGCCGGTGGACTTGGCGTGCTTTCGGCCGACGAGCCGGTGGTCCAAAGAAACCCTGACGTGGTCGATTGCCAATCCGACACCGAAGATTGATACCGATCGCCAATTCGAAATCGCCGAACAGATGTTTGGGCTTTGGGACGCGGCGTGTTCGCTGGATTTTCAACGGGCGGCGAGCGCAGACGATGCCGACATCGTGATTCACTTCGATCCGGATGACGACAACGGTGCGTTTCCGTTTGATGGACCGGGTGGATACCTGGGGCTTTCTTATTTTCCGGGATCACCGCAGCCGGGTCAGATCTATTTGAGCGCCATCGAGAATTGGACGGTTCCGCCGTCGGAAGTTGAGTTCCTGCTTTCGGTGGTAATTCTGCATGAGGTCGGTCATGCGCTTGGACTTGAACATAGCCTTGTTGCCGGCGCGGTCATGCGGCCGAGTTATCGCGGACCGATCAGCGAGTTGGCGGCGGGTGACATTGACGCGATTCAACGGCTCTATGGCAGTGAGGATGGCAGCGTTGAACCGGCGCCGTTTGTGGAGTTGCAGGAATGCGAGATGCCGGCGGCATTGACGTCGGAGGACGATCCGGATTCAGACGGTGACGGTATCGCCGACACGATTGAACTGCTCGTCTTGGGAACCGATCCGTTTGCTGGCGACAGCGATGAAGACGACGTCAACGACTTCGATGAGATCTTTGTGTTTCGCACGCCGCCGATGGCGTTTGGGGCCGACCGTGACAACGACGGTTTGCCCGATCAAAAGGAACTGGAGATCGGCACGAGCTTCAACAATCCGGATTCCGACGCGGATGGCTTGCGCGACGGACCAGAGGTGAATGTCTTCGGGACCGATCCTTTGAATCCCGACACCGATGGCGATGGATTTATCGACGGTCTGGATATGTGGCCGAACTTCGCGGGACTGCCGAAGGACTGCAATCAGAATCAGATCGACGACAAGGATGAACCGTTTAGAGATTGTAACGAAAACGGAATCCCCGACTTCTGCGATATCGCGCTGGGTACGTCGGAAGACTGCACAGATGATGGCCTGCCTGATGAATGCGGTCCTGACTGCAACAACAATGGCGTTGAAGACTCGTGCGACATTCTCAACGGCGACAGCGGCGACTGTAATCAGAACCGCGTGCCCGATGAGTGCGATCTCGCGGCGATGATCGATGGCGACTGCGATCAGAACGGCGTGCCCGACGGATGTCAGCCGGATTGCGACAACAACAACATTCCCGACGCGTGCCAGGATGCGCCCGACTGCAATGGCAACGGCGTGCCGGATGTTTGCGACGTACTCGATGGTTTCAGCGAGGATTGCGACTTTAACCTGCGACCGGATGAGTGCGACATTATTACGAATGACTGCAACAACAATGATGTCGTCGACAAGTGCGAGGTGCGGGCAGGTGACGTGCCGGATTGCAATGAGAACCTCGTCCCCGATGACTGCGACATTGCCGGCGGAACGAGTCTCGATATCGAGATTCCCAACGGCATTCCGGACGAATGCGATTTCACGGGACTACCATAGCCGACTTTTGAATCGCGAAATTCTGGCAGAATCGACCTAAGAGAACCGGCGTTGAACCAGGGATGTTGCCCTCGTTCAACGCCGGTTGTTTCTTGGCCAAGTTGCGACGTCGGTTCAATTCGCCGCCCCATTGGTATCCAATCACACAGCAACGTCGCCGGGTGATTGGTCTTGGTTACTGATGTTACTGATAGATACGGGTACTTTCGGTTTCCATCACCGGCGTATCCATCTGATCCGACTTCATTTCGACCTTGAAGCGAACGTCGCCTTCACCGATACCCTTGACCGTCACTTTGTAAGTGGCTTTCGCCTTGGGGGCGAGGGTCGCCAACGGGGCGAAGGTGATGCTCTTGCCCTGGGCGCTGGCTTGCGTCGGACCGGTTGACGAAACGTGCTCTTCTTCTGCGGGCAGCGTGCAGTTCAAGGCGATGTTGGTGCCGACGGCTGAACCCTGGTTGGTCACGGTAATCGTGTAGGTCACGTTGCCGTTGAGCTCGATGGGATCGGGATTGTCAACACATTCGATCAGGATGGCGGGGATACCTTTGACGTCGATGCTGCACTGCGCTTTTGCTTCTGCACAGTAGGTGACCATGGCTTCGTTTTGGAAGCTACCAATGGTGTTGCAGAGGAAGGTCGACTTGAGGGTCATGCTCTTGCCAGCGTCGAGCGTTCCCACGCGCCAGACAACACGCTGACCTTCACGAACGCCACCGTTGTCGGCGCCGGTAAAGCTGATGCCGACGGGAATCATGTCGGTGACGACAACGTTGTTGGCTGCGGCATCGCCGGTGTTGGTGACGGTGATGTCAAAGGTGGCGTCGCGACCGAGGTAACGCAGTCCCGGGCAGGACTTGGTGATGGTGACGTTGGGTCCGGCCGATGCGACCGTACCGAAGACAAGCAACGCCAATGCAGACAATGACCAGTTGATCTTCTTCATTTGAGATTCTCCTAAGTAAGTCGTTGTTCGTTGATGGCTGGTCTTGCGATCGCCCGGTCCGGCGCCGCGACAGCCAACAAATCCAATGTGAATGGACCCCCCATTCCAAGAATCGGCGGTGCAAGGTAGGTGTTGATTGCGAACGCGTCAAACGCGCGAATTGAGGCTGTCAGACTTGAACCAGAATCACAATTAACAGCCCGCTGATTTCTACCTCAACTACCCCTTGTGCCTGGACGCACGCGCGTTGGGTAATTGCTTGTGAGTCAATGCGCAACGAATCGAAAGCTCAAGAATTCACAGCCAATTGAATTGGATTTACAGCGGAGCCGCCATCGGATGATCCACGAGGTTCGACTGAATGTTTGGTGCTCGGTCCGAGATACGGTCGCAAGCTCTATTAGACGGTTGGTGGATGAATCCCTGTTTGATTCGGAGGAAGCGTGGAAGCGCGCGCCACACTTGGATTGGAACCGCCATGGCGCGGCGGGGGTCCGAAATGACGTTAGATGATGGGCATAGAGCATAGAGACGAGCGGACTTTGCGGTGATCAAAGGTTCAGACGGAGCTGACTGGAATCAACCGTCCGACCATGACGCGGTTGCGTCCCGCCGCTTTTGCGTCGTACAACGCCTGATCAGCAACTTTCAGCAACTCGTCGCTGTTGTTCATGTCCGGTTGAATCTCAGCGATGCCACCGCTGATCGTGACCTTATGAATCTTATTGTTGTGTTCGATCTGGTTGGCCTCAATCATCGCGCGAAGGCGTTCGGCGGCTTGCCGGGCCATATCCACCGTGGCTCCGGGGCAAAGTACGAGGAATTCCTCTCCGCCAATTCTGAAGACGCTCTCGCTTGCGCGGACACCGCGTCTGAGCACCCTTGCGGTTTCTCGCAGCACGATGTCCCCGGCATCATGTCCGTAGGTGTCGTTGCATCTCTTGAAATGGTCGATGTCGAGGGCGATGCAGGAGAGTGCCTGGTTTCGACGTTGGGCCATCTCCCAGTATTCGGTTAGGCGGCTCATCGCTTCGCGGCGGTTGTACAGTCCCGTAAGTTCGTCGGTGGTGGCCATCCGCTGAAGTTTTTCATTGAGCGCGGCCAACTCTGCGTTGGACTTGTGTGCGGCCCGTTGCTCTGCGGCCAACGTTCGTTCCAAACTAAGTGTACGAATGCCGGCTTTGAGGCGCGCGAGGAGTTCGATTTTTTTCCAGGGCTTTACCAGGAAGTCATCCGCCCCCGCATCGAACGCTTTGCTGAGGACTTCGTTGTCGGTGCAGCTCGTTAGGACAATCACGTAGACAAAACCGACGACTTCGCTGTTTCGAAGTGCTCCACAAAGTTGGAGGCCATCCATCTTGGGCATGTTCCAGTCGGTGAGCACCATTTGGTAGCCGTCATTGCGGATGGCTTTGAAGGCCTCGAATCCATTGACGGCCGTTTGGACCTGGTATCCCGCTTCGGTGAGCGCATCAACAAGAAGTTTGAGTGAAACGGGATCGTCATCGACAACCAGAATCGGCTTTTGATTGCGCGGGGCACGGGAATGCGCATCTAGAAGCGATGGCACTTTGTTGGTCGTTTTGACGGAGAAGACTGAGCCCAACTCATGCCATTCCTTCTTGGCCAGGTCAAATGCTTCGGTCAAGACTTCTGTTGGCACATTTAGTGAGGAGCCTGTTTCGATTGCCTCCGCCAAATCCTCTCTAAATACATCCTGCCTTACGAAAACCTCTGCAAATGCATTCGCCAGCCGCAATTGGGCGATCAAGCGTTTGCTGCGATCATCGATCTCGACCTTGGTAAGATCGATCGCATTCTGAAACCGGACCGCATCGCAGAAAATGTCAGCGAGATGCCACTCGGCCATCATCTCTGCGGACAGTTCATTCTGGTCGATGCCGAAAGCATCTCGTTCGACCACCAAGAACTCGGTAACGGTGCTTTCGCCGGTTTTGGTCAGGATCTCGTCGTACTCTTTGGGGTGGGTAAAAGCCAGCCCCAATGAACCGATGCGGCTGACGAGTGCGGTCGTGAAAGCCTCGTCAGCTGCGCATGCTCCAAAAAACTTGGCGAGATGGCGGGCGGATACGGCTCGGGCCAGTGACTTGGACCAGTATTCCTGATAGTTGAATTTCGCAGCACCGATGTGCTTTTGGGGCTCCATCAGCGACATGCCCAGCACAAGATTTCGAACGGCAGGCCGACCGATCAGGTTGACCGCCATCGCGAGAGACGCAATGGTGCGTGAGATTCCGACCAGAGGTGAATTGACAAGTTTTAGCAGTCGCGACGACAGGACAGGATCGGTTTCGACGGTCGCGGTAATCTGGCTGATGGGCGTGCTTTCTTCGTCAAGCAAGCGCATGAGTTCGAGCGCAACGGCCTTGGGAGAGGGAAGCCGACCGGCGCGCTTTATTTCTTCGAAGGCTGTGCTACCCATGGCGTACTTTCAAACCGCTTCCCGCAAGCTGGTTCATCAGCTCACCCAGCAACGCCATCGACCCCGACGTCAAAACGCACCGAAATGTGGAGCCAAACTCACTGGAAACGTGCTGTAACTCGCCTGCTTCAAATGCGATACGTGTAATCTCGCATCGCCCGACCATTTTTGTGTACGGCTGTGACGACAGCCGGTTGTCGTTGGAACTTGGTTTTGGACCCTCCTGATTCGACCGGATTTCATTGTGTCCGCCGTCTTTCGTTCAAGCCGCCAAGCGCCAAAACCAGATCGTTTTCGTGGAGAATCTTCACCTCTTTCTATCGGCTTGATTCGGGCCGATCTGTTCCATCCGAGCGATTCGAAGTCGAATGCAATTTTGCGTGACCTGCAGTCCTTGGCCGGTAAATCCAAAGTAATCACCCCACCTCTCGGCTGATCGTTTTGATCCGACCGCTGGTCACAGCCACCGCCCGATTCGAGCCAATTACCGTCTGCAAGCGGGTTGCCCCATCTCGGCAGTGGCACAAGCTGGTCAGAATGGACAAGTCGTATTGAATTGAACCAAGTGGCTTAGCCGGACTTCACCGCGCGTGTTGCGATGTATGTGGGCATGAATTGACTTAGCGGATTGGTGGGATCGCGATCTTCAAACATTGCCGTCAAAGCAAAACCGGCAGAGAGTTGGCCGCCGATCTGGTCGTCCAGCGTGTGTCCGAACCAGAGCGGTTCCGACTGATCGATGAACGTCTGCCGCTCTTCGGGCGTGAGATCGGTCAGGTCGGAATAAGGCAATTTGTTCTTGATGACCAACTCGCCTTTTTCCATCAGCACGGCGTCGAAGATGAAGACGGCTGGGTTGGTGAATCCGACCTGCAAGATGCCGCCGGGCCTCAAGACGCGGTGGCATTCTCTCCAAACGGGAATGATGTCTTCCACAAAACAGTTGGAACACGGATGAAAAATAAGATCGAAGCTGTCGTCGTCAAAGGCGCCAAGGTCGGCCATATCGCCTTGAACGGTCTTGATCTGAAGCCCGTCGCGCTTGGCAACGAGTTCATCCTGTTCGAGTTGTTTGGCCGAATTGTCAAAGACGGTCACGCGCGCGCCAGCCGCGGCGAGGATCGGGCCCTGCTGACCGCCGCCAGACGCAAGCCCCAAGACGTCGCAGTCGTTTAGATTGGGAAACCAGTCCCGGGGGACCGGGATCGCGGGCGTTAAGACGACCTCCCAATCTCCCCGGCGAGCACGGGCGATCGTCTCTGCATCAACGGGGATGGTCCACTGGTTTTTCTGATCGACCTGCGCGTCCCAAGCAGTGCGATTGTAGTTTCTGATATCCATGGGCACGAGGATAGCAGAAGTTTGAAGAAAACGTGAGTGCCGGGCACGTTTGAATTGCATCGATCATCCATCGCCCGTGCGCCCCTTGCACTTGACGACGGAGATATGATCGAGGATTTGCGGCTCAGGGAACTGTGAGACTTCGTGTATCAACAGTCGTCCCATGGTTCGCTCATGCCGATAGAAGCCTTCCTTCATTGGGGTAAGTGTCCCCGTGGTTATCGCCGGTTCGACGAAAAGCAGTACAGGTTGGTCATCAACTCGAGCGTAAACCGAAACCGTTTGTGCGGTGCGAATTTTTGCGTACCCCAGACCCGAGATTTTGACGTTGTTCGGTAGATCATCCAACACGATGCGCTGACCGAATCGGGATCTGAATGTGTTTTCGAACTGTTCGCCCGAGCAAACCCAGCCGGGTTCAAACCCGCCGGCAACCGCCTCGTCATAATAGGCCTGCATGGTTCTGGCGCTGGAGGTGAGGGCAGGGGGATCGGCAAATGGCGACGGACCGAATTCGCCCCTGAACTGCCAATAGACGACGCCCATGGAGACCGCAAACAACAGTATCGCCGCGACCCGTCGCAACAGCTGTGGATTGCGCCTGGCGGGTGCGGGTGTCTTGATCGGCGACATATTCGAGGCGTCGAACAATTCGCGGAGCGACGCGTCTATGCGATTTTGCAATTCAACTTCGGCGCGCAGCGCCGGGTCGGCATTCATCGCTTTTTCAAACTCGGCGCGCTCTTCGGGCGTCAGTTCGTTGTCCACGTACAACGCGAGCAGATGTTCGACCGATTTTTTGTCGGGTCCACCTGTCATGCTGTACCTCCCTCCAAACGATTCGTTCCCCCACCGAGTCGGGTTCGCAGTGTCTTGCGAGCGCGATAGACATGGCTCATCGCCGTCCCCGGGGCGATATCCAACAGTTCAGAGATTTTGTCGTAACTAAGTCCAGTCACCGTGCGCAGCAACAGGCAACTGCGCGCGGCGCTGGAAAGGTCCTGCAACGCAGAGACCACTTGATCGTCGAACTCCTTTTGATTGGGCAGGATTCCCCCGACGGCGTTGATCGGACTTGCGTCATGGCCAGCGTCATTTGCCGGCGTTGAATCGAGATGCTCTGGATTCACGAGCGACTGCCTCGCATTCTTGCGGCGGGAGTTGAGCGCCACATTTCGAGCAATCGCAGCCGTCCAAGCCGTAAAACTCGTGGCCCGCTCGAATTGACCCGATTTTCTCCAGGCGATCGCCAGCGTTTCCTGCACGATGTCTTCGGCAAGATGTCGATCGTTGGTCATTCCCATGGCGATGAGCCAGAGCGTGTGGCGCACACCTTGGGCGCGCTCGCCAAACTCTTCTGGCGACAGTTGGTCCTTGAGCTTAAGCTCGCCCAGCCTTGTCACGTTCTCGTCGGGAATGCCCAATCCCTCATTACCTTTGTGTTACCGCTCATCTATGTTGCCAGAGTGCCCGGATATTGCACTTGTTTTCGAGTCTCCTGGCAACTGCGGACGCGTGATTGCCCAAGATTCGACGCCCCCCACAGGTCCGGTTACTCTTATCAGCCGACAAACGACTGTTTCCAGCGATATAGACGACCGATGCAATCTTCTTCCGCAACGCCAAACGACCAACCGACCGACCCCATCAGCGGGATCGTCAAGCAGTATTGGGGCTACGACTCGCTTCGCCCCATGCAGCACGAGGCCATGACGGCTGCTGTCGAGGGCACCGACTCGCTGGTTGTGCTGCCGACCGGCGGCGGTAAATCGCTTTGCTACCAGGCTCCGGCACTGCTCAACGACAAGCCCACGGTCGTGGTGTCGCCGTTGATTGCTCTGATGAAAGACCAGGTTGACGCCCTCATCGAACGCGGGATCGGTGCGGCATTTCTCAACAGCAGCCTGACGCCTGAAGATCGCCGGCGCGTGTCCGATGGCATTCGAGCCGGTGAGTACAAACTCATCTTCGTCGCGCCGGAGCGGTTTGCGTCCGAGTACTTTTGGCAGCTGCTTCAGTCGAGCGGAGTGGGCGCGTTCGCGATCGACGAAGCGCACTGCATCAGCCACTGGGGTCATGACTTTCGCAGCGACTATCGGCGGCTTGACCAGCTTAGCGAACGCTTTCCGGAGGCGTCGATCCATGCGTTTACCGCGACGGCGACCCCGCGCGTTCGCCAGGATATCATCGAGCAACTGCACCTGCGTGATCCGAAGGTTCTGGTCGGTGACTTCTTTCGCCCCAACCTCAACTACCGCGTGCTGCGGCGCGAGTCGGGTTTTCATCAGATTCTGCAACTGATCAAAGAGCGCGAGGGGCAAGGCGGGATCGTCTACTGCATTCGCCGGCGCGACGTCGATGCGATTTCGCAGCATCTGTCTGCCGCGGGGATCAAAGCCGCCGGTTACCATGCCGGACTGTCCGACGCCCAGCGCACGCGTGTGCAGGATCGATTCAGTTCGTTCAAGGTCGATGTCATTGTGGCGACGGTGGCGTTTGGCATGGGCATTGATCGATCCGATATTCGATTCGTCATTCACGCCGCGATGCCAAAATCCATCGAGCATTATCAGCAGGAGACGGGTCGCGCCGGCCGTGATGGTCAACCGGCTGACTGCATCCTGCTCTATGGCGGCGGCGACCTGATGACGTGGAAGCGGATCATCGAAAAGAGCGGTGATGCCGACATCGCCTCGGCGATGCCGCTGCTCAATACGATGGCGCGATTCTGCACGGGCATTCGCTGTCGGCACGAATCATTGGTCACGTACTTCGGGCAGCCGTGGACGATCGACAGTTGCGGCGCGTGCGATCTTTGTCTCGATGGCGTGAAGGTTCATCCGGATTCGACGACGATCGCGCAGAAAATCATGTCGGGCGTGGTGAAGACGGGACAGCGATTCGGCGCGGCGTATGTCTGCGACACGCTGATCGGCGACTGCAACGCGAAGGTCAGCGAACGCGGCCACGAGCGACTCAGCACGTTTGGCATTCTCGAAGATGAAGACAAGCGCTCGGTGATGACCTGGATCGATCAACTCGTTGATCAGGACATGCTTTGTCGCGACGGCGAATACCGCGTCCTGAAGGTGACGGACCTTGGATGGCAGGTTTTGCACATGAAAGCCGATGCC
>JAUIEW010000435.1 GCA_030429365.1 Phycisphaerae bacterium
GCAGATGGAAATGGAACTTGCCGCCGGCGAGGAGCAGGCTCAGGTAGACACCGCTTCACAAATCGCAATCGAAAGGGCAAAACCCAATGCCGAGACTTCATAACCAGGCCACCGTACGACTGCTCAACGCCATTGAGGAGTTCACAAAGAACCCCCCGCGTGACCTACCGGACGGAGCGATTGACACGCTGCAGGATCTCGGGACCTCCCTGAACGGGTATGTCGGTGCGCCCGAGGCCAGCCCCGGAGCCAAAGAGGCGATGAAGGTCGCCGCAGGCACGGACGGGACCGGAGAGGCGTTCCCCAAGGCGGCGGTCGGGGTAGATGGCCCTTCGCCGGGCCAGCGAGAGTATGAAAACGCTAATAACGGAAACTGAACTCAACGCGGCGATAGATGAGGCCCTGGCAGAGTTGCCGGAAGAAATGGCCTCGCAGGCTATTGCCGTACAGTCAGTTTTGGCAAGTCCCGGCGATTGGGAAGCGGCGAAACACACTTCCGCGCCCCCTCTACCCGAAAAGTAACCGTTAGGTCCACACTTTCGGGTAACCTTTGCGTGTAATGCAATCGCGCCAAGGACACCTGCCTGATTTCGGCCAAGGCCTCGCAAGGGTACAGCCGTGCTTGCTGGTTGTCACAGCCAGAACAAAGGACACACATGTCACCTGACGCACAGCCCGAACCGGCAGAGGCGGTAGAACCCGCCGAAGTTGAGGACGGCCAAGGCACAGATGAAAGTTCAGGACTCTACGACGATTACCTGAGCGACATTCCAAACGAGTTCCACGACAAGGTAATTGAAGGATTCAAGGCCAAGGATGCGGATTTCACACGCCGCTTCACAGCCGTATCCGACAAGTGGAAACCATACGACGAACTGGGGGTCGGTGACGTTGACCCCGAACAGCTCGGCGGGTGGCTCAATCTCAACTCCGCGTTGGAAGCAGCGCAGGGTGGGGATGAGCAGGCATCCGAAAACGTCTACTCATGGTGGGAGCAGTTGGGCGAACAGCTCGGCTTCTACAACGGCTCTGAGGAGTCGGCAGAGGGCGAGGGCGAGTCAGACTTTGACCCGTTCGACCCTTCTAACATCGAGAAGATCGTTTCGGACAAGATCCAGCAGGCGGTAAGCCCGCTGGCCGAACATCTGTCCAAGCAAGAAGAAGCCCAGCTAGAGCAGCAAGCGAACCAAATGGTGAGCGAGCTTACGGAATCGCTGAAAAGCGAGAATCCGGGCCTTAGCGATGAAGATGTAGACGACATTCTGGAACTGGCTATCCCTCACATAGAGGACAGCGAGGATCCGAGTGCCGCTATTCAGGCAGGCTTCGAAAAGTTCAAGTCCCTGGTTTCACGAGGCGAGAATGATCTGTTCTCACAGAAGTTGAAGCAGCCTACCGTGCCCGAGGGCGCGGGAACGCCCAACACTGCTCCTGACAAGCCTACCTTGGCTAACGTGAAAGACCTCGCTCTGGAAATGGCAAAGGCAAACCAAGCAGCATAACCTAGTGAGGTAAATATGGCTACACAGAATCTCACGACTGCCGACGCGATTCTCAAGGACCTGTACGTCGGTCCGATTATCGAGCAGTTGAACTACAAGACGTACATGATCGACAAGATCGAGCGAGAAGATCCGAGTACGGTTCAGTTCGCCGGTCGCCGGGCCATCGTGCCGGTCCACAAGTCCCGAAACAGGGGCCGTGGATCACGCGGTGACGCTGGTACGCTCCCCACAGCCGGAGTTCAGGGCTGGGAGGACGCGATCATCAATGTCAAGCAGCACTACCAGGGCATTGAGCTGTCGGACCTCGCCATTGAGTCCACCAAGTCGAACGAGGGCGCTTTCGTGTCCCTGCTCGACGGTGAAGTCAAGGGTGCGGCCAACGACATGCGCAAGGACATCAACCGTCAGGTCTTTGGTGACGGAACGGGACTGCTGGCTACCGTAGCAGCCACCCTGACCACCACCCTCGGCCCGATCACGGTTGATTCCATCCAGTACCTCCACATTGGCGACCCCGTAGACCTTCTGCGGATCACCGATGGGAACGCGCTGGGCTCGGGAAGTGCGTCTAACTCGGTTGCCGCTCTGTCGGCTTCGGGCAAGACGGTTACCCTCAACACCGTAGTCGCCGGCACCATTCCGGTTACC
>JAUIEW010000436.1 GCA_030429365.1 Phycisphaerae bacterium
CTCAATTGACAAGGTGAAACAACTGGCCTTGTGCATGAGTTGATGTGGTGCTTCATCATCAACAGATGGTTCAATTCTCATGAGGCCTTGCGGGCGATTGGTTGGCGCCTGCGATTGGTTGGCGACGATGCGTGAATCGGGTTGTACTTAGCGTTTCACGAGGCGCACTGTTGTTTCGGTGCCCGTCGTTGATGACGATCATATCTTCGCGGCGCACAGCCGCCGTAGAAAGGAGGCCTGCAGACATGGGAACACTCCAAGAAACACTCCGTGCCAAAATCCCTCAATGGCGAAAAGAGATTGCCGAAGTGAAAGCGACCATGGGGGACAAGGTCATTTCGCAGGTGACCGTGAACCAGGCGTATGGTGGAATGCGCGGCGTGAAGGGCATGGTCTGCGACACGTCGGTCGTCGATCCGGACAAGGGACTGATCATTCGTGGTCATCCGTTGTTGGAAATCAAAGACCTTCGCCCGGAAGAAATCTTCTTCCTGCTGCTCACCGGTGAGCGACCCGACGCCGACGCGAAAGCCGCGCTGCAACACGAGTTTGACCGTCGATCGCAGGTGCCCGATTACGTGTGGGATTTGCTGATGGCGATGCCCCGCGACAGCCACCCGATGTGCATGCTTGACACGGGAATCCTGGTGATGGAGCGCGAGAGCGTATTCCGCCAGTGGTATGACAAGGGGATGCGCAAAGAAGATTACTGGATTCCGATGCTGGGGGATGCGTTGAACATCCTCGCAAGGTTGCCCGTGATCGCGGCTGGCGTCTATCGCATTCGCTATGAGAAAGGCAGCGTCATACATTGGACGCATGGCTTGGACTGGGGCGCGAATTTTGCCAACATGCTGGGCATTCCCGATCCGACCGAGGCATATGCCAAGTTGATGCGGGTCTATTTGAGCTTCCATGCCGACCACGAAGGCGGCAACGTTTCCGCGAACACTTGTCACACGGTTGGTTCGTCGTTGTCCGATGCGTACTACTCGGTGTCGGCTGGTTTGAACGGATTGGCCGGTCCGTTGCATGGGCTCGCCAACCAGGAATGCCTCAAGTGGGTGCTGGAATTGATGGATCGTTTTGGCGGCTCACCGTCGCAGGAACAACTGCGTGAGTTTGCGTTCGAAACGTTGCGATCCGGCCAGGTCATTCCCGGTTACGGGCACGCGGTGTTGCGCGTGGTCGATCCGCGGTTCGCTGGATTCCTCGAATTCGGTCGCAAGTACATTGCGGATGATCCCGTATTCAAAACCGTGTCCGACATTTTTGATGTCGTACCGAAGGTGTTGGAGGAATACTCAGAAGAGCGCGTCAAAGCCGGCAAGTCGCCGATCGCGAACACCTGGCCCAACGTGGACGCCGTATCCGGTTCACTGCAATACGCATTTGGGCTCACCGAATTCCCGTTCTACACGGTGCTGTTTTCGGTATCGCGGGCGATGGGGATGCTGTCGCAGTTGGTGTTGAATCGCGCGTTGGGCACAGCGCTGACCCGACCGAAGTCAGTCTCGACGGCTTGGATCAAGACGCAGAAGTAAAGCGGAGTCGGTCTCCACGTTTAGCCATCACATCATCCGCGCTCGATATTGGGCGAGCGCCCTCACAAACACTTGGCGTTTGTGAGGGCTCGCCCTTCCTCCGAATGAAATGGCACTTGAGTTTCCTGGCGTCCGTCTAGTTGTCCAGAAGATCGATCCGAACGAAACCGAGTACCCACTCGTCTGACGTGCTGCAGCCCAGTCCAGTGTCTTCCGTGCGTAAGGCGCGGAACGCCACCACGTCGTTCGAGCACGAAACATCGGCGGCCATCACGCTGCCGGTAATCGGGTCATGCTCCGGGTCTTCGAAGTCGGTAAATTCGCCGCCGGTGCTCATTTGTAAATAGTCCCATTCGTCGTCGATCGGTACGACGCCGCCGAGGAACCATCGATTGCCATCGGGCGTCAGGCACATCGACGCGTGGTAGCCGATCTTTTTGTCAGCGCCGTGGCATTCCGCCTGCGTCAATGAGGAGAAATCCACGTTGGAATTCCTGAGTTCGTAGGTGTCGAACTGGCTGGCTAGCGTTGAACCTGGTGCATCCGACACTTGACCGATTGCGCTTCGATAGCTCATGCCAGCGCCGGATTGGGCGTC
>JAUIEW010000155.1 GCA_030429365.1 Phycisphaerae bacterium
GGGTCGGCGGGAGTTTGAGTTTTTTGCCACATTGGCAACGCAATTGGACCATGGTCCAGCCCTCAGTTACGTGGAAGGCTGATGGTACTCTATTTGATGCTACTTAGTCCAACTGGTTTATCGCGCGTTTCGGCTGACATCGATGGGTAGCACAAACGAATGCTGTGGCAAGTCAGGATCAGCCACGTAGCCTGAAGAGAATGAACGATAGATCATCGGGTTTGCTGGCTTGCCCTTCGCCCGGGTTTCTCATTCGCTGATCGCACTCTGCCGCGAGACGTTTTGCGACTTTGGGCAGCGGGCTGGTGCGGATCAGATCGGTCACTTCCTGTGTTGGGATGTTGTCAAACAGTCCATCGCTGGCAATCAACACAGTATCCCAAGGTCGCAGGCGAACGAAAGTGCCGATTTCAATCCGCATCTCAGGCGAGCCCAACATGTTTGAGACGATGTGAAGATCCTCGTGATGCAACGCATCTGCTTCGTGGAGCATGCCCGATTCGACCGCGTATCCAACCGGCGAGTGTGAAACTGTTTGTAGTTTTGTCTTGCCGCGTTGACCGACTACCAGCGCCATCGAATCGCCGACGTGATACGGTCGCACAGCGCCATCATCGATTTCCAGCGCGACCATGGTCGTGGCAGCTCCCACACCCATGGCGTTGATGGCTTCGTTGGCTCGCTCAAAACCGTCGAGAATACCGGTGCGAAGTGTGCCGCCGTCTGACAAGGCTTCCGTGACCGATTCTGCTAGAGATTCGAGTGCGATGCGTGCGGCCTGTTCGCCGGCCGGCTGACCTCCGAATCCATCGGCGACTGCCAACACGGCGCTCCCGGAACTGGTGACTACGAGGGCAGCCGCATCTTCGTTGGGTGTTTCTTTGTCGGGGCAGCGGCGGGAGAAGACGACGGCTCTTCCGTCGGCCACCTGATGCGACTCGGCTTCGACGTGGTTGGCGTCAAGAAACAATTCGATGCGGTCGTTGGTCGCACTTGCCATTGGGCTTACCTAGCTTTTTCGGATCGAGCGGCCACACCACGGACAAGACTCCCAGAAATCGCGGAGTACGCCCCATCCACAGCCGGTACATCGGTCATTGGCCCCCTCGATTTTCCAGGGGCGTCTAACCTTTCTTCGACACCAGGGGCAATAACGCATGAATGGCATCAGGTCTTTGCCCTCACACTTCGCATTAACGCAACTGCCAGCATAGCGAACGTCGTTATGCCTTGGTACCGCGTCGGGATTGACAGCGGCCCCATAACACCATGGGCAGAACCGCCAGTCAGTCTTCAGGCTGCGTTTGCAGCGTGGACAGTCGCTGCGAAAACGGTGTTCCTCCTTGGCCACCTTTCGCTTGGTGCTGCACCACGGGCAAAACTGCATCGACTCCGACACCGGTCCTTTGCACCGATTGCACGTGCCGCGCACTTCAAGAATCGAACGATACTCTTTCAGGAATTCCTTCGTTCGAAGCGTTTTCCAATTCGCACGGGTGGTCGACGACTTGCTTCGACGACGTCGCGAGGGCGTACCACGAAGCGCACGGGGCTTAATGCGGCGAAATGCATTGGCCATCCGCGTGGCGTCAGCGAAGCGCTTGTGGTCGTCGAGTTCCAGGCTCTTTCGCAAAAACGCGATCAAATCTGGATGCAGACATTTGCGTACACGTTCAAATCCTGGAGGCGGCCAACCGAAAGGCCATTCCGGAAGCTGCCCCGAAAACATTCGGTACAAGATTAAGCCCATGGAGAACACGTCGGATCGCAGCGACGGTTTGCCCATGGCTTGCTCGGGCGCGACGTAGCCGACCGTCCCGGAGCCCGAAGCGACCAGCGTTCGGTGAGCAACTTTGGCGATACCGAAATCCGCCAATCGCAATTGGTCACCGGGAAACAGTATGAAGTTCTCTGGCTTGAGATCACTGTGAAGGATCTTCTTGCGGTGGGCGTAGGCGACGGCTTCGAGCATCTGCTCGGCAAAGCTGATCATCGTCTTGTTGGACATTCGTCGGCCAAGCCGATCTCCCAACGTCTCCTTGCCCAACGGATAGACGATCACGAAATGATTGTCGATGAAGCAAGCGTCTTTGACCCCAAGCACGTTGGGATGATCAAAGGCGGCCGTCAACCGCACCTCTTTGCGAAACGTTTCCAGGGTCTCTTTGGTGATGAGTCCGGCATGAGGCAACTTCAAAGCGACATGGATACCTGCGATGGTGTCCTGGGCCTTGTAGACCGTCGCGAACCCTCCCTCGGCCAGCCGCCGAATGATTCGGTACTTTCCGAGTCGCTGCCTCACACGCAATGACGTCATCTTCAATTTCCCAGCACCGTGTTCTCATCAGGCACGCCTGAACCCCAACGCAACTTGCGTCCATCGTCTTCGCTGCGTCCAACTTTTTCGCTGCGTCTGACATCGATTCAACGCGATCCAGAATAGGGTCGGCATCTCTGTTCTGCAATGCCCGACCCCGCACCGTTACGCAATTCATCTCCGTCCGGTCCGGGCGAGCGAGTACCCACCAACAACGCACAAAGTTGCCCATTCACCCAACGCCAAAACCCCCAGGGTCGGCGGGCATCGTGGTCGAGGCCCACGTGCAAGCGCTGCATGCAGAAGCGCCGCCAAACATGGACCATATCTCGACGTTCAATGAAGCAAGACACCTTACAGTTGTGATCAACGATGTGAGACGCGAACTTGGCATCAACAAACCACGCCAGATGTGCCTTAGACCCAGTGTTTCGGGGGCAGCGAGCAGAGAGGGCATGAGCGCTTACGATCCACTGAACTGTAGGTAGATGCACCACTCAACAACCGTAGGCAATTGGCCGACGCAAGAGACGGTAGAGCAGCATTTTCAATGGGTCCCATAAGCTGTCTATCGTGGCGATTGTATTGGTTCGCGCGAAACGAGAAACGCTCCGCGGGGTTCCCGAATATGCGCTACCAGCGCCAATTCGCCGAACTTAATGACTTGTCACACTCGGGTGTGCAGCACCAACCGCGTACTTCATCCGACACCTAAGTCGGCGGCACGATCTATGGCCAATACATCGGGCAATTCAGGTACGAGCAAGCCATCTGCATTCGAGGTCTCGCACGGCCACCGATTGGGTATCTACAGCCGTGGCAGGCTGCTGCTTCTTCTTATCACCGCGGCAATTGTTGGCTTGAATATCGCGATGCTTGTTGAGCAAATGCGCGACGCCGAAGGCTCAACTTCCATTTCAGCACTTTCCAGCGCGGAAACAGAAATCGTACACCTTGACGAAGTGCTCACGATGTCGGCAAGGATGTACGCTGCAACCGGAGACGCCCGTTGGAAAGAGCGATACCTTGACAATGTCGCGACACTCGACAGTTTCATAGCCAAGGCCCGTCACTTGTCCGAACGCCTACTTGGGCATGACCTCGTTGCCGCCACCGACAATGCAAACCGGATTCTAGTCGACTTGGAGAATCGAAGCTTCGGACTGGTTGCAGCCGGAGATCGCGAAAAGGCGGGCAGACTCCTGCAATCAAGGGAATATGTCAATGCCAAGGCGGAATTCAGTGCTGGCATGGACCGCCTTTGGCAGAACATGCGGTCCTTGGCGAGTGCCCGTTTAAAGAACCGCCACCTTCTCCTCCGCATTCACATTTTCGCAAGCATTACCTGCCTACTCATCGTCATCTACGCAGTTCGATCAGGTATGCGCCCAGCCACGAAGCGGCAGCCGGTCATCGATCCAGGCATGCCTCCGCAGAGAATCCGCGACTGGCGCAGCGTCTTATGGGCAACGGCGACCCTCGGTGTATTTTTGGCGTTGACTTTCGTGACAGTAATGGCGAAGCGCCAGTATGTTAATGCTGAGCATGTCGCCAGTTTTGATCGACTTGCCAATCAAGCGGTGGCTGAACTTGGCGTCCGGTCAGAGATTCCGATCTATTGTCTCAAAGGCGCCCGCGGGCTTTTTTCCGCAAGCCAGGCTGTCGATCAACAGGAGTTCAGATCATATTTCGAGTCCAGCGATTTTCGCGAAGACTTCATCGGTCTGGTTGCTTTTGGATACCTGGAACGCGAATTGGCAAGCGCGTCCAACAAGTCTGGCATAGACAAACGTCTGAATGAAGCCACCTATCGCTATACCATCACGTCAGACGCCGATCGCGATTCGTACGTGGTCAAATACGTTGAGCCCATCGAGAACAACGCCCGAGACGCGGGCATTGACCTTGGCACAGATCCAAATTGCGGCGTTGCAATCCGACGTGCGATTCAAACGGGTAAACCAGTCGCCTCGTCCCCGTTCAAGATCCAACATGGCTCGGAGTCGCGAACGGTGATTCGCTATTTCGTGCCCGTGTATGCGGACGCTGTGCCAGCAAAATCACCGGAGCAGCGCGTCGGCAGCCTTAAGGGTGTGTTGTTTGCGACCGTATCGACCAACGATCTCTTGACCGGTTTCTCTGGGTCTGCCAATGGCCTAATCAACGTCGAGGTTTACGATGGTCGTCAGCTCTCAAACGACACGCTTCTTACAGACGCCCCGAGTAAAGACGAGATCGAGCCCGATGGGATCGCACCGACCATAGCATCATTGGGCAATCAAACATTATTGCGACTCCAAACGATGGATACCGTTGGCCGCGAGTGGTCGGTGGTCGTTACACCAACGCCAAAATTGATTTCATTAATGGACGAAGCGACACCAATCGAAGAGGCGATCGCTGGCGCACTGATTAGCGTCATGCTTGCCGTATTTGTCTTCCTGCAAAGAACCGGCAAGAGCCGCGCTATGTCACTCGCGCGCCAAATGACCCTTGAGTTCTCCGCGGCCAAAGACCACGCCGAAAACGCACTTCGAGAAATCGAGGCGCTGCGTAGCACAATGGATTTGGCGTCTCTCGTGTCGGTGACAGACACTTCAGGGACCATCATCGAGGCAAACGACAAGTTCTGCGAAGTCAGCGGGTTCGAACGCGATGAATTGATTGGACAGAATCACCGGATTGTCAATTCTGGGTATCACTCAAAGCAATTCTGGGAACATATCTGGGGAGAGATCAAAGCCGGGCGCGCTTGGCATGGAGAAGTTTGTAACAGAAGTAAGGACGGTCAACTCTATTGGGAAGAATCCACCATTGCCCCGTTCAGGGGAAAGGATGGACAGGTTCAGAAGTACGTCTCAATCCGCAACGATATCACCGAACGCAAGAAAGCCGAAGAGCAACTTCGCCTGACGGCACAAACTGACAAGTTGACGTCGATGCCGAATCGCGCGATGTTCAATCACCGGCTGGATGCGACGGTCCGCCGCAGTCAGCATGATCCGGAATACCATTTTGCAGTACTGTTTATCGACTTCGATCGCTTCAAGTTAATCAATGACAGCTATGGACACGAAACAGGCGACTTGCTCTTGATGCAGATCGCTGCAAGGCTGAACTCTGTCCTACGCCCGAGCGATGCGATGATCCAGAATAGCAGTAGTCTGGCTGCACGGTTTGGCGGTGATGAATTCGTGATCCTGCTGGACCATCTCACGTCTCCCGATGATGCGACGATTGTCGCCGACCGACTTCTTGAGGTTCTTAAGAAACCATACGACCTTGACGGGAATGTCGTCTACTCAAGCGCAAGCATCGGAATCGTAACCAGCGCCATCGCGTCAGGTAATTCAGAGGCTATCCTGCGCGACGCCGATGTGGCCATGTATGAAGCGAAGGCCGCCGGACGATCGCGTTACGTCGTGTTCGATCGATCAATGCTCGAACGCATTCGCGACCGCCACGACATGGAGAACCAACTTCGCAGCGCAATCGACGGCGGCGATTTACACCTGGTCTATCAACCAATCATCGATGTCGTGTCTGGCAGGCTTGTGTCGTTTGAAGCACTGGTTCGCTGGTCGCATCCGACGCTCGGGTTGATCCCTCCGGACAAGTTCATCGCGATGGCCGAAGAAAACGGGCTCATCGTCCCACTGGGCTGGTTTGTCATGGAGCAGGCGTGCCAAACCCTTGTTCGTCTGCGAAATATGCCAGGCGGTAGCAATGTGTCCATGAATATCAATGTCTCCCGACGACAGATCATGGAGCCGGAATTCATTGCCGCGCTGCTCGCGCTTATCGAAAAGCTCGCCCTTCCACCCAGCGCATTGAGGTTGGAAATCACCGAGTCCCTAGTCATGGCTGCCGAGGAGTCGATCGCTGAATCGCTTGCGACCCTCAAGAATTCAGGCGTACAGATCTACATGGATGACTTCGGTACGGGTCTTTCATCGTTGGGATTGTTGCGCACGCTACCGCTTGATGGAATCAAGGTCGACAGGTGTTTCATCGAGACCGCCAACAGTGACCGAGAATCGATCGCCATCCTCCACGCCATCGTCGATCTCGGGCATAACCTCGGCATGTCGGTGACCGCAGAGGGCATCGAAAAAAGTGAACAAGTCGCAACCATCTTGGCATTGGAATGTGACATGGCTCAGGGGTACCTCTTGGGGCGACCAGTACCTTTGCAAGAAGCCGAAAAACTCATCGGTCAAAAATGGCTTGAGTTTGCCCAATATGCGAACGCGACTTAGTTCGGCAATCCAGGAAGTGGTTGAAATTCCTCTCAAAAGAAGTGGCGGATGAGCTTGTAGGCGAGAAAGAGGCCGATCGCCCAAGGTACCGCGTTGATCACCGCGATCACGATGGGCATATAAGGATGGCGCCGCGGTCTGTGCGTGGATGGAGAATCCGACAGTTGCGCAAGCAGTGGTAGTTCTCGACACGACTCCAGCGCGTCGAGCATTTCACTCGCCGATCGATACCGATCATCACCCCGTGGTGCTCCAGCTTTGGCGATAACGCTGGCGACGCCTGATGCCTGCCAATTGTCCGTCGCCAAATGGACATACGACGGTAGCGCTGGGAACCCCGATGCGTCTTTGCCGGCCAACAACTCAAACAGAATACGCCCCATTGCGTAGACGTCGGCCGTCGGGTCCATGCGGGAATCCGGTGGCATGTATTCCGGCGTCCCCACCACACTCGCCGATGGCGACTCCGTCGTGATCATACCGATGTCGGCCAACTTCGGATTGCGTTCGACAAAGATGACGTTGGCCGGTTTGATGTCGCGATGGACCAGATCGACCAGATGCAACCGCTCAAGCCCGCGCAGCAGCCGAATAACGATTTCGATTGCGGTATCCGCGCTGATGATCTCCTCACGTCGCATGACCGATTGCAAAGTCATCGGGCGATAGTTGTCAGGCAGTTGCATTCTGGCACAGCGCCCGGTGCGATCGTCGTCAGCAAGGTCCATCGTGTAGTAAAGCGATTCCCCCTGCATGCCCACGTGAAAAATCTCGACCAGATTGGGATGTTTCGGGACATTTCGGCAGTACGCCTCCAGCGCCGTTGACTCGCGACACCGTACATTCGCCGACCGCAATCGCGACAGGTTTAACACCTTTAGCGCTCGATACAGCCCGACGCGATCGCGGACCGCCCAAACGGTTCCAAACGCACCTTCACCGCTCAGTCGCACGCGTTCGTAGTCGGCGATCTGCCAGTCGATCGCACCATCGCTCGGCACTGTGGGATCTGCAACTGACGCTGGATCGGAAGATTGCTCAGCCACCGCCGAACGAATCAGGCGACTCGTAAGGTCACCGGAACGAAAATCTTCAATCGACTTGCAACACGATTCGCACGACTTGACATGCCCATCCAGAGCGTCCGATTCTGTGTCCGCGAGTTCACCCGCTTCGTAGCGGCGAAGCAGCGCTCGATCTGGACATTGGGTTTGATTAGAGGATGCCATCTGCCAACTCCGACCAACGTTTCTTGAGACGTTCCATCACGCGATGCTTTGCGACGTATATCTGGTTCGGAGACATCGAGAGTTTCTCCGCGATATCTGCCACGGGTTGTTCCTGGATCACGTACATTTCAAAAGCCTGGTAGGTCAAAGGCGAAACATCCTCCTTGATCAGGCTAAGGCAATAGAGCAGATGCGTCTTGTTCCAATGACGCTCCCAAAGCGTGGCGGGATTTGATTCTGTTGTCTGCTCGCGTTGGAAGTCGCCAGTCCGGGCGGCTGTCTCCTTGCGATGGGCGCGCAGGTGGTCTTTGACCTTATTGTCAACGATGCCCCGCATCCACCCACGAAGACTCGACCGCCGCTCAAACTTCTGCACCCCACCGGCGATGGCGGCCATGCATTGCTGGGCGATCTCCTCGGCCTCATCGCGTGTGAGATTCCGCGACGCGGCATACTGGATAAGCAGCGGCCGATAGAGCTTGTCGAACTCTTCCCAAGACGGCTGATCACTGGGATCTTTGATTCGACGAAGTAGGCTGGATCGAGTCTTGGACATGGGTCGAATCGGTCTATCCTGTCATCTTGGCAGGGCATGGCACAGCCATTCAGTCTCAGCCGAATGATACAACAAACTTCAGAAAACCTCAGGAAAGTGCGCTTTGTTACAAGGATACTCCAAGAAAACTGAGTAGAGCAAGCTACTTCATGCTCATGTCGGAGACAGAGATAAAAAGGCAAAAATTTTGAAATTGCGTGTAAGAATCTGGCGTCAGAAGAGACTCTAAGGTGTCTGGGACGAGATCGACTCGCCACCAGATCAGGCGGGATGTTCGCAAGGGCTCCATCTTTCAATCACAAAGGAGTCACACGGTGCGTTACGAAAAGCGTCATCGATCGGTTGAACATTCAAGGATTCGCGCCCTGCCTTGCGTATTCGCCTTGCTTTTTTTGCTTGCTGTGGACAGTGGCCTTGCGGCAGCCAACGACCTTACTACCGAGATCATCGACGTCACTGCTGGCGGGGGTAGTGTTCCATTTAGGTTGCCAATAGGAATCACGGCAGACGGAAACGGAGGCGCCTACGTGTCGTCATTTCTAGCAAATAGCGCCTATTGGGTTTCATCATCCGGAACGGTAACCAAAATAATCGACCGCGATGGAGATGGCCTAGGCAATGAATTGGGTGAACCCAATGCCATTGCTGCCGACTCTGCCGGAAATGTGTTCTTGACGGGGGCAGAGACCAGCAACGTCTTTCGAATCACGCCTGAGGGGGCCATCACGGAAATCATGGATGAGACGGGTGATGGAAGTGCAAACGGCCTTTATTTCCCGTTGCCGATTGCCGTTGACGTAGCCGGAAACATATATGTCGGCGGAAACGGCAGTTCAAACGCCTTCAAGATTTCTCCCGAAGGTTCCATCACGATATTGATCGATCATTTTGGAGATGGCGAAGGTCATTCGCTCACGTCTCCGCGTGGGATTGCAGTGGATTCACAGGGAAACATTTTTGTTTCGGGATGGGAAAGCTCTAACGTTTTCAAGATAACGCCCGCGGGCCAGATTACGCAAATCATCGATTGGAACGGTGACGGAAACCGACCACTTGGCGGCCCGCGCCGGATTGCGACAGACCCTTGGGACAACGTATATGTGACCGGTCAGCACTCAAGCAACGTCTTTTTGATCAGTCCAGACGGCACGATTACAGAGATCGTCAATGTGCTCGGCGATGGCGTGTCAGCATTCCTTGTCGCACCACACGGAATTGCCACAGATTCTATTGGTAATGTTTACGTTTCAGGCCGCGATTCACATAACGTCCTGAAGATTTCGCCAGCCGGTGAAGTCTCCGAGATTATTGACCAATCCGGCGACGGCATGGGTGGCGACCTTGAGCACCCCAGAGACGTTGACGTAGACGCGTTTGGACATGTTTTTGTTGCGGGGATGCAAAGCAACAATGCGTTCAAAATTGAACCTGACTGCAACCAAAACAGTGTTTCCGACCTAACCGACATCGCACTGGACACAAGTGACGACTGCAATGGCAATCACGTACCAGACGAATGCGATATCGACTGCAATCTCGACGGAATTCCGGACGGTTGCGAAGTGTTTACCCATGGGGATTTCGACCAAGATGGGGACACCGACTTGGACGACTTTGCCGGACTACCCGGATGCCTAGCCGGCCCGAACCCGCTTTCGTTGCCAACGCCCTTCACGTGCCGCGATACCTGTCGGGCCGTGTTTGATCTTGACCAGGATGACGACGTGGATCTCAAAGACATCGCACTCCTCCAGACCGCGTTTGCGCCTGTCCCTTAGGCGCTTTCGCGCGTCCTGGAGGTTATGATGTTGACTGCCCAAAAGGGAGGTAATTGACTGTGCACAATACGGTGACACATCCAGCCCGCCGTTTCGTCATTGCGTCTCAGACCTCTTGCGCGATGTGGATCATCATTGGCCACGCCTTGATCGCTCAGGCGTCGCCCTTTTTCCTGACTGGCGAGGGCGCCCCGCCTTTTCGACTGGGTCGGGTGTCGACATGCGCACCGATAGCCACGCTGCCGTCAGCCGAACCGATTCACTGGCGGGCATTGGACCGGTCGCCTGACGGTTCTCAACTCTTTGGAATCTCAAACGACGAGCTTTACGAAATCGACATGGCCACCGGAGCAGCCAACCTGCTTGGGCAGGTCGGTTTCTCAGTCGGCAAGCGCCATTGGTTTTCTGAGTGCGCCGATATCACAACAGTATTTCGATACGCCAATGAAGGAACGGCTGGGCCATTGGTATGGTCGCTGCGTGCGGTGGTCGCGCTGACCGACATGTCTGGCACAACGAGTGAGTTTGTCATTAATGAAAGCGGCGTCGTCAACGATCCGTCGCAACCAGCAACCCTCGTCGACCAGGAATTCGAGGTCATCAATGTTGCCCACGTCCTCTTTACTCTGTCGCTCACTGCCGACGGTGTCAGTGAATTTGAACTCACGCAGATCAGTGGTTCGGGATCCGCCGGGATAAGCGGCGTCTTTGTAGCGATGACGCCCAATGCGAATGATGGCCCCTCGATTCCACTACCCATGTCCGGACTGTCGGTCGCCCCGGATGGCGCGATCTACGTATTGTCGGAACCTCAATGGGATCCATTCGGCGAGGCCGCGATTTATGAACTTGATCTTGGTGGCGACGAAATACGGGCCAACCATGTAGCGACTCCGGACCAACAGGACATTCGCGCCATTGAATTCGCAGATGACGGACAGTTGTATGGTGGTGGTGGCAACTTGTTTCAAATTGACCCGAGTTCCGGGGCGTCTTCGAATCTCACTCCAATTGCTGGAGCGAGAGTGATCGAATTGGACTACGCCGATGATGTACATCTCTATGCGATGGCCAGGCAACCCGGCGGCACTTCCGTGCTGATCGACGTCTCGCCCACCATTGCGGATCAGGTTCCGGTGACTCACTTTGGATTGACGCCCTATTGGAGTTTGGTCTCGCTTGACCGCGACCCAGCCGACCTCGATTCAGACGGCGATGTCGATGCCGAAGATGTGGCACTCTTCGAGCTGGACTACACGGGAGATAGTCCTGAAACGATCGTGCCGGGAGGCATTCCGGAACCACCCCTCAGCCAACTCGTTGTCCCTTATGGCTTTTTCACTTCGATCCGTTCGGAAGGAACAAGGATCGACATGAACGCGCTACCGGAGGGCATGCATGGAACGGTTGTTGAAGGGACGCCCACCGGTCTTCAAGACACCAGCGCATCGATACTGGCTATTCAAAACTCAGGCGCTTTGTACTTGAGTGTTCAACTAGCAGATGACCTCCACTCGGACATTCCCGGCGAAGATATGGTCGAATTGTATTTCGATACGAACAACAGCGACTCGCCAGTGCGGGAAGGCAATGTCGAGGGATTCCGGGCGACATTTGATTCACGAAGAATCAAGGGCGGTGACGCGAGTGTCTTCTCTGCGTGGAATGGCTACGCCAGTACGCCGGATTACAGCGGACAGCGGATCGATTTAACGATCCTTCTAGCACAAGCGAATATGACCACCGGTGGCACCTATGGTTTCGATCTGGCAATCAAAGACACCGACACCACGGTACCTGACATGGTGCGATATTTCTTGTTTTCGCACGATGCAGACGGCGAACAAGATGAAGGCCAATGGGGCGAAATCGTATTGGCGGCGGGACCACTAGCCCCCAACGCGACGGCCCCCAATCCGCCAAGCCGATCCACAAACATCAAGACGCTCGCC
>JAUIEW010000437.1 GCA_030429365.1 Phycisphaerae bacterium
CTGTCAGCTTGTTCGCTGCTGCCGAGCACGGCGAATTCACCCGGCCCGAGTTTCACAACAACCGCCAACTCGTCGAACGTGATGCCTTCGTGATCCTGAACGTTGGTGACGTTTCCATCCTGCTCAACCCATCGGGAGCGGGTGCGGGATTCCTGAAGTTCCGGTCGCAACTTCAAAATCACGCGTGTGGCGTCGCCGTCTTGCGCTGCATAGTCGATGTTGATGCGTTTCGTACCTTCAGGCAGGCTGCCGCCCTTGAGCGAGCCGCCGCGCTCATGCAGAAAATACGACTCATCGCCTTCGGTCCGATCGAGATTGACGAGCAAGGACAACCCGTTATCGACGACATGTCGATACGTCCCCATCCGACCGCCCGCGTCTTCGATGACCGCCTTCATCGCCGGCCAAGCGTCCCGATCACCTTTGCCAGCCCGAAGCCCGTTCCGCGCCAACAGTGCGGTCAATTGAGGATCGCCAAGCGATTCATTCAAATGCTTCCAAAGGCCCAATGACCGCCGCTCATGTTCAATCGGAAGTTCGACGCGATGCACTTCAAACTGCATGTGAACCGAACCGGTAGGCAGGCTTGCAGATCGCGCGGAGATGGCTTGGCGTTCGGAAGACGAAACGGCGCCATCGCCCACACTATCCGAGTCAGCCGCCTCGGCTTTCACTCCGTTTGTTACTTGAGGGTCGGATTGCTGCAGATCGGCATCGCGCTCTCCAGGAAACAGGCACGCGCACGATGTCAACGGAATCAATGCGATGACCAAACAGAAGGTTGGATAACGCTGGTCCACTCGCATGGACGTACATTAATGTCAGTTGGGAGTTCAAGTCAACGGGGTGGTTGGCATTGTTACGTGCGAACGCTGTCACACGGGAATTCTGGCAATCGCCGACCAATGCATGGGCGATCAGAATTCCTTCCGTTGCCTTGACGACGGAATGCCCAGTTGCTGGCGATATTTGGCCACCGTGCGGCGCGAAATATCGATCCCCCGCTTATTCAGCAATGCCGCAACCTGATCGTCGTTGTACGGGCTCTTCTTGTCTTCTTCTTCGATGAGCTTTTGGACGCTTGTCTTGACGCTGTCCCAACTCGTGCTCTCGCCCGATGAGCTTTCCGTTCCGCCCGTAAAGAAATACCGCATGGGGAAAATGCCGCGCGGCGTCTGCACGTACTTGCCCGCGACCGTGCGGCTGATGGTCGACGGATCGCATTCCAATTCCTCGGCCAACTCGCTCATCCGCAGGACTTTAAGCCCTTCGGGCCCGATCTCGAAGAAATCGGCTTGTCTTTCGACGATGCGCTCGGCCACCAGCTTCAATCGATCACGACGAAACTTGATCGCGTCGATCAGCGCGGTCGCGGATTCCAAATGCTTCCGCACGAAATCGCGCACTTCCTTGGAAGACGATTTGTCCTGGAGCATATCGATCGCCGACTGACTCAATCGAAGTTGCGGACTGCTCGCCCGCGTCAAACGCACATCGAATCCCCCGCCGCTTTCGCTGTCTTCGATGATCACGTCGGGCGTGATGCGGGGGATTTCGCGTTCGACCACGGTGTACCCCGGGTGCAAGTGCAACGTGGACTGCATCGCTTTGACGGCTTCGGTGATTTCGCCGACGGAAAAACCAGTGGCTTTTGAAATCGCAGGGTATCGGTTGCGAACCACATCGCGCAGGTGATTGCGGACGAGTTCTTTTTCGATCCGGTTGTCGCCGGGTAGCGCATCGAGTTGCAGCAGCAAGCATTCTTGATAATCGCGGGCGGCTACGCCAACCGGATCAAGCTGTTGCACCAGAGGCAACGCCTCTTCAAGTGACGAAACGTCCAACTCGGGACGACTGCCAGCCGCAATCTCATCAAGATGAACGCGAAGGTATCCGTCATCTTCAAGGCTGTAGATGATCGCCTCGCCGGCGCGACGGATTTCGTCATCGAGTTCCAACACCGCCCACTGCACCAGCAGGTGTTCGGCCAGGCTTTCAGGACGGCTGGCCGCATTCGCCATCGCATCCATCTTGGCATCGCGCTCGCCAACCATCGCCCCGCGCGAGACGGTGTTCGCAAATCCGCGCGATTCATCGCTGCCATATTCGCGCGTCAACCGATCGAGAC
>JAUIEW010000438.1 GCA_030429365.1 Phycisphaerae bacterium
TGGCGGGCCCGCGAATTAACTCTCGGACGATGGATTATCGCGACACTTCGCGTAACAAAACTCCCGAACACGGATTACAGTTCATCGTGACTCTTCCGTGTTTATCGGCGCGCAACCGCAATGGACCTTGGCGGGTTGCGTCTTTTAATTCACCCTCTTCAGTATGAAACAGTTGCAACCATTCGGTGTCTTTTGAGGTGACGAATTCGACCTTGCGCGCAACGGTGTCGGCGTTCAATACAAGCATTGCTTGGTGTTGCTGATCGCTTCGACTGATCACCAATGTGTGCTGCCGATTGTCGGCGTGAACGACTTGAAGATTGCCACGGCGCAGTTCGGATAGTTGCCCGCGTAGTTCGGCCAGGCGCCGATAGACGGGTGAGATTTGTTGCTCGCCTTGTTGCCTTTCGGTTTTCGACCACCACGTCGGAGCGCGGCAGAATGGATCGTTCTTGCCATACATTCCAAGTTCGTCGCCGTAGTAAATCATCGGTGCACCTGGCAGCGTGAACTGAAGGAATGCGGCCAACTTGAGACGTGCAAACGCCGAGTCATCCGGCCGAGGGGATGGATCGTTTGGACCAGTGTCGGACTGAGATTGTTGGGTCAATTGCGTGATTGCGCGGGCGGTGTCGTGGCTGTCCAGCAGGTTTACCATCGACTGGATGACCGGTTTCTCATACCGGCCATTCAGTTCAATGATCCGGTCGCTCCATGCGGTCATCGAAGCTTCCTCGGGCTGGCCTCGTTTGGCGCCCGCGAACTCAAGAATCGCAAATGCGACCGGGTAGTTGGTGACGACATCGAATTGTGTGCCATCCATCCAGGGTGCTGGATCGATCCAGATTTCGCCTGCAATCAAAGCGTCCGGGTTTACCGATTTGACGACCTTTCTAAAGCGCCTCCAGAAACCGTGCGGCACGCGTTCGGCCGCATCCAGCCGCCATCCGTCGACACCATCGGACGGATCGCCGTCACCATTGGGGTCCATCCAACGGCGCACGAATGCAAACAGGTATTGTTCGACTTCGGGGGCCAATCCATCCTCGACTTGTCGAAAGTTGACGAGCCGTCCATTGGGGCCGTCCCACGCGTCCCAGGTGAGTTTCGGTTCCCATGCGGTTACCGCGAACCACTCTGCATAACGGGATTGCCGGCCTTTGCGCTTGACGTCTTCCCACGCCCAGAACGATTGGCCAACATGATTGAACACGCCGTCGATCATGACTCGCATGCCCCGGGCGTGGGCTTCCTTGAGCAACTCAAGAAACAGCAAATCGCTTTGCGAAAACTGCCATGTTGTTGGATTTTCGTTTTCGCCGGAAATCTTGAGGCGACTATCACGAATTCCAAATGAGTCATCGATGTGACGATGGTCGGAGGTGTCGTACTTATGTTGGGTGTCGGCTTGGAAGATCGGGTTCAGATAAATCGCGTTGACACCCAGGCCTGCCAGGTAGTCGAGTTTGTCTCGCAGGCCCTGCAAATCGCCGCCGTAGCGTCTATCGAGAAGGTTGCTTCGGAGCGTTCCCTTCTCGCCCGATTGAAACTGTTCCCATTCGTTGGTCCAAGGCAACGTTCCGGGCGGGTCGTTGCCTGTATCGCCATTGGCAAAGCGTGAGACGAAGACCTGATACCATATCGCATCGGCCGCCCAGCCTGGGACGCTGTGCTTGACGGGGGCGGTTACCGGAACGTCAGTTTTCTGGGCAAACGCATCGATTGCGACAAGTAATACAGACAACATCGAGGTGAGATACAAAGGGTAACGCAACCTTGAGCGAGAAGTGGCATCTGCGCGGCGCGGGCGAAGTAGGTAAGGTGGGCGTGATCGTTTGAGCACACGTTGCGAAAGCGTCGTTGTGAAAGATTGCATTGGAATCATCCCTTGGTTTGACGGAGGGATTCCCCTATATTGGTCGATTGACACAAACAAATCCGCCGCGGTGACCATCGCCGATTCTGGCGCACCGACAACGGCACACTGTTGCAACGGGAGATCTGAAATGGAATCTGACGCATTTCTGCTGCATCAATTCACCACCATTCGCGAAGAAATCAAAGCCGTTAAAGCGCGATCGTTCTGGATTGTCGCCATCGGGCTGTTTGGCATTCCAATCAT
>JAUIEW010000156.1 GCA_030429365.1 Phycisphaerae bacterium
CTACGCGAATGCCATTCGCGATTACGTGCTGAATGTCAATCCGGCTTACCCCGTCATCGGTGGGCAAACCGCGTTCAGCATCACGGTTAACGAAGGCGCCAACCTTTTTTGCCCGGGGAACGCTCAATATCAAGGCGACAATCTCCGGTTCTGTGCCGCAGGCGGCGGTCGCCCCAACACATCATGGAGCAGTGTGATCATCCACGAATATGGTCATCACCTCGTCCAGGTCGCGGGTAGCGGGCAGGGGCAATATGGCGAAGGCATGGGCGACGTCATGTCCATGCTGTATCAGGACGTGTCGGGCACTGGTTATGGATTCACCGGCGACTGCAACACGCCGTTGAGAGAAGGCGACAACACGATGCAGTATCCGTGCAGCGGCGAAGTGCACTTTTGTGGAACACTCATTTCAGGGTGCTTCTGGAGTCTGCGAAACGAGTTGGCCGCCACGAACCCAGCGACGTATCTCGACATCATCGCGCCACTCGCGATCAACAGCATGCCCATGCACTCCGGATCGAGCATCACGCCACAGATTACGATCGATTACCTGACGCTCGATGACGACGACGCCAATATTTCAAACGGGACGCCGCACTGCGAAGAAATATGTGCCGCGTTTGGCGACCACAACATGGACTGCCCGACGTTTGAGGTGGTCAACATCGATTACCCCTCCGGACGTCCCGCACTGGTTGATGCGAATCAGACCACCACGCTGCCCGTCACGATCACGTCGAGCAGCTCAGTTTCCGCCAGCCTTCACTATCGAATTGGAACGTCAGGACCGTTCAGCACGTCGCCTATGGCATCGGTTGGCGGCGACCTCTATGAAGCCGAACTACCTGCCGCCGATTGCGGTGAAACCATCCAGTACTTCATTGCCAGTTCGGCAACATGTGGCGATATTCAAGACCCGGTCGAAGCACCTGTTGCAACGTATTCGGCACTGGTTGCGACCAGCCTCATCACGGAAGTGGCGGACGATTTCGAAAGTGACAACGGTTGGACCACGTCTGATTCAGCCACTGATGGCCCGTGGACGCGAGGGACACCGGTCGACTGTGAACGCGGTGATCCGCCCGCAGACTTCGACGGTTCGGGCCAATGCTGGCTGACCGACAACAGCAGTGCAAACGCCTGCAACAGCGATGTGGACAACGGCTCGGTCACGCTGACTTCACCGGTCTTTGACCTTTCTGGTCTCAGCGCCCCGCAGGTTAGCTATGCCCGTTGGTTCTCCAACGACACAGGTGGTGGTCCCGGTACCGACCGGTTCATCGTTGAGATTTCTGAGAACGGCGGCGGCAGTTGGAGCACATTGGAGATTGTTGGACCAACAAGCGCTGATGCGAATCCCGAAATCAGTGGCGGTTGGTTTGAGAGAGCGTTTGGAGTGCCAGCCAGTTCTCAGTTCCGAATCCGGTTCACGGCGGAAGACATTGGCACGCAGTCCGTGGTTGAAGCGGGCATTGACGCCTTTGAAATCTACGAAGTTCAGTGCACTGTGCTTACTTGTGTTCCGGGCAGCGGTGACCACGATGTCGATGGCGATGTGGACGAAGCTGACCTGGCCGAATTCGTCAATTGTCTGCTAGGCCCAGCCGCACCTTCAGGCACCACGCCCTGCGACTGCTTTGATGCGGACAGCAGCGGCGGAATCGATCTTGTGGACTTCGCGGCATTGCAGGCAGCGTTTACGGGATAGGGCCAATGAAACATCCTGTTTGCTTGATGGCGGTCGGTGTGGCGGCGCTGTACTTCTCTGAATTGAGAGTCGCAGCGGCGCCGCAATGCCCGAGCAATATCCTCTATGCCAGCAGCGACTTTGGTCACGAAGTCCTGCGATACGACGCAACCACTGGCGACTTCATCGACACGTTTGTTTCGGCGGCTGCCGCGACCGGCCTTGATCAACCGCACGGTGTCCTTGATCGCGGAACGGATGTGCTCGTTGCAAGTTTCGGTACCGACCAGGTGCTTCAATACGATCGGGACACTGGAGCGTTACTCGGGGTTTTCATCGGCTCGGCCAGCGGTCTTAACGATCCGGTCTACATCCTCGTTGGGCCCGACGACAATCTTTACGTCTCCAGTCAGGCGAGTGACGAAGTCTTGCGCTACGATTCGGACGGTACGTTCATCGATGCATTCATCACCGCCGGTTCGGGTGGACTGGATGGCCCGAGTGGAATGGCTTTCGGCCCGGATGGCCGATTCTATGTCGCTGGGCGTTACAGCGCCGACGTGATCGTCTACGATGGCGCAACGGGCGCATTTGATGAAGTGCTTGTTGACAGCAGCGACGGTTTGGCGAGTGGAAACACGTTTGGCCTGCAGTTCGGCGACAACGGCGATCTGTACGTCGCCTCCAACAGCGCGGTCTTTCGATACGACTTCGACACGAGCAGTATCGTCGCTTCAATCAACTTCGGCTTCCCGATCGGACTCGAACCGGGGCCTTCGGGCGGCATGTTCGTTGCAAATGCGAACAACCTCTCATTCATCGACACGGGCGACAACTCGGTCACCGGTCCATTTCTCTCCGGCGGCTCGATCAACCTGCTGAACTTCTTTCATTTTTCTGACATTCAAGTACCTGGAGCAGTGGGGGACTCGGACTGTGACGGTGATATCGACTTGAACGACTACGCGTTGCTGAACGAGTGTCTCGCCGGCCCGGAAGTCGCGCCACCTGCAATGTCGCCGGATTGCGTTGATGTGTTTGATTCAGACTCGGATGGCGATATCGATCTCGCAGACGCGAATGCATTCTGGTTATCGTTCGGCGGGCCGTAGTGCACCCAATCCGCGAGCGTCACACGCCCTGTCATTTGGATTGCTTGGCAAGGATTTCGGCGATGCGCTGTGCCGCCTTGCCGTCCCATTTCTCCGGGGTTTGGGCGTCACCGACTTTTTGGCTGCGACACTTCCGATAGGCGTCGAGTATTTTCGCGGGATCGGTACCGACCAAGGTGTTGGTTCCCTGATCGATGGTCACAGGGCGCTCGGTGTTTTCACGAAGCGTCAGACACCACACGCCGAGGATCGTCGTTTCCTCCTGAATGCCGCCCGAATCGGTTAAGACAACTGCCGCACTTCCGGTGAGTTTGAGGAAATCGAGGTAGCCAACCGGTTCAATGATCTTGAGTCTCGCCATTGACTCAAGTCGAGTCGCAAGCCCAAGTTTGCCGAGGTTGTGTTTGGTTCGGGGATGCATGGGGAAAACAGTCGGGAGATCCTTCTGAATCTCCTCAATCACGTCCACAATGCGGGTCATCGTGGCCACATCATCGACATTGCTGGGGCGATGCAGTGTGACGACATTGTAACCCCGCGGTTCGAGACCAAGCGTCTCAACGATGTTGGACTGCTGGGCTTTGTCAAAATTGGCACGTAGGGTGTCGATCATCACATTGCCGACGAAGTGCACCTTGTCATCGCAGACACCTTCGTTCTTGAGATTCACCATGCCACTCGGTTCGGTGACGAACAACAGATCTGAGATCGAGTCGGTCAGAACGCGATTGATCTCCTCGGGCATGTCGCGATCAAAACTTCGCAAACCGGCTTCCACGTGGGCGACCTTGACGCCGAGCTTGGTCGCAACCAATGCACACGCGATCGTGCTGTTGACGTCGCCAACAACCACAACCCAGTCGGGTTTCTGCTCAATCACAACTGCCTCAAACCGCTTCATGATCTCGGCCGTCTGCACTGCATGGCTGGCCGATCCGATTTCGAGGTTGAGATCCGGTTCGGGAATGCCCAACTGCTTGAAGAACAGATCCGACATGTTAGCGTCGTAATGCTGGCCGGTGTGAATCAGCATGGACTCGATGTTACTGTGATTTTTGTATGCGCGCATCAGTGGGGCGATCTTCATGAAGTTTGGCCGCGCGCCGCAAATGTTGATGATTTTCATTGATGATTGCCCAATTCGATCTGAAACGCCTTCTTACCACCTCCCCAGAGACGGGGTGCGAACGGCAGGCCTTTCCCGCCACAGGCTGCCTTCCAAATCCGCTGGCACCCATGATATCGGTCTGAACAAGGTGTCAAAACAGTGGATAAATCAGCGGTGCCAACGGTGAGGAACTGGAAAAGAGTATCAGGCCGCTCAGCAGCAATAGCACTGAAATCAAGGGAATCATCCACCATTTCTTCTCTTGCTTGATAAAGGCGAAAAACTCTTTGAGTAGTGATTGCTTGGCCATGGCTCGTCTGGATCCGGTGTTTTGGGTCAAGGCGTCTTGGTTATTTGATCAGCGAACTGGCTTCGAGTTCGATGCTTCGCTTCATGCCGGCTTCGTAATCGACGGATTTGGGCTTTTCTGAAATCACGAAATTGCCCATCACCAGCCAATCGATCCCGGTATTCATGTATGTGTGAATCGCATCTTCCGGTGTCAACACAATCGGCTCGCCACGAACGTTGAACGACGTGTTGATCACCAGCGGCGTACCGGTTCGATCGTGAAACGCTTTGATCAATCTGTAGTATCGACCGTTGTCTTGTTCGGTCACCGTCTGAACTCTGCCGGTGCCATCCTCATGCGTGATCGCAGGGACCTCACTGCGCCGCTCAGGGCGAACGCTCGGGACCAACAACATGAACGGCGCATCCATTCCCGCAGGCATGTCGAAATACTCATGAGCATGCTCACGCAGCACGCTTGGTGCGAACGGGCGAAATGCCTCGCGAAACTTCACCTTCGCGTTGATGATGTCTTTCATCTTCGGGTTGCGTGCGTCGGCAACCAAAGAACGATTGCCAAGCGCTCGCGGACCGAATTCCAAGCGTCCCTGGTACCACGCGATGACCTTCCCGCCATCAATGGCTGCAGCGGTCTGCTCAAGCAGCGCTTCTTCGCGATCGTGGTATGTAAACGACACCCCTGATCGTTCGAGTGCCCTCCGAATGCTATCGTCATTAAACGATGGTCCCCAATAGGCATGGCGCATTTCAAATGAACGCCGCTTGCCGAGAACCGTGTTGTACAGGTAGAACGCGGCGCCAAGGGCTGCGCCCGAGTCGCCAGCAGCTGGCTGAATGAAAACGTTCTTAAAACCCGATTCTTGGAGGATTCGCCAGTTTGCGACGCAGTTAAGCCCCACGCCGCCCGCGATACAGAGATTGTCCATGCCCGTGGATTTGTGGACGTGTGTAGCCATCTTGACCATGATTTCTTCGACCATCTTCTGGCCCGAATGGGCGATGTCCTTGTGGAAATCGTCGAGTTCGGTTTCTTTGGGGCGCATGGGCCGCCCGAACAGTTCCTCCCAGTGGCGGTTGAACATTTTGGTCGTTGAATGGGTGTGCTTGAAGTACTTCATGTTGAGTCGAAAACTTCCATCTTCGCGCAGATCGACAACCTCTTGGAATTTGTCGAGGTACTTCGGCTTGCCGTAGGGGGCAAGGCCCATCACCTTCCACTCGGCATCATTGACGCGGAATCCCAGGTAAGCCGTGATCGCGCTAAAGAGAAGTCCGACGGAATGGGGAAAACTGATTTCCTTTTGAAGTTCAATCTGACTGCCGCGACCGACTCCCCACGCGGTCGTTGCCCATTCTCCGACGCCATCGGCCGTAATGATCGCCGATTCTTCAAAAGGCGACACGAGAAAAGCGCTGGCCGCATGGGACACATGATGCTTGCCGAAGTAGATGTCCTTGTCGGTGCCCAACTCACGCTGAATGGTACGACCGATGTGCAGCTTTGTGTGCAACCAGATGGGCATGCTCTTGACCCAATTCCAATAGGTCAACGGCCAGCGCGCCAGTATCGTTTCAAGAATGCGCGAAAACTTGACGAGCGGTTTCTCGTAAAAGCAGATGTAGTCGACTTCGTCGATTGAAATGCCGGCTTCTTTGAGGCAGTAATCGACAGCGAGTTTGGGGAATTCGCTGAAGTGCTTTTGGCGATTGAATCGTTCCTCTTCGGCCGCGGCGATCAGCTGTCCGTCTCTGAGAATGGCGGCACCTGAATCGTGGTAGTAGCAGGATATTCCAAGTACGTGCATGACCAAGGATTCAATCAATGGGCCTAGAATCAGAGACGCTTATTTGGCGCCGCGTCTGCCGCGCTAAAACGGACGCGCTGTACGTTCGAGCGTGGGTTCGTGCTCGCGGCACTCTTCCCAGTAGCTTTCGCCTGGCGGTTTGAGTTTCAATCGTAGGGGGTCTTGAAGACGAATCAATGAGAATATCGGGAGCAAAATAACAAAGAGCACGCTCATCAGAATGAAAGTCATGATGGCGCCAAGACACATCCCAATCGACATCCACACAACATAAACACGGGCGGCCAAACCCCTGGGCCCAACCGAAACAAGTGCCAGAAGCGCACCTGCAATCCAGAACGCGATCGCGGCCTTTTGGGTACGAACCCCGTGCCATGCGAAGTCGTTGGGATCAGGCCCGGAATACCACAAGATGAATCCGATGACGCCGAATCCAAACAACATCGCCGCACCGAATGAGCGCAGCGTCCTGGCATCTGGATTTCGATTTACCGGTAGCACACCGATTCTCCTGCAATCAACTAGGCGGAAGCAAAAGATTCGAGCCAACACACCAGGACAAGTCGGTCGCGATGACCATTGTTCCTATTTCGCATTCGCTAACTTAGCCAGGAACGCCACTGATCGTTTTGCCGTACTTTCCGACGCACGCATGTGGCACGGAAGGTTCACAACTTCATGACTGGCTTTGTCGGCTTCCGGGCACATCCCCTCGTGATATCCATATGCCGACATGTCGGTCTCAATGGGGTGGAGCGGACACTCGAACCAACTGCCCAATTCAACAAAATGGCCGCTGGCCCGTCGAAGGGCCTCGGCTTTATCTCCAACTCGCACAGGATACCGCACGAGAACCGGATCGGCGTCATCACTGATCTTGGGACCTTCCCAACCGTGTTCATCTACGAATCGGTCATACAACGCGCGCATCTTTCGCCGATGTGCAAGATTTTCGTCGAGTTTGCCCAATTGGCGAAGGCCCGCACTGGCTTGCATGCCGCTCATCCGCTTGAAGAAATCGGGCTCCATTTTGGGGGTCATCTCGCTGCTTTGCGATGACCCGACGACCAGTCCCCATTTGTTGAGAGTACGGAATGTTTCCTGGGCTAGGGCGGTCGTCTTCGGGTAAATGAAGGATCGATAGATCATCAGCTGAAGACGCAACAAGTTGATTTGCTTGGAGCTGGGTTCGCACGTTTCATGTTCACACAGTTCCTCGATGCGTTGTCCCAAGTCGTCATTGGACGTCAGCGCCATCCCACCCAAACCGCTCGTGTATGGTTTGTTCCATTGAAACGAAAAATAAGCGGCTTCCCCGAATGTCCCCGTCATCTGCCCTCGAATCGTGGACCCCATCGAGAGACAGCAATCTTCTATTACGCGAATTTCTTTGCGGCGGCCGATGTCCAGGATCGCGTCCATATCAGCTGGAATGCCATAGGTGTGCTGCGCGATGATTAGCCGCGTTTGTGCCGAGATCTTTGCCTCGATTTGATTCGGATCCATGTTGTAGGTTTTTGGATCGATGTCGACGAAAACGGGCTTGGCGCCGAGATAGATGATTGGGTTCACGGCCATCACGCACGTGTAGCCCGGCATGATGACTTCGTCGCCTTCCTTGATGCCCATTGCCCGCAAGATAGCGTAGAGAGCGACGCGTCCCTTCCAAAACCCGAAGGCGGAGCCTCCACCAAACTTGCCCGCGAATTCTTTCTGATAGCGCTGCAGCGTGCTGTTGTTCATGCGTGGTTTGCTCTGAATTTCGTCTATTGAGGGTCAGAGAACGCCAATTCGATGCGCTCACAGATGAGATGGTAAGCCAATTCGTGGACTTCCTGGACACGGTCGCTGTCGCTGTGGTCAGCCCGCAGGCAATCGTCGCAGTATTCCGCCAACACATCTCCCTTGATGCTGGTGAAGCCGATGACGGATGCACCCAATTCCCGGGCAACCTTGACCGCTGCAATAATGTTCGGCGATCGGCCCGACACGCTTAACGCCCAAACGACATCCTTCGCGGTAACGAGCGCCGCAACTTGCCGTGAAAAGACGACATCTCCCCCCAAATCGTTGCCAATCGCAGTCAGGTTCGAACTGTCGGTTGTCAGTGCGATCGCAGGCAAACCGCGACGATCCAATTTGAATCGCCCGACCAACTCGGCTGCGATATGCTGGGCATCGGCAGCACTGCCACCGTTGCCGAGCAGGTACAGTCGTCCACCTTCCTTGAAGCACTTGATCAGCCGTGAGCAGATTCGCTCCAGAAGGGGGATATTGTCCCTAAGTTGCTCAACCGCCCGCAGATGTTCATCTATTTGCTGTTTCACCGGTATCTGTGCCCGCCTGGTTCAACCGAAAGTCACCCAAATCCAACAATCCGCATCCACGCGTCTCACCCTGAGTTTCCGGCTTTAGAATGCCACCGTGGACGATTTAGGGTCGGCAATATAGTCGAAAAACAGGTATCGAGTAAGGACGGCTGCCAATTGGATGGATGCCCCGGTTGAAGCAACTTGGCATCCCCAGTTGAGAGAGATTGACATGGATCGCCCATGGATCAACCCATGCCTCGTCGAACCTGCCGGCAGAAAAGAACACGCCCACTGGAGACAACTTTGGCGAACCGAATTCGCCGTAAGCCCGTACTATGACTTGGGGTTACGATCATTGGTGACTGTAGCCTGGGGTTCTGAAAGCCGATAACATGCTAGGCAGCCTCAAGGTTGCGCGGCAGAGACAGGGCAGTGCATAAGTCGTTTTGCTTCAGGCGCTTATGATAGAATCAGCCTGCGCCTGACGGGGACGGAGTCTGCCTGGCGGACGCTCCAATGTGTCCAACGCTGTTACGGAAGGGCCGCAGTGCCAGCTCCCCAAACTTCAAGGGGTCGATTGTTCGGCGCCCTTCGTCTTGCTCATGGCCTGAGAGAATTCCTTCGCGACTTGAACCCAAGAAAGACCTCCTGGAAAAACATCCATGATGACACCCCCATTGGGTTGGCTCAATCGGTCAACAGCCTCGGCGACCGTGTTGCATCGTTTCTTAACGCCGCCGTCATAATGCCAATATCCATCGGGTGTGGGAAAGAGCCGGTCGTGAATATGGTCGATGCCAACGAGATCAATCATCTTCGCGCGAAGCGTCAATTCGCTTTTTCGGTTCTTCTCGAATCCGTGCCACGACGTATACGCTGTCAGAAAAACGGAATCCGGCAACACCTCGTGAATTGTTTGCACCAAGCGTGTTGTATCCTGTTCTCTGGTTGGAAAGTCCGGGGAATTCGGAAGAATACGAATCGGGTGCCACCAAAACTGAATTCCGGTATCGCGTAGTTGAGACAGCGATTCGCGGAGTTTGTCAAAATCGATTGATGCTTTGCCACGGTGGAAAGGCAGCAGCGGTGTTTCGCACCCGATGACAACAACGTTGCTTCCGGTAATTCGCACTACCCGTTTGGCATACCGTGCGATGGTTTGCCAACCCTGGGGATTGGCAAAATCTTCGCCCAAAACGAAAGTCTTAAGCCCCCCGATGATGTGCATTTTCGATGGCTTTCTGCGCATCAATTCAGGGTACAGCGTGTCAACTTGCTTGTGCTTGGTTAAGACGATGACAGTGTCTGTTATCTTGCTCCAGTAAGGCAACCCTTCAACGCAATGGTCGATGTAATTGATATTTGGACGGGAGAGAATCGCATCCGGTCGCGTATGGGCCCATCTGGCAACGCGGGCATAGGGGGCGTTCACCTCGATCCATGGAATGATCTTGCGTGGCAGCTTGGCATCCGTCGTCGACTTCGCACCAGGGTCTCGCGAGGTATCCGGCTGGGCTGCAGTTTCGTCGGCCATCGCGTGGGACAGAAACCGTGACTGACCGTCGACCGCAGGAACGACCCGCCACGCAACTGCGATCAATATTGCAGCGATTCCCACGAGGCCACATACAATCGATGTTTTCTTCATGCTGCAATTCTCCAGTCCAGCACGTCCAATGTGCCGACCTTGCGATTCAGTGAAAGCGTATCCAAACGCTATTTCATTGTCGGCACAAGGGCAACGAGGAATAGACTTTACGTTTGTTGGACTGACGAGGTTCTGATGAGTCCTGAGGATAAATCCGCAAAACACGATACCGCTCCGCAGAGGACCAGCGGAAAACGTGTCACGCTCAACGCCATGAGCAACCTCGCGGTCATGGGCGTTGATATGGCAATTCAGATCTGCCTGCTGAAGTTTATTCTGAAAGTGCTGCCCAAAGATATCTATGGAATATGGGCCATCACAGGCGGACTGTTCGCCTATTCGGCGATGTTGCAGTTGGGAATCAATTCGGCGGTCAATTACTTCATTCCGCCGATGTTTGCACGACGAGATCACGCTGGTCTGAACAAGGTTGTAAGCACAGCCGTCGTATTCTATTCGATTGTCTCATTGCTCGTCCTCAGCGCAACCATTGTCTTATACGCCTATTTCCCGATCTGGTTTAACATTGCCCCTGAAAATGCGCAACTCAGCCGAACACTGGTTGCAATCGTCGGCATCTATTTCGGGATGGCCACGCCCTTGACTGTGTTTCGAGGCGTGATGAGTGGCTTGCAGCGATACGTTCCGCTAAACACGCTGTCGCTATGCTGTAGAATTTCGCGAGCTGTGCTTATTGTAACCCTGCTGCTGCTCGATTTCGGCGTGATGGGTCTGGCGATTGCGCACGTCTGTTCGAGGTTGGCTGAAGCCATCGGCGCTCCTTTGTTGGTGCGGCGATATCTTCCCGAACTGCGCATTCGCTGGTCAAATGCGTCCTTGCCCCAGTTTCGCGAAATGGTGAGCTACAGCATCTTCACATTGATGTGGAGCATGTTTGATACCGTGCGTGATCGCGCAGGTTTCATCGTCATTGGCGTCTTGCTCGCCACCGAATCAGCAACGCTATACACGATCCCGGTGATGATCATGCAAGCCGTTTATGCAATTGTCCGCGCTTCAGCCAGTGTCACCAAACCAGCCGCCTCCAGCTTGATGGCCGAAGGAGACAGCGGCAAGATCCGAAGCCTGGTCCTGAAGGGCAATCGATTTGTGGGATCGCTCGTACTCGCGCTTGCAGCCGTTCTCATCATTTTGGGCAAGCCAATCATTCGTGTGTGGGTCGGCGAAGACTATGTCCCGATGGCCGGAATTCTCACGTTGTTCCTGGGGTGCGAGTTGCTGACCCTCGTTCAATTGGTTCCGGCGTATGTCCTGATCGGATTGGGCAAACAAAAACCTCTCGCCTACTTTTCGCTGGCAATGGTTGCTACTGGCATCACACTCATGGTCGTCATGGTTGCCGTTTTCAAAACCGGCCTGTGGGGGATTGCATTTGGTGGAAGCTTGCCCGCGCTGTTCTACGGGATGTTCGTGCTGCCGACTTACACGTGTCGGGAGATCGGTGCATCTTTGCCCACATACTTGAATGCAACGGTGGTGCGTCCAATCCTGACCGTCTCGCTGTTCATTGCAACGCTCTGGGCGCTGCGTGAATTCTATGCTCCTCGCACGATCGTTGACTTGTTAACCGTCGGAATGATCAGCGGTAGCGTGCTGGCCGTCTGCGGTGTTATCTTTCTGATGAACAGGTCAGAGCGGAGTCGGTCATGGGCGCTTGCGAAGAAGATTTGCCGCGCACCGATGGGCAGCAGGGCATAGATTGGTCTGTATTGTAGCGAGATGCTTGATCCCGAAAGACGAATTGTTCCCGAAAGACGAAGCGGTACAACGCATCCTGCGTAAGGATCCTGTGCAAAATACTCGATTGATTGCGGGCGGCTTGGTGAAATGGGATTTGCGTCAAGCGACCCCACTGAGAGCAACTACCTCTTGGCAAGTCTCGGTATCCAGTGAATGAGTGAAACG
>JAUIEW010000157.1 GCA_030429365.1 Phycisphaerae bacterium
CGTTCGCAATGATGACGCCCGAACCGTCAACACCCACACCATTGAGCCATGTCTGATAACCGGGGAATGCCTGGTTGCTGCCGTTGACGTTATTGACATTGACCTGGCTGGCCATCTCCGTTCGCAGACCGCCGTCGGTGGGAACGGTGTGAATCGTGTAGACGCCGGGAATCGCCGCGAGCGCTTCGAGCTTCGAACCTTCGATAGCAACACCCGTGATGTCGTAAATGCTGTTGATCTCTTTGGACTGGTCGATCTTTCCGCCGAGTGCGAGAATCTGCGCCTCAATCGCACGCTTGTCAGCGCCGCGAACAGTCATCACGCGCACGTCTTCGCGACCGCCGCTACGACCGCGATCAGCCGGCAGCAAGCGATATGCCGGTGCAAAGTCCCCCGTCCAACGGACGTTGCTTTTCGTAGAGAATGCATCGCGGGCATTGAGATCGCCCCACACCACGTACGTGTATGGGTGGATGTACTGCACGACCTTCAAGCCAGCCGCTTCCAACTCATCGACCCAACCAGCTTTGGTGGGTCCGGTCATTTGAATCAGGTGCAAATCAGGTCCGCCCGAACGACCAGCCGCCAATGCGTCGGGCACTGCCGGAACGCCGTCGATCGGATCAAACGTCTGCTCGCCGAGGGTGATGCGAAATGCATTGGGACGGTCCTGGACATCGACGCCGGACTGGCGAACGAGGTCGCGCTGTGCATCCGTTAACTCCATCCAGATAAACGAGCCATAATCGGTGCTGGATTCGACCGCGATGCCCTGAGCAGCGAGGGCCCGGGCAGTTTCTGGCGACACCGAAACGGCATGTCGAGGCGATTCGTCTTTTTGATCTTCCGCGAATACCTGTGTGTTCAACAAGCATGCAACAGCAAGCGCTGCTAGCACCCAAGTCATCTTAACTGTCCGCATAAGACTTTCTCCAAGTAAGCTGTCGCAAATTCGATATGCAACTTGTGCCTGTATGTACCAATGTGATCCACACTGCGGCGATTGTTCTACCAGCGGCTTGTGTGCTCGCGCATACTGAAGGCAGGGCATCCCCCGCCGGCGAACTCAGTGCGCGCAAATACCCGCAACAGCCCAGACAAAACTGAGCTGCGAATCACTGATGACGTACCGATCCATGATTCGATTTGGAAAAACCACCACATATGCCATCCTAGCCCATCGCAGACACCGCCTGCAACCCGCAATTGAAACCGGACTTATGTAACAAGCATCTCAAATTGAGAGTTGGGTCTGCGGTGAATCCGAATCTTGTCTGAAGTGTTTCGGGCGAGAAGAGACGTCCAACAATAACACGATGAAAGCCACGTTTGACGCCCTGAATGGGGAGAAATGCCGGTGTACCGGTCTCCAACGGCTTCGAACATTTTTTCGAGTTCGACAGTGACGTAGACGGTCTGATTCGCTCCGCCGATCGCGCCTTTCAATCTCCTCCGATGTTATTGCCACTCGGCTTGGCCGTGCATGCAAGCCGACGCGATAGTGGGATCGGACTGACCTTTGCGTGCCTTAACGAATAAGTCGTTCGGCAGCGGTGGCGACTGTCTCGTTCGGATCACCTTGGAGGTTTTCAAGCAAATCAACAGACTTGAGAACTGGGTAGCGCTTCATGGCGGCTGGAACATACAGGCGCGCCCACCACTCCGAATGATTTGCAAGTCGCTCAAGCTGCACGCTCACTTGCGGTTCCACCGTATCTCGATCGATGAAACCGTGCGTCTGTTTCCAGATCGAGTCAGAAACGGTGTGCTCAGCCCAGAGAATCTCGCGAATCTTGCTTGGCTCGCGCATCTGCGTTGCCCGCGTCATCGCGATCAATGCGGCGCCAGGATCGACATCAAACATGTGCAGCACCAGCGCAACGGGGGCTTCACGACCTTCGCGGATTTCTGTGGCAATCAGCGCTCGGTACATCGAGAAGTCGGGCGGGCGCGAAGCGGATTGATCCTCAAATTCGGCCAGCGTGCCCTTGATCTGCTTCTGTAACGTCGATTCGTCGGTGGTCATCATCGGGACCAATGCCGCCACGACATCTTCGCCGGTCATCTTGAGTTCTTTGATCACGACACCAGCCACCATCGAAGATCGCGTGGACTGCGCTTCGCTGGCAAACAAGGTCAATTGCTGAATCAATGCTGCCCGGTTGGTGCGATCGAGCTGCCGCAGTTGGTCCCACAAGCCCTCGCGCGTCGCTGCGTCGTCGGCAAGTGCGAATTCACCGAACAGCGATTGCATTTTCGAGTCAGCGGCAACGACCGCGTCCTTCGAATCGGTCGATACGGTTTTGTTTTCAGCCGCCTTCGCGTTCGTCGCGCACACGCATAGGACAACGAGAGTGAGCCGCGTCAGCGAGTTGAATCGATGCAATTTCATGGTCGTCATTTTGCTCTTTTCCCTCATCGCGTCACGTTGTTTTCGATCGTCGATTCCATCAGCGAACGCACTTCGATGAAATCATCCACCTCAAAGTGCGTCGACGTTGCGCCCCACGGCGTGGTCTCAATATCGAGCCCCGTCGGTGGCGGATTCGAATTGGGAACAGGCCCGCCATCCAATGAAAAATCCTCGAAGAACGATCCGTGTTGATAGTGGTTCAAATGGTAAGCCGTGCTCGGCGGCCGACGCAGTTCCATCGCAGTGTCGATGTCTGAATTGTTGCCCACTGCGTCGACATACGACGTATACAAAATCGAGAACACGCCAATGCCGGCACGGTTGATGTCCAAACGATCGGCCATGTCGTAGGTCGAACCGCCGCCATGGCTGTAACCGAAGATCGCCACCTTATCGACCTCCCGATTCACGATGGCATCGACGACCGTGTCATACGCTTCGCCGCTTCCGTCTGATCCGACCACGTCTTCATCAAACATGTGCACGTCAAACCCGACGTTGTACATGGCGATGCCGACGACAAACGTACCGTGATTCGGATCGACGGGAACGCTCGTCGGCTGATTTTCACCGCCCAGCGCGACGACGATACTTTCAAAGGCGTGAAACAAAACCTCGTCCTTGATGATCGACGTTGTCGGCGGTTCGACGGTTAACGTGGCTGTCCCGAAACCAGCCGTCCATTCGACCCACAGCGTCAAATTTGAATCGCCGGGACCGATTGGAAGCGCCGCGGTCTTGTCGCCAATAAAAGAAATCTCGCTGCCGGGCGTTTTCGTGCGCGAGGTCCACACGCGAAGTGCGCTCGAACTTCGATGTAGCGCAAGGGCAGCCCCCGGCGGATTGACGTCTAGCACCATTTCGACCAGATCGTCTTCGCCTTGTGGATCGTCGTCGCCCGGCTGGTTGATGCGAATGCCCGGTCCAAGCAATGGATCGGTTTCGAGGTTGTCGGGGACGGCTGTGCGCGGAAATGGTGCATAACCATTGCCATGTTGCGGGCGATACGCGGTCAGGTTTGCGGCCGAGCCGATCGCCCCCGTGCAACCTGGCGGCGTTTCATCGGAGACGTTTTGAAACAGCAGCGTAAAGAGCGCGAAGTCGGCGAGATCGATTTCGCCATTGCCATCCATGTCGGAACAATCGCACTGGGTGGCCAATTGCGGATCTTCGCCGAGACACGATGCGAACAGCGCGTAATCTGAATCGTTGATCGAACCGTCGCCGTCAACGTCGGCGCATTGAAACGGACAACCCGCCCCGCCATAGACTCTCGGTCCGAAAACAAACGAACCAATCACTATCATCGTGATAAACAGATACCGCATGAAGTCTCCCCAGCAGGTGATAGCAATGAAGAAAGTCAGCCGACGGCACAATCTTAGCAGATTCGGTCGACCAATTCCCACTAGTGCGGCATTTCCGGCCAAAGCCATCCAAAGACACCCCCGGTGATAAGTCCGTAAAGCAGACCGTCAAAGATGAACTTGAATGTGGTTGTCCACGGGGCGCCTTTCCAGATGGCATCGGGTACGTGAGAGACGCCATAGCACAGAAAGGCAATGGAGCCGGCGAAGCGAAAGACGGAGAGGTACGCGCTGCCCGCAGGCAATGCGGCGTGGGTGAGGTACGCCGCGCAGATGCTCACAAAAATCGAAAACAGAAACCACTGCGCAAGCGAGACGCCCATGTTGATCGTTGCGGGCGGCCTGACAGTAAGAAAGCCGACTGGCCCGATTTTATATTTCTCTGCCATCTCGGGTGTTCCCATGTCCTTCATTGTATCCGGACACGGAAACACGTACTCACCTGGCGAAATGCCGGCATCGCGAAGGTACGCAAGGACCGCATCTTCGTTTGGAAGTTTGCTGTAGTCATTCCGGTGAATCGGAATGAGCATGTGCACAATCGAACTGACAATAAACACACCGACAGCCGCCAACAGAATTGGCGCCCACAACTCATCGACGAAATGCATGATCGACAACCTCCGCGAATCGTTACGAACCACCACACACTCTCGATTGTGATGATCAACGGTTGCGGGGTCTAGACTAATCTGCCCAGGTTGGCCGCAAGGTGCCACAAACGTGTCACTGCGGCTGAATTCGGACGTTGGAATTGTCGCCAACTACTTGCTTACGTAGATCGTTTGCCCGCTGCTGTATTGGCATGCGGGATTGGTCATGAGCACAACCATCTCGGCGATTGACTTGGGTGCTAAGGTTTGATCGGCTGGAAAGTCTGGAAACGATGCGCGGAGCATCTCCGTTTCGACCGCGCCCGGTCCAACGCAGAATGCGCGAATGCCATGCGGTTTGCCTTCCGTCGCGAGCGCTTTGGTCAGCAGATTTACATACGCCTTAGTCGCGCCGTATGCACCGAGTCCGGGGAATGGGTCGGCCGCTGCCAACGATGAGATGTTGACGATGGTTCCGCCGCCATTTTTTTTCATCGCGTTCAGTGCATATTTCGAGGTGTAGGTCGGGCCAGCCGCATTGACCGCCAGCATCGTATCGAACGATCGAATATCCATATCCGCAACGTCGGACAGCACCGCATTGCCCGCATTGTTGACCAGCACATCAAGTCGCCCAAACACCATCACCGTCTTGGTCACCAGATCTTCCGCGTCACCGGACTTGGCGATGTCGGCGACGATCGACTCGCAGTTGGCCCCCATCGCCCGGACCTCACCCGCGACCGCATCGAGCTTGCCGCTGTTTCTGCCCGAGATGACGACGTCGAACCCCCGCTCAGCAAACGCCAGCGCGATCGCCCGACCTATTCCACTTCCACCACCCGTAATCGCGACAACCTGATTGCCCATGACCGTCTCCATCCGAAAAAATGCCGATAAGTATCACCCACTTCAACGCGATGAAGCGATTCTGCCCTCGAACCATCGACAAATCCGCATGACCTGCGGCGTCCGGTTCGACGAGCGCCTCCCGCGTCCCTTGAATTCCTGCTTGGTGGAGCCTAAGCTATGCCCCGCTTGACGACAAAGCAACCGTCCGAAGTCAACCGAAAGCTTTGAATCACAGAAGGTTACGATCACGTGGATGTCGGTGAGTTACAACAGACGCTGGATAAGCTGCACCAGGAGGCCAAAGGCGAGTTAGCCGCGGCTAAGACCTTGGACGAACTGCGCTCGGTCCGCTCGAAGTATCTGAGCAAAACCGGTTCGGTCGGCAGCTTGATGGGCACGATCAAAGACTACCCGCCGCAGCAACGCGGTGAGGTCGGCAAGACCCTCAACTCGGCCAACAAGGCGATACAGGAGCTGGTCACCGAGCATACCGACCGCATCGGAAGCGCCGAAGTCGCAGCCGACGCAGCCGCCTCGACCGCTTTTGATCCCACGCTTCCGGGCGAACGCACTAGGTTGGGTTCGGTTCATCCGGTGACGGCTGTCCAGTGGGAAGTCGAAGCTGTGTTCGAGCGGTTGGGTTTCACGATCGAAGCCGGTCCGGAAATGGAATCGGACTATTACAACTTCGAGGCGCTCAACATTCCGCAGATGCACCCGGCCCGCGATTTGCAGGATACGTTCTGGTTGAAGAACGGCATGCTGCTGCGGACGCAGACGTCGCCGGTGCAGATACGGGCGATGGAAAAATTCGGCGCGCCGCTGCGCTGCATCGTTCCCGGCCGCTGCTTTCGATACGAAACCATTGACGCATCGCACGAAAACACCTTCCACCAGGTCGAAGGGCTGATGATCGATCGCAACGTGTCGATCGCCAACCTGATCGCGGTGATGAAGCTGCTGCTCAACGAAGTGTTGCAGCGCGAGTTTGAGATTCGTCTCCGCCCCGGATATTTCCCCTTCGTCGAGCCCGGTTTTGAGTTGGACATCGCCTGCCTGATTTGTAACGGCAAAGGTTGTGCGACGTGCAAGCGCACCGGTTGGCTGGAGTTGCTGCCGTGCGGGATGGTGCACCCCAACGTTTTGAAAGCGGGCGGTGTTGATCCGAACGAATACGGCGGTTTCGCGTTTGGCCTCGGACTGACGCGACTGGCGATGATGAAGTTTGGCATTCGCGATATTCGCGTGGTCAACTCGGGCGACCTTCGCAACCTCGTGCATCCGGCGCGTTGGGCGGGCCCGGTGATTGTAGACAAAGGCTGAAACGTTCTGATCGTATCGTAGGGTGGGCCGTGCCCACCACCGTTTGATCGTCGAAATAGATTGGTGGGCATGGCCCACCCTACGAGAGACATTTTCTCGTAAGAACAATAACGTCGTCTTACCGCAGCAACAGACTTTGGAACCTTGTAACGATGTTGATTTCCGTTAACTGGCTTCGCGATTACGTTGACATCCCCGATTCGCTTGACGTGCGCGCGCTGGCCGAACGCCTGACGATCACGACGGCTGAAGTGGAAGGCGTCGAACAGATTCAAACCGGCGCATCGGGCTTGATCGCCGCGCGCGTGGTTTCCGTCGGACCGGTCGAAGGTCGAGCCAACCTCAAAAAGGTCGAACTTGATTTGGGCGGCAAGTCGGCCAGTGTTGTCTCTGCCGCACCGGTACTGCGTGTTGATGAACTGGTCGTCTTCGCGCCGCCAGGTGCATCGACGCTCGAAACCGGCGAAATCAAATCGACAACCGTCGCCGATCTGCCCAGCGAAGGAATGATCCTTCCAGGCAGCGCCATCGGTATACCCGCCGCCGATCAAGACGCGATCTTCTGCCCGCCATCGATGAAACCCGGCGAGGCGATCGACCAAGCGATGCTCGAAGACTGGGTCATCGAAATCGACAACAAATCGATCACCCACCGCCCCGACCTTTGGGGGCATTACGGCATAGCCCGCGAGGTGGCTGCGATTCTCGGCAAACCTTTGAAGCCCTATCCCGTCGCCGACATCGATGAATTGAGCGACAAGAAGTTGCCCGAAATTCCCATCACCATCGACGACGCAACCCGTTGCCCGCGATACAGCGGGTTGAAAATGACCGGCGTCCGCGCCCAAGCCGCACCGCTTTGGATGCAGACGCGACTCGGGCACGTGGGTCTGCGGCCCATCGATTGTCTCGTCGATTTGACGAACTACATCATGGCCGACCTGGGCCAACCGATGCACGCATTCGACGGCAGCAGAATCGAAGGCATCGAAGTCGGGCTGGCGAATGACGGCGAAACGTTCACGACACTCGACGGCGTCGAACGCAAACTGTCCGCCGAAGCGCTGATGATCCAATCGAATCGCAAATCGGTGGCGCTCGCTGGCATCATGGGCGGGTTGGAATCGGAGGTGGCTGAAGACACGCAGACGATTCTCTTGGAGTCAGCCAACTTCGAGGCATCGGGCATTCGCAAAACCTGCGCCGCGATCGGACTGCGCACCGACGCCAGCGCCCGCTTTGAAAAATCGCTCGACCCCAATAACACCGTTCTGTCGATCCAACGATTCGTCAAACTCGCGTCGGCGGAATTCCCCGAGTTGCAACTGGCGAGCCGACTTTCCGACGCATACCCGAACAAACTCGCGGAAATCACCGTCGAAGTCGATCCGAAACTCGTCGCGCGGACGATGGGCCATCCTGTCGATGAAAAGCAAATGATCGACATCCTGACGGCGATCGGTTTCGGCGTGGAATCCAAAGACGGCAAGCTGAGCGTCGCGGTTCCGAGCTATCGCGCGACCAAGGACATTTCGATCCAAGCCGACATCCTCGAAGAAATCGCCCGCAACGTCGGTTACGACAACATCGAACCGCGTCTTCCCGAAGTGCAAGTGCGACACTTCGCAGCCAACCCCCAGCACATCACCGAACGCAATGCGCTGCGGGCGTTTTGCCTCGGACTGGGTTACAGCGAAGTTCACCTTTATATCTGGTACGACGAAGAGTGGCTGAAACGATTGGGCTTCAAACCGCAAGCCGGTCCGACGCTGGTGAATCCTGCGGCGGCTGGCCAGGAACAACTGCGTTCGTCATTAATGCCCGGATTGCTCCAAGCCGCCGACCGCAACCGATTCCATGCCGATGCGTTTAAGCTTTGTGAGGTTGGTACGGTCTTCAAGGAGGGCCCGGACTCGAAAAACCAGTCGCGTCATCTGGGTTTGATCAGCGCGCGACGCGGTAAGGGCGCAGACGACGAATTGTTTGCAACGCTCAAGGGCGATCTTGAAACGTGGGCGTGGCAGATGCTGGGGTGCGAACTTCAGTATGAACACGCCAAGGACGAAGCGACACCGTGGACGCACGAACACAAGACAGCCAACATCGTCGCCAACGGTACGACGATCGGCACGGTGAGCGTGTGTCCGCTGGCGATGCGGCGAAACATCGACGAACACCTTGCGGCGTGGAGCATCGCTTGGGCGGAAATCAATCTCGATCAGTTGCATGACTTCCGCGTGGAGTCGAAACCGCTGCGCCGCGTTCCGGAGTTTCCGGAAGTGGAACTGGATTTTTCGCTCCTCATCGACGCGACTTCGCCGTACGCTGCGGTCAACGACAATTTGGCCCGCTTCGACGATCCGCTCCTTCGCCGCATCACCTACGTCGGTGCATACGAAGGTAAGTCGGTGCCAACGGGCAAACGCAGCCTGACGTATCGCGTGCTCTTCGGATCGCCCGAACGAACGCTGGCTGAGGATGACGTAAACGCGCTCAAGGCATCGTTTGAAAAGCACATCGGCGGATGCGGTTACGAACTTCGTCGATAGGTTTGCGCGACGATTTGAGCCGATTGGCTCGGACATTTCACGGGGATATTCTTTGAATACGACGCGACGTGGCATACGCGGGATTTCGGTATTTGCGCTGCTGATCATGTGCTTCTGTGCGGGTTGCCCGCAGTACGCCGACCCGACCGTGCCCAACCCGATTCGCCGCGTCGAAGAACCCTCTACAGACAACGAATACTTCGTCTACGTCCCGTCGCGCAACAAACCCGGCGAGCCCTGCCCATTGGTGATTCTCTGCCATGGCACCAATCCGTGGGACAGCGCCCTTCGACAAATCCGCGACTGGGTCAGCCTCGCGGAAGATAAGAACTTCATCGTCGCCGCGCCGAAGCTTAAAGGCACGCGCGGCGACCTTCCGCCATCGCCTCACGTCCAGATCCGTCGGCAGCGCGAAGACGAGCGCACGATCCTCGCGGCGGTGCGACACGTGTCGGGCGCGAACCACATCGACCCCACCCGCGTGTTCTTGACCGGTTGGTCGGCTGGCGGATACGCGGTGCTACACACGGGCCTTCGCCATCCTGAGGTGTTTCGCGCGCTGACCATTATGCAGGGCAACTTCGACGAACGCTTCGCTGCCGATGCAGAAGAGCACATCGACCCATATCAGCCGGTGTACGCAATTTATGGGACGACGGATGTCTTGACCGGGGGGCAGTCAAAGGAATGCATGGAGTGGCTTTACGATCACAACGCGTATGTCTTTGACGGACGGGTTTCAGGTCCGCACCGATCGCACCCGAAAGCCGCCCACGAATTCTTCGAAAAAGTCATCGCAGAAATCCCCTGGCTCACCGTTCGCGCGGCGGCTGCCAATGCCAGCGATCCCTACACGATCACATTCAAAGCTTGTGCATCGTTCACACCAGCAGGTTATCGCTGGACGTTTGACGAGGGCAACACGTCGTCAGCCGCTGAACCGAGCTTCAAATTCGAAGAAGGCACGCACGAGGTCACACTCGAAACCGCGATGCCCAATGGCAAACGCCTCAAGCGAACGATCCGCGTGGATGTCCCCTATTCGCTGTTCCCCGAAAAACTCGATCGTTAGTTGGATTGCGGTTTGATCGCAGGTTGGTCGTGCTTCTTGAAAGGCGGCCAAGTGAGAATAAGCGCGGGCAACAACCACAAGTCCGACGCCAGCGCGGCGAGCATCGTCACGGCAAGCAACCCACCGAAGTACGCGGTCGGTAGGAATCGCGAAAAGAGCAGAATCGAAAAGCCGCACGCGATCACGATGGTCGTTAACAAACACGCCCGCCCCACACTTTCGTGCGAATCGTGGATCGCCCGTTCGATGTCGCCGTGCTTCGCGTACTCGTGTTTCAATCGCCAGACGTAGTGAACCGTATCGTCCACGGCGATTCCCAGCGTGACCGAGAGCATCATCGCCGCAGTCATGTTCACCGGAATGCCGCACCACCCCATCACACCGACGCAGAACACCACCGGTAGAAAGTTGACCATCAGCAAAATCGCGAGCATGCGCAGCCCGCGAAAAGCCAACGCCATCACCATCGCGATACAGATGGCCGCCAACGCAAACGAGCGATACTGATCGCGAAGCAATCCATCGACGAGCGTCGAATAGAAATGATAGAGTCCGGTGACTTCGACATCGTATTCGGGTCCGAAGACGCGTTCGGCGTCGGCTTTCATCTGTTCGCAGGCGGCTAACTTGTCCTGCACATTGAACCCTTCAACGCACCGAAAGTTAATGCGCATGGTGTCGCCCGCATCGTTGAGGAAGTTGCGCAGGATGTCCGCACCACCCGGAATCAACCGGAGCAACTGACAAGCTTGGGCGGTTTGCGTGTCGGTCGCGATGGAACCCGGAAGCACGAGACTCAGCGCATCCTTCAATGAAAGCGCCCGCCGCACCATAGGCAGTTTTTCAACGAGCGCGTCGGCGATGTCTGCTGCCGCGCCAACGGTCGTCGCTGAAACGATCGCCGAACCGTCATGGCGTTTGACCACCAACTCGGTCGAACCCAACGGGGTCAGATGCTCTTCAATGAAATTGTAATTCTGGCGGATCTCGCTAGCCGGTCTGAAGTTCTTGACGAAATCGCTTTGGAATTGAATCCGCGAACCGCCAAGGAACATCAGCACGCCGATGACAAGAAAACCAACAAGCACATGCTTGCGACGGGCAAGCGCAAACGCTGCCGACCAAGACAGTACACGTTGGGCCAACCGGTGACTCTGGTTCTTGCATGCACCGCCCCATCGCACCAACAGCGGCAACGTCGCCACCGAACCGATGAACGCCACAACCAATCCGGCAACCATCAGCATGCCGAATCGCCTGACCGGTGCGATCGATGAAATGCTGACCGAACCAAACCCGACAGCCGTCGTCAACATGATGATCGCGCATGGCACGAGCATGTAGCCCAGCACGCGTCGCGATCGCTCATCCGAACCGACCTCGCCCGTTGCCTGGGCATCCTCAGCCGCCACCGCGAGGTGCACGCAATTCGCGACGGCAAGCACGACCACGAGAATCACCAGCATCTGCGTGATCAGCGACGCGACGATCCCCAGCGCAGTCGTCAATGCAAGCGTGATCACAATCGCAGAAAGCCCGACAAATCCGGCAAAAAGCATCGGCGCAATCCGGCGAAAGACAAGCCAAAGCGTCACCACAATCAATACGAATGCCAACGCAGAAAAGACAAGCAAG
>JAUIEW010000158.1 GCA_030429365.1 Phycisphaerae bacterium
CGTTTAGGACTACAGTCACGGAGCTTGAGTGCGGGGCTTCAAGTTTGCGCACACATCAAGTTTGCGCACACATAGCCGAGAACAGATTCAACCGAACACCAATTGCAGCAACCGCTTCACCAATTCCCCACGTTTTCGTAAATATCGAAAATTTCTTGTAAGGCCCGCCCTGTCACTTCGACCAACGGACGAGAAACGCAGCCCGAGGTGTTCCCGGGACTGCAGGGCGAATGCGCACATTGCAATCGGAGTGAATTGAATGAAGAGCAGTTTGTTGAGAAAACTTAGTGTAATTTTGGGGCTGACCATTGTTGTCACCGCTGGCTGCGAACTGCAGTTGCCAGGAACCGACGGCGACTCAACCACCACGCTTCGCCTGACTTTTGAAGGTCTGGAATCCTTGGGTGAAGGTTTCGTGTATGAAGGCTGGATCATCGTAAACGGTGAGCCAGTCAGTACCGGCCGATTCTCAATCGATTCGAAAGGAATGGCCAACCCGAGCGAGTTTGACATCGAATCAGACGACGCAGAAGCCGCCACAACGTTTGTGCTCACGATCGAACCCGAGCAAAATGACCCGCCCGAACCCGCGGACACGCATGTACTCGCAGGTGACTTTGACTCAAACACAGCCAACCTGACTGTTGCGCATATGGCCGCACTCGGCGACAGTTTTGCAGACGCCGAAGGTTCGTTTATCCTCGAAACGCCAACGACTGCCGACATCACGGAAGATTACGATCAAGGCATCTGGTGGTTGCAGATGACGGATGACGGCCCGGCCGCATCGCTGAACCTGCCGACGTTGCCAGCCGGTTGGGTGTATGAGGGTTGGGTCGTTGGCGGTGATGGTCCGATGAGTACTGGCCGCTTCACCAGCGTGGATGCAGCAGATGACGATGGGGCAGGCATGACGGCTGGGCCCGATGGTGCACCGCCATTTCCCGGCCAAGATCTGATCGACCCGGCCATGATGCTGATCGGTTACATGGCCGTCATCAGCGTGGAACCAGATCCCGATGACAGCCCCGCACCGTTTGCACTCAAGCCGCTCATCGATATGGACATCGAAGACGTAGGTATGGCTGGCAGCCAGGAGATGACCAACCAGTCGGCGAACAATCCCACAGGCACGGTCGAGTTGATCACCCCGTAGCGTTTCGCAAACCTACGCGAATTCCTGTTGAAGCATCCCCGCCCCGTTGCGTTCGGGAGAATTGTCCCGGCGCTGCGGCGGCGCATCTTCGGATGGCGCTGCGGTCTGCGACGGAGATTTCTTGGGCATGATCGCCGGCCAGGGAATCGGCTGGCGATTCGGGCCCGTGCATATCACCCGCGTTTCGCCGATCAACGACGCCAACTCGTGCAAACATTCGGGGGAGGCTTTGACGGACATGTCGTCGCTGCACTTGATCGTGGCGATGTCATGTTCATCCGTTTGAATTTCCACGTAGAGCGGACATGTCCCGTGGTGCCGGCCGGTAATGTCGAACAGCTTCTCAATCACGTCGCTGCTGTCGCGCATTTCATCGACGCGCACAATCACGCTGTCGCACAGCACCGACGGCGCGCGCTCCGCCGCGATCACCTCGCCCACCCGCACGGACGGCTCTTCGCGCTTTCGATTCACCGAACCCTTCACGAAGATGATCGCGTCGGGCTTTAGCAAATGACGATATTCGTCGAGTTCCTTCGGCGAAATCGTCACTTCGACTTTGCCTTTGAGATCCTCCAGCGTGACGATGGCCATCCGTTGCCCTTGCTTGCGACCGTTGCGCAGCAAGATGTAACGAATGTCTGTGATCAACCCGCCGAGAATCACGCTGCCGCCGTCTTCATACGCAACCAGGTCCACCGTCGCAGCCGTCGAGCACGACTCCACCAGATCGCTGCAACTCGTCAACGGATGCCGCGTCACAAAGAAACCCAGCACCGCTTTCTCGCGGGCAAGCATCTCGGCTTCGCTCCATTCATCCTGCGGCAACTTGTGCGACTCGTGATCTGATTCGCCCGAGTCATCGCCGCCGCCAAACAAGCTGAACTGACCGGCTTTCTTGTCCTGCTGAGCGCGAACACCACCTTGAATCGCGTCGTCCACGACATTCATCAGCGCCTTGCGCATCGCACCGGTGCCGTCAAACGCCCCGCAACATGTCAGTGCTTCGACCACGCCGCGATTAACGGCTGACAGATCAACACGCTCGCAGAAATCGAAGATCGACGTGAAAGGCCCGCCTTCTTCCCGCGCCTGCACGATGGCGTCGACGGCTCGGCTGCCCACGCCCTTGATCGCACCCAAACCGAATCGAATCACCTTGCGATTGGGGTCGCGCACGTCCGGTGTAAAATCGTTACCGCTCGCGTTTACATCCGGCGGAGCAATCTCGATGCCCAGCCGCTTGCACTCGTCGATGTATTCCTGAACCTTCGCAGCCACCCCCATTTCGAACGTGAGCAGAGCGGCCATGAATTCGACGGGGTAGTAATGCTTCATGAACGCCGTCTGAAACGCGACGATGGCGTACCCGGTGGAGTGGGCTTTGTTGAATGCGTACCCACCGAACTCGAGAATGTCGTCGTAAATTTTCTGTGCGGTGGCGTCGTCCAGACCGTTGGCGATGCAACCCTTCACGAATGGTCCGCGGTTGGCTTCGATCTTGTCGGTTTTTTTCTTGCTGATGAGCTTGGCCAGCCGGAACGCCTGTTTGAGTTCCAACCCGCCAAGGCGATTGACCATGCGCGACACCTGCTCCTGATACACCATGATGCCGTAGGTTTCTTCGAGCACCTTGGTCATTTCAGGGTGCGGCGTCGTCCAATTTGCACCGTGCTTGCGCGACACGTAGTCGTCGATGTACTTCATCGGACCCGGGCGGTAGAGCGCGTTCGCCGCGATCAAGTCCTGAATCCGGTTGGGGCGCATCCGCATGATGACGTCGCGCATCCCGCCCGATTCAAACTGGAACACGCCCTTGGTATGACCCGCCGCAAAGAGCGTGTAGACGCCTTGATCGGTCAGATCGACTTTTTCGATTTCGACTTCGACGCCGCGCAGCTCTTTCACCAAGTCGATGGAACGCTGCAAAATGCTCAGCGTCCGCAGACCGAGAAAGTCCATCTTCAACAGTCCAACCGCTTCCACCGTCGGACCATCGAACTGCGTGACCACCGCGTCGGCGTCGGCCCCGCGATAAAGCGGCAGGAATTGATCGAGCGATTTGTCCGCGATCACCACGCCAGCAGCATGAACGCCGGCATGCCGCGCGAGCCCTTCCAACTTCCGGCTGATGTCGATGACCTTTTTGACCTGCTCGTTGGTTTCGTACTGGGACTTAAGTTCCGGCTCCTGATCGATCGCCTTATCGATCGTCATTTTCAGCTCAGCCGGTATGAGCGAAGTCAGCTTGTTGGCTTCTTCAAATCCCAGCCCCATCACGCGCGACACGTCCTTGACCGCCGCCCGCGCTTTAAGCGTTCCGAAGGTGATGATCTGCGCGACGTGTCCGTACTTTTCGCGCACGTACTCGATGACTTTCGCCCGCCCGTTCTGGCAGATATCCACGTCGATATCAGGCATTTCGTCGCGGTCGGGGTCCATGAACCGCTCGAAGTACAGGCCATAGGTCAACGGATCGGGCGTGGAAATATCCAGACAGTACGCCACCACCGAACTGCAACCACTGCCACGCGCCCCGCACGGGATGTTGTTGCCGCGGGCGTATTGAACGAGGTCCCACACGATCAGGAAGTAACTTGAGAACCCTTTGCTCGAGATCACCTCAAGCTCATAGTCGATGCGCTCGCGAACCTCTTCGTTGAGATCGTCGTACTTTCGCTCAGCCGCTTCGTAAACGATCCGGCGCAACTCCTCTTCGGGCGTGGTCGTCTTGGGCACGTTGTAAACAGGCGCGAAACGCTGATTGAAATCGAATTCGACATTGCACATGTCGGCGACCATCAGCGTGTTGCTTAACGCTTCCGGCTGATTCGGGAATAGCGCGGCCATCTGCTCGGGCGATTTGAGATAGAACTCGCCCGTTTCGAATTTGAATCGGTTTTCGTCAGAGACGAGCTTGCCTGTGTTGATGCAGCAGAGAATGTCGTGGGCTTCGACGTCGCCTTCGTCGAGATAGTGCACGTCGTTGGACGCGATGGTCGCAACGCCGAGTCGGGTGGCCATCTCCGTCAGTTCGGGGTTGAGGATGCGCTGCTCGGGGATACCGTGATCCTGCAATTCGACGAAGAACCGGTCGGGCCCGAAGATGCTCAGGTAGTCTTTCGCCAGTGTCTCAGCCGCCGCCCGGTCCTTGCCGACAAACGCCTGCGGAATCTCACCACCGAGGCACGTGCTGGTGCAGATCAAACCCTCGCTGAACTCTCGGAGAACGTCCTTGTCGATTCGCGGCTTGTAGTAGAACCCTTCGAGATACCCGATGCTGCTGAGCTTGAGGAGGTTCTCGTAACCGGTGCGGTTCATCGCCAAAAGCAGCAGGTGAAAGCTCGACGCTTTTCGACCGGGGTAATCCTTGTTGAATCGGCTGTCGGGCGCGATGTAAAACTCGCTGCCGATGATCGGTTTGATGCCGACTTTCTTGGCGGCTTGGTAGAACTCGACGGCTGCAAACATGTTGCCGTGGTCGGTCATCGCGACGGCTGGCATGTTCAGCTCTTTGCAGCGTTCCATCAGCGGACCGATGCGGGTGGCTCCATCGAGCAGGCTGTAGTGCGTGTGCAGGTGCAGATGTGCAAACGTGGGTGCGGCAGCCTTTCCCGATTCTGCTGATGGCATGGAGGCAACGAGTCCTTTCGTTTTGAGATGAACGCCGGATCGTGAGCATGCAGCCGCTCAACTGCATCGATCCTGCTCCCTGTGGTTATCATAATAACGACCCGAGAACCCTCAATGCGACCGGCAACTTACTTTTGCCGGCGCCCGATCGCGCAGTTCATCGCTCATGCCGTGCTGTGATATCGTGTGAAATCTTCGGGCAGCCCCAATAACCGCCCTTTGTAACTCGTGGTGTGTCGTGTCTGTAATACGTTGCAGAAAATTCGAACAACAATCCGAAGTCATTGAGGTAAACCGCCCTGTGAATTCGCATTCGCCGATTTCGCGGGGCGTGAACCCGCTATAGTCGGCTGCGTAGAAATATGCGACAATTGGGCGCACTGGGGGATGGGGAATCAACTGGGGTTAAGATACTAAGGAACGAACGCCGCCACCGAGACCCAGCGTGGGCGCGTGCCAAACGAGAGAGTTATGAACAATCGTCTTGCAAAATGTGTGATGTTGGGCCTGGTTTCACTGATGACCGGTGCATGGGGATGCGCGGTCGGGCAGGCGCCGGGTAAGGGTCGGGTGCTCCATCTTCAGGAGCAGACCACCAAGGGCTGGTACTACCTCTATCTGCCTGAAGATTACGTCTCGAAGGACGCCCCCGCCAACCAACCACCGACAGCCGGCCCAAAACGCTGGCCCGTCGTGGTCACGTTCCACGGTATGAAACCGTTCGACGATTCCGGAAAGCAAATTCGCGAATGGCAGCAGGAAGCCGACCGTTACGGATTCGTCGTCGTCGCACCGCAACTGCGTTCACCCGACCTGCTTTCGGAATTTCCAATTCGAACCGTGCACAGCGGTGTTCGCTTTGATGAGAAGCTCACGGTCGGAGCGCTCAACGACGTCGCCCGTCGCGTGGATGTGGATCTGTCGTCGGTGCTTTCGACGAGTTGGTCTTCTGGCGGATACATCGCCCACTACATGGTCAACCGCCACCCCAACCTGTTCAGTTGCGTCGCACCGCGGCAGTCGAACTTTTCGTCGTCGATTCTCGACCCGAAGCAGGTCCCGCTCTATCGCGACATGAAGGTCGGCATCTTCTACACCGAAAACGATTTCGAAGTCTGCAAGCGTGAATCACAAGCCGGCGCCAATTGGTACGCCAAGCACGGCTTCGATGTGACCTTCGCGGTCTTCCAAAACCTCGGCCACGTCAGGCGGCCCAGCGTTGCGGCGGACTTCTTCGCACGCACTTGCAACGCCACCGCGAAGACGCCGCCAACGGAACTCGCACGCCTTAAGATCAAGAACATGCCGATCCAGGCCAACCGCCAGCAGGTCGCCCCAAAACCGCGGACGGTGTCGAGTCAGCCTCCACCGCCTCAGCCAAAGCAATCATCTCCGCCGGCGAACAGTCAGGTCAGCGCCAAACCGCGGGTAGCGCGGAATCAGCGGTCAGCATCGAACGGTCCCAACGTCTACAACCAACGCGATCCCGATCTCTCGGTGGCGGTTTCTGGCCAACAAGGCGTCCCGCGTCCGCGCAATGACTTCGGCAGCGCATATGATCCCAACAACGTCGCCCGCTCGCCATCAGGCAATGCCAAACCGCCAGCAGTTCAACAGCAACCGTCACCCCCGCGTCCGCGCGAGGCAAGCCGCCCCACTCGGTCGCGGCAAACACCAATGCCCGATTCGCAATCGTCCAACCCGCTGCAGGTACGGGTGAGTTCGACCATCGGGGTGTCGCCTCTGATGGTCAGCTTCAGCGCGGTCGCACCGGGCCCGCTCCGTCGCGGTGCATACTTCCTTTGGACCGACAACGGCGAACCGATTTCCAACGGAATCAACGGCCAGAAATACCTGCTCGCGCCGGGCAAGCATGAGTTGGAAGTACTCATGACCACAGCCAACGGAACAGAGTATCGCGCGAGCAAGACGATCAACGTGCTGGAGAAGACGCGACGTGGGCGGCGTTGAGTCATCACGCAAGGCATGCTGTTGCACCGCATCGGATGCGCAGAATTCGATGCCTCCCGGAATTTGCAGCCACAACAAAGCCCAGTGGCTCTTGATCTTCCTGATCCGGTTCTACCAATCCTATCTTCGACTTCACCTTTTTGGACGTTGTCGCTATTGGCCGACCTGCAGCGAATATGGCATCGCCTGCGTCGAATCGCACGGCGCGATCAAAGGCGGGTGGTTGACCTTCAAACGAATCCTTCGATGTCACCCCTTCTCCAGGGGCGGTCTAGATCTAGTTCCGCCGCCAAAGTCTGAAAAAGCCAAATAATTGCGTCCGATCATATCGCGGGGGGATGGCCCCCTTGGGCGATTGGCGAAAATTCAACACAATTCTTTGCCCGATAATGGTCCATATTCGATCGCGCAAGCCGGCCTACCGTTGCCGGACATCCAATGAGTGACGATGCCAGCGAGAAATACATTTCCAACCAGTGGACAGCGTTTAACGCCAGTGAAACCATTGGATGAACGGATTAATGGATTTCGCAGTTCTTCGTGAAAGTCCGAACCATGGCCCCAATGAACAACACAATTGAAGACAAGTCAGCAATCGTTCGAGAATGGGTGTCCGCCGCCGAAGAATACGGAGAGAAAGACGCGTATCTTTCCAAACGCAACTCGGCTCGAATCACCTGGAATGAACCACTCATCGCCACCGACGTGTCGAAGGGGAGCAAGCACGAAACATTCTACGTACGAACCAGAAACGTCAGCGAAGAAGGCATGAGCTTCCTTTCAAGGCAGCCCATCCCGCTTCACACGCGGCTGGAAATCCACCTCGATTCTGCTCCTGAGAGCGTTGTCGGCGTTGTCGCCCACTGCTCGACGGCATTGGGCGGATACATGATCGGCGTGTCGTTCGAGTAACGTTTCCGGCAAGGCCTGGACAACCGACGCCGGAATTCGTCTGCGTCCGATATTGAAACCAAACCAGTGGGGGCAACGGTGTCAGCGACCGACACCGTTGCCCTTTTTCGTTGGCCCATCGAATCCAGAACGGCTCTGGGTTAGGCGATAATGCTTGTATGCCCATTGCGCGGTTTGTCCTGCGCGCCTGGGCATGTTTTGGAAAATTCATTTACCTGGAGCGAACCGATGGGCGGGCGCCTTGTTTACAAAAACGCTTTCACACTCCTAGAGATTCTCATCGTCGTGATCGTCATCGGCATCCTTGCCGCGCTGATCATCCCGCAACTCTCCGAAGCTGCGGGTGACGCCAAAGTCAGTCGCCTGATCCAGTTGATCGACACGGCCCGAACCGGCGTGCAGGCCCATCATGCCGACACCGGCAGGTTGGCCCGCGAATTCTCAAACTCGACCGCCACCCACGAACACCAACTATCCATCAAGCAGGACTACCACAACTGGAACGGCCCCTACTTCGACCGCCCGCTGTCGAGCGTTGAAAACCCGTTCGGCGGCATCGTTCGCGTTTACAATCGCTTCGACGAAGGCCCGGTTCATCCGGTTGGTTTTGATCTGATAGGCCGGGGAACGGATACCGCCACCGGCGCCGGACAGTACATGCTCATCACCGAGATCACCGAACCGGTTGCCCGGGAAATCGACGCCATTCTTGATCGGGGATTAAACGGCGACTGGCGAAGCACTGGCCGATGCGAGTGGGCGAACAACTCCGTGATGGTCTTTCTGATGGACATCCATGAGTCGTCCGCACCGGCACCGTAGACGAACCACGCTTCCGCAACGCTGGCAATGGTCCTGCGTAGAGCACAGCCGGTTATTCTCACCATTCGCGTTCGACGGTCACTTGGCGCAGGTCTATATTGAAAATAGACTTAGGTTGCGAATCCACGACCCCAATCCGCCAAACGCCAATTCCGCCTCGTTGGCAGCTGATTGGCTCGCGTCGAACCGTCGGCCAATCGGTCGAAAACTCAGACGCGACGTCTTTGCGGTCTGAGTATCGCACCGGCCTATTGGGAATCGCCTGTTGGGAATCGATCGATGCTGGCCTTTAATCTCATCTCGCAAGCCACGCGTATCCCAGTGATCGACATGTACGTCCAGCGCATCAAGAATGGCGAATGGTGGTCATGGCGGGCGGTCATCGAATTGTTTCTCATCGGCGTCGTTGTCTACTTCATCCTTCGATTCCTCGAAGGGACGCGCGGCGCCCGGCTGTTGCAAGCCGTCCTCGCGATCCTGATTGCGTTTCTTGGCTTGGCCCTCATCGCGCGCGTCTTGGAACTCGATCACATCAACGTGCTGTATCCGTTCTTTGTTGGTGGTTCGTTTCTTGTGACGTTGGTTGTCTTCCAGCCCGAACTGCGCCGCGGGCTCATGCGCATCGGTGAGTCGCTGACGCGACGTTCGAGGACGGCTGAGACGAGTCGCGTGATCGAACCGATTGTCCGCGCCTGCACGAGCATGTCCCGCCGAAAAATCGGTGCGATCATCGCCATCGAACGCCGCATTCCCATGGGCGCTCTCGTTGAGTCGGGCATTCCCATCGATTCTGAGACAACGTCCGAATTGCTCGAAACGATTTTCTGGCCAGGCTCTGCTTTGCACGACCTTGGTGTCATCGTCACCCATGGGCGCATCGCTGCCGCCGGTTGCGAGTTTCCCACATCAGAAGCAGACCCGGGCAACCAGATCATCGGAAGTCGTCACCGCGCGGCGATTGGCGTCAGCATGGAAACCGATGCGCTCGTGGTGGTCGTCAGCGAAGAAACCGGAACGATCTCGATCGCCAATCGTGGAAGACTCGTCGCCCAGGAATCGCCGGAAGTACTTCGCGAGACCTTGGCCGCCGAGTTGCTCGGGACCGAAATGCCAGCACACCATGAAGAAGAGTCGGTTGACAGCGCGGTGGAAATTTCAGCCGAAGAAGCGCAAAAGCCTGAATCCGAAGGCAAATCGAGCGCATCGGTTGCGTCGACGGGCAGTCAGGATCTCGGCATCATCGCCGACTCATTGGCCAAGACCGAGACGGGATCGTAACCGTGCAACAACTGCGACTCATCGGAATGTCGTCGTTTATCTCCCTGCTTATCTGGGTGGTCGCCGATGTCTCCATGTCGGAAAATGAGAAGATCAAAGTCTGGATTTCGGTCAAAGCCGTCGGCATCGACGACATGCACGTCGAAAAATTGACCGACGAGGACAAGGCATTTGACGTATCATTCACCGGCCCCAGATCCGCCATCGCGAGCCTCAGCCAGAGCGCGCCGCTGAAAGTGGAAATTCCAATCACGCCGCGCGCCTCCGGTGTGTATACGCTTAAGCTCGATTCCGAGTTGGCAGCTGACGCGAGCCGCTTTCCGGATGTCATCATTCAGGAAGTTGTGCCACCGACGATGGAAATTCAGGTCATCCGCGATACGACGGTAACGATGGATATTCGCGTCAATCACGAATCGCTCAAATACGAAACAGAACCCGTCGTTGAGCCCAAAGAAGTTTCAGTGAAGATCTCGGAATTGGATCTCGCAAAAATCCCGGAAGAATCACGATTCATAAAGTTTGACGCTGACGAACATCTCAGAACGGCGGAGCGCGGCAAGATGCTCGAGAAGGTCGTTCCGTTGCGCCCGGTGGTCGCCGACTTTCCTGCCCAACTTGATCCCGAGTACGTCACGTTGCGTGCCCGCCTTCGAGAAGACCTGCGCGAAGAAACATTGCCAGCCGTCCCCATTCGCATCGAAGCCAGTATGGACATCTTCAATACGTTCAATGTCGAGGTGCGCGATGCCGGTGCGATCCTGACGCAGACCATCACCATCAAAGCCCCGATCGAAGTCATCGAGCGTATTCACGCCAAAGAGGACAAGGTCTACGGCGTCATCTCGATCGGCGCCGACGACAAGACCAATGCCGACGAATTCCGCTTCGTCACACCGAAATTCAGCTTCCCTCCCGGCGTCACGCTGGTCGGCGAGCCGGAGTTGATCGAACTTCGCCTGGTTTCCCGCAAAAATGAAAAACCAGCCACACCGCCCGAGTCGCCGTAACCCATGAATTTCCAAGGCCTTAGAATCAAGAAAGAATCCCAAGAACTCGCCTTGACGACCAATCGAGGATTGGTATTATCTCCGTCGCGGTGACATTACGTGTGGGGCCACACCCGTTCCCATTCCGAACACGGCAGTTAAGCCCATACGGCCGAGGGTAGTCGCAAGGCGAGATTAGGTGATTGCCGCATTTTTTTAAAAGAACCCGCTTCGGCGGGTTCTTTTTTTATGCGCACATTTTGTGCACGCCCCCCACTTCGTGTAATAACCCAAAGAACACGCATGACCCGAACCGGCCTCATTTCATGCGAACCAATCGTTTCGAAAAATACCAGGAGATGCAACATGCGCGCGTTCATTTGTGCCCTGATGATTTTGGTGGTTGCAACTGTGACCGCTGCCGAGGACAAGAAGCCACCTGTCGCGACTCAACTTGCGGCTGACACGCCGCAGACGACCGTTGACGGTGCGACCTTTGTCGCTCCCGGCGGATGGTGGATTGAAACGCGCGGCAATGCAATCGTCCTCACGCTTGAAGGCGACTCCAAGATTTCCATGGTCGACGTACACAACAAAGACGCGGATGAAGCCGTCAAGTCGGCTTGGGCGATTGTACGGCCCGACATGAAATGGGCGTTGAAACTCGCGACGGACAGTCCCGGACGCAACGGTTGGGACTCGTTCAAAAGCTATCAATATGAAGTTTCGCCAAAAGAACATCGCGCCGTCAGCGCACAAGCCGCCAAACGCGGCGACGCCTACACGGTCGTCCTCGTTGACTTGAACATCGCGGTCGCTGGCAAACGCGGTGGACAGATCGCCACCGTTTTCGATCAGTTCTTTCCTCCCGGTTACAACCGCGAATCGTTCGCAGGCAAGAAAGCCAACCCGCTCAACGAAGAACGCATCGCCGCGATCAAAGCGTTCATTGAAAAAGGGCGCGAAGCCCTCGGCGTTCCCGGTGTGGGGTTGGGACTCTACCAA
>JAUIEW010000159.1 GCA_030429365.1 Phycisphaerae bacterium
CGCCAGCGCCCGAATCTGCGAGCATGGCGCGATGCTGCGGGGCTGATGCCCACGTAAGTTGATTGCTGCCAGCCGCCCCGATCGTCGCCACGCCGCTTACGACCGCATCTTCGTCGCCACGTACGCTTCCTCCGACCACTGAGGCAATTCCGGCTAGTGTCATCGAGTCTGTCATGGTGTTGGACTCATCCGTTGAGGTTGTGAGCCCGGTGTCCTTTTTGAGTCTGCTGGAAGGGCATCCAACGAGCGGATGCCACCGCTAGATTTATACTCGTTATTGAGTCGATTGAGTACCTCGGTGGTGATATCGATTCGGGAATGGTGGTAGATGACCTTCTGAAGCAGGATTTGCTGCCTCAGCGTGACCGAATCGGGGGCGTCGTCCGTGAGGCGATCGTAAGTCAAGACCAGATCGTAATTTCGCTCATTGGCGAGCTTTTCGATCACGCCCTGGGTATTCCGATAGATTGCCAGCAACCACAACTTGTGATTTGTTTTAAGCCGCTGCTCGGAATGGGTGGACCAGACCTGGAAATCGACCTCAGCCCGGATCAGTTCCTGCTCGCGGGAGACGTAGTCGGATGAAGCCGGGTCGAAGGCTGCCAACCCCCGGCGCATCTGTTCGATCGATGTTCGGCGCTGGTCCGCTTCCGTGGCCAATTCCTGCCGGCGGGCGTTGAACATCGCCTCGAGATCGCGGGTCATTTCGTATGATTCAAAGACGCTGGCCACATCAATGACGGCGATGTTCGATTGGGCGTTCGCGGTTTGCCCCGGCAACGCGACGACCAGGATCACCAGAGCGAAAGCTGAAAGTCCAGATCTGCGGTACGTCCGCACGTTTTGCATTGGATGACGTCTCCCTTGTCGAGGACCAGACCACCCGCACGACGAACGCGATCGGTGTGATGCTGGCTAATTGTATTGGTGTATGTCGATTCGGTCAGGACGATAATTGACCAGTCTGCAGGATCGCAGGTCCCACTTAGAATGCCGCACCGATAAAGAAGCTGAATATCTGCTCGTCGTCGTCGCCGTCACGGATGACCGGAGCTGCAATGTCAAACTCAAGCGGCACAGGGCCAAAGTAGTCGACTTGAAGCTTCACACCCGCACCAACCGACACGCGCCAGTCGCTTAACTCGAAGTCCGATTCAACGGTACCCATGTCGGTGAACAACACGCCGCGAAGCGTTTCCGCATAAATTGGAAACGAGTATTCCGTTGAGAACAGCAGCATGAACTCGCCGCCGATTTCGTCATCACTGATGCCTTGTCGGGGACTGATGCCGCGGAACTGGAAGCCGCGAACCGATCCAATACCACCCGCATAGAACCGATCAAAGACGGGGGCATCCCCAACGATCGCGCCAGCCACCCCGCGCAGCGTCAACACACTCTTGCGGTCAAGTTCGTCGGTTTTAAGTGTGAAGTGACGCGTGTAACTTCCGGTCAGCTTTCCAAAAAACGAATCGCCGCCCATCACGCCGAACTGCTCATACGAGATTCGAGTTCGATCGCCGGTCGTGGGGACGAAACGATTGTCGGTTCGGTCGCGCACCAACGTGACTTTCACGCTCGTTTGGAACGTCGAGCCCTCATCGTCGCGGATGTCGCGAGCGACCAGCGGATCGAGGTCGTCCAGGCGGATGTCTTCGACGCGAAGCGCCAGTTCACCATACCAGTTCTTCAAGAAACCCTTGGTCAGGCGCTTTCCGATGCTGACGTTGGCGCCGACCCGACGTTCATTGTAATCGTCGCGATCGCGTTCGAAGAAGTAGAAGCTCGAGTCAAACCGCAGTGGCTTGTCGAATAGATAAGGCTCAGTGAAATCCACGCGGAAACGATTCAGTTCGGTTCCCGGCTGGAGTTCAACACGGAGTCGCTGACCGCCGCCATAAAACGAACGCAGCTTGACGAATTCCGAGAAGCTGCGGGGGGTGTCGAACAGATCGAAGTTCTTGATGTCGAGCATGATCGAACCGACCAGTCCGCTATTGCTCGTGACGCCAAATCCGAAGATGAAGTTGCCGGCTTTCTGTGATTCGTCGATCGTCACCAGAACATCGCGCACGCCCGGCTGATCGCCCACTGGCGTGATTCTCGCCGACTGAAAGATCTGCGTCGCTCGCAGGTTCTCTTCACCTTCTTTGGCTTTGGTCAGGTTGTACACGTCGTCGGGGAACAACTCTACGGCCCGGCGAACGACCTTGTCGCGGGTCCGCTCGTTTCCACGGACCACGACGCGGCCCACATGAATCTGCTCGCCTTCGGTGATTTCAAACGTTACGCGGACCAGGCCCGGAGTGCTGCTGAATACGCGGACCGGTTCGACAAAAGCAAAGATGTAACCGTCTTCGCCGTACTTTTTCTGGATCGCCCGAGCGCCTTCGTCGAGCTTCTTTTGCAAAATGGGTTCGTCAACGTATAGGTCGGTGAGGTTGAGAAGTTCGTCGGTGGTGAACACTTCGTTGCCGATGATTTCAATCGACTCCACGTTGTAACGATCACCTTCGACGACCGTAAACGTGACCGCGATATCCTGCGCCGACTCTTCCACATCCACACGATAGCCGACCCGTGCATCGAGATAACCCTGCCCACGGTAGTGGGCCTGCACGGTCGCAGCGTCGGCTTCGACGACATCCTCGTCGAACTTGCCATCGCGGAAGATCCATCGATAGGGTTTGGTCGAAACCTTTTTCTCCAACTCTTTCGCGTCGATTGAATCGTTGCCTTCAAAGGCGATGCGTCTGACGCGCACCCGCGGGCCTTCCTCGATCGTGTAAATTAACTCGCCGGTTTCGCCGAGCAGGTCAGCATCAAACGTGACGACGATCTGGCCATACCCCGCATCGCGGTACATCTGGGTGATCGCCGACGCGCCTTCGCGAATCGCAAACAAGTCGATGGGGTCGCCGATCTTGGCTGGGACCTCGGCCCGCAGCTTTCGTTCAGGGAATTTATCGTTCCCGACGAATTCGATCGCGGTGATGCGCACGCGCGCCGTGGCATAAAACGTGAGCACCACTCCACTTCCAGCGCGCGACGTATCGTATCGCACGTCATCAAAACGCCCGGTCGACAGGATTCGGGTGACGTCCGCGTCAGCCTTTGCCTGATCGAAGGGTTGGCCTGGTTGCGTTTGAATGACCGACAAGCAATAGTTCTGGTCGGCTTGCTCCAGACCTTCAAAGCGAACGTCGCTGACGGTCGAACCGGTTGCGGACGAACTTGAAATTGGTGTCGCTTGTTGGGCGACGGCTGAGACTGCGATGCAGAGGGTCGCAACCAGCGCGCACAGTTCCAGCCAGTTTCGGTTTTGAGTTGGTTTCACGTTGCCTTCCACTTGCCAAGTGCGACCGGGGATGTGTTGACTCCGGTCGCCATATATTCGGTGATTCGCCGATCGATCGACGACAGAAATCACCTTTCGCACCAGATTGGCCGCATCATATAGGTGGCACTTGGGCCTAGCAACCAAAACAATTTGGGCAATCTTTGATTTGTGAAATGAATGAATCGGCCGCGATCAGAACGGTGCGTCGCCACCATATCCAGGATCGGAAATCGGCGAGTAATTGTCGAACCGTGTGACCATGCTATGGAACATCAGCGTGATCTTCCCGGCGGGGCCGTTACGCTGCTTGGCGACGATGAGGTCGGCTTTGCCCTTAAGGCTGGGGTCGTCGCGCTTGTAATACTCCTCGCGGTGGATGAGGATGACGACGTCAGCATCCTGTTCGATGGCGCCCGATTCGCGCAGGTCGCTCATTCGCGGCTCGTTTCCGGTACGGCCTTCAACCATTCGATTGAGCTGGGCCATTGCGAGAATGGGGATATTGAGTTCGCGTCCGAGCGCTTTGAGACCGCGACTGATCTCTGCGACTTCCTGTTGCCTACTTTCCGATCCGGGCACGTGCATCAGCTGGAGGTAGTCCACCAGCACCGCTTCGATATTCTTCTGCGCTTTGAGTCGCCTTGCTTTGGCCCGCAACTCCATCGGGCTCATGCCTGGCGTATCGTCGACATAGAGGGGGGCTTGCTCAAACTCGGCGCATGTTTCGGCGAAGTCGCGCTTCTCTTCGCTGTTGAGCATTCGCTTACGAAAACGCTGTGCATCGATGCGGCCACGACTGCAAAGCATACGCTGAGCGACCTGTTCGCAGCTCATTTCCATCGAAAAGAAGACTGCGGAGCGTTTTTCGACGGCGGTCATGTGTTCTGCGATGTTCAGCGCGAGGGCTGTCTTTCCCATTGACGGACGGGCTGCGATAACCACGAGGTCGCCCGGTTGGAAACCCGTGGTCAGTTCGTCCAGTTCGGTGAAACCCGAGGGGACACCGGCAAGGTCATGGTGATCGCCATCGATCATCCGATGGTAGATGGGACGCACGAGATCGGACAGGGCGGATGCCGAACCGGCGATGCGGCGTTCGGTGACTGCGAACAGTCGCTGTTCCGCCCGGTCGAGCAGTTCGCCGGCTTCTTCGGCGTGACTGTACGCGTCTTCGGCGATTTCGTTCGCACACCCGATCAGGTCGCGAAGCATTCCCTTGTCGCGCACGATCTTGGCGTAGTGTTCAGCGTGGACCGCGGACGGCGTGCTTTCGGCGCAGCGGACGATGTACTCCGTACCGCCTACGGCTTTGAGCTGATTGCGGCGTTGCAATTCGTTGCAGACCACGACGAGGTCAATCGGTTCGTTGTGGTCGTAGATGTCGACGAGGACTTCGAACAGGGTGCGATGATCCGGGCGATAGAACCAGCGGACATCGCTCTTGTTGATAATCGGGATGACTTCACCGACGGCTTCGCGACTTAGCATCATCGTGCCAAGCAGGCAACGCTCGGCGTCGAGGTTCTGAGGGGGGAGTCGGTCCTTGACCGAAATGTCGTGTGGACCGGAGACGCCGTAGGTGGTTCCAGTTCGCTGGGGCCGTGACGGATTTTTCGACCGCGTCGGAGTTTCCGCTCGCGATTGAGATTCTGCACGCGGCTGGGATTCTGCCCGAGACGGTGGGGCGAGTTCATCGGAGCGCGCGGGGAATCTCCCTTGTTCGCCGATGCCGCGATCGGCTGAATCTGAATCGAATGAAGAATACATAGGGCCTGCTGAGTCAGAGCCAGTTGGTTCGGGGCCAGTTGGTTCGGGGCCTGTTGGGACTGCGGAACCAGTGGTTTCGGAAGGTGCGAAGCTATAGTCAGCCGGCACCTCGAAATCGTCAGGGTCTGCGACGTCCAAGTCTGTGATATCTAAGTCGGTGACATCCGAATTGCCTGTGATATCCGGATAATCGGAGCTGCTGGTTGGGTCTATCGCGTCGTCTGATTCGCCGCGATTCTGGTTTTCGTTGCCTTCAGCGCCGCTATTCCTCGCGTCCCTGGGCACCGAAGACCACCTCCTCTTGTTCTTCGCTCCAGCTCTTTTCTTCCTGCTGCTCTTCGCCGTCTTCGGAAGCCTTGGATCTCACGACCCAAACCTTCACCTTGGTTTCGATGCTGTCTGCAAGCACAACATCGACCAGGGCATTGTCCAGACGCTTGAGCGGATCGTGCATTCGGACCTGAGCAGTGGCGACGTCGTGTCCCAAATCGCGAAGGGCTGCGGAAACTTCGCGCGGTCCGACCGAACCATACAGCACGCCTTCTGCGTTGGCGGCGGCTTCGATGGTGACTTCGACATCGGCCAGGGCTTCGGCGGTGGCGGCCATCTTCTCACGATGGGCGTTGCGTCGCGCTTCAGCTTCGGCGCGGGCATCGGCCAACATCTTCATGTTCGCCTCGGTGGGTTGCGTGGCAAGATTCTGGGGCAAGAGGTAGTTGCGGGCATAGCCAGCCGACACATTGACCACATCGCCTACGATTCCGAGACTCGGAATGTCTTTTTTGAGAAGAAGTTTCATCGCTTTTTGGAACCTTATCTTAATACCGCAATATTGTTTTTCTGATCGTTCGCCGCCAAATGGCAGCGCGTCTGATTCAAAACCATTCTTAAAATTCAGCCCACGAAAGACATGGGCGTTGTTATCTAGAAGGGGACGTTGTCGTCATCAGGCGGACCGCTGTAGCCGCCGCCCTGATTGCCGTATCCACCCTGCGACGCGCCGGCTTGCTGCGGTGCACCGCCTTGTCGTTCCCCGCCGCCGCCGACAAACTGGAAGTTTTCGACGACAACCTCAAGCTTGCTTCGCTTGGAACCGTCCTGGCCTTCCCACTGGCTGAAGTTCAGCCGTCCATCAAGATGGATGGGTTTTCCCTTGGACATGTACTGATTGATCACTTCGCCACCGCGCCCGAAACAGGTGCAGTCCACGAAGCACGTTTCGTCTTTGTTTTCGCCGGTGTTGCGATCGCGCCATCGGCGATTGACGGCCAACCCAAACTTGCAGACGGCCGTATTGGAACTCGTATAGGTCAACTGAGGGTCGCGTGTCAGGTTGCCCATCAAGATGACTTTGTTGTAACTGGCCATGACCGCCGCCCTTCAGCAGGAATTCTTTGATTCAGACCATCGCTGGCCCAACAGGCCAACGCCGAGCCACGTCAAACTTGCCGCAACTCTTTGGCCACCGCCAACCCAAATCAGACGATCGCCTGATTTCAGTCCAACCTGGCGATGGGCTTACGCCCAAACGTTGGGAGGTGAGCAAGTACGTTTGCTGAGTTATTCGTCGTCTGATTCCGCCACTGCAACTGCCGACGATTTCTCTTCAGCACTGGCTTCTTCTTCGCTCCCATCACTGCTGCTTGAAGTCGCGGCAGGTTTGGCAGGTGCATCTGAAGGTTTTGAATCGGTAGCGGTTGCCCGACTGGACGGCATGAAGCGCTCGATCACTGCAGGCGTAATGTTGTCGGCACGTTTGACAAGGATTCGCAGCACGGTTTCGCTCAAACGGGCGTCACGCTCAATCCCGGTGATCTTCTCGCCTTCGCATTCAAAGTAGACCAGGAAGTAGGTCCCACGGCGGCGTCCCTTGATCTCGTAAGCGAGGCGCCTTTCATCCCACTTCTCAAGGAATGTGATCTTGGCCTCAGCACGACCCAGGATGCGTTCGATCTCCTCGCGAACCTTGTCGCCGTCGGCTGCGAACGTCGGATCGAACAAAAACATAATCTCATACTTATTCAAAATACCAACCTCCGGGATTCGTCGAGCCGTCCCTCTGCGAAGGTGCACGCTGTGTCTGATCCGCGTGCGGCTCCATCGTATCCATCAAAATTTGACTGGCTGTTATTCTATTAAATCTGACGGTGACAAGCCAGCCCATCCATTCGTCAAATTGCCACAAAACAAGGCGAATACTGCACGTTGTGACACCAATCCCCCAAACAACCAGTGGTAGATGTCAATCCTAGCCGTTGAACTCGTTCATCGTGGCTGTCGGTCCATGGACGAGCCAGTGTTCGCAGGCGTCGGCTGCCTTCTTGATCGAAGGGCCAATGTCTGCCTCCTCGTCCTCATGAAACCGCCCGAGGACGTAATCCACCTGACTGCCCAGTGGTTGACCCACGCCAAATCGCAACCGGCAAAACTCATCCGTGCCGATGCGGGTGATGATGTCGCCCAATCCGTTGTGCCCGCCGGACGAGCCCTTGGCCCGCATTCGCAGGCGACCGGTGTCCAGCGCGACATCGTCGGTGATCACCAGCAGGTCCGAAAACTCCAGCCGATAGAACCGTCCGGCTGACAACACGGCGCTGCCGCTGCGGTTCATGAAGGTGGTCGGTTTCAAAAGCGCCACCTTCTCGTCTCGGATGCTCCCCAAGCCGAACCACGCGTGAAACTTTTCCGCATTCATCGAAATCGCGTGGCGTCCAGCCAGTTCGTCAATCACCCGAAACCCAATGTTGTGTCGGGTGAATTCGTACTTCTTGCCCGGATTTCCCAAACCGACGATCAACTTCACGGTTGCGTCCTTCCAGAAATTCTGCGAACGCAAACGCTCTACTTGTCGTCGTCTGACTCTTCATCATCCTTGGGACGACCGATGACTTCGGGCATCGCCTGCTCTTCACCTTCTTCGCCTTCTTCGGCCTCTTCGACAACCGTCGGGACACGGCAAACGGCGACTTGTTCTTCGGCATCGGTGATCGCGGTCACACCTTCCGGCAGTTCGAGATCCTTAACCAGCAAGTCGTCGTTGACATCGAGATGGGCGATGCTTGCCCGGATCGATTCCGGAATATTGGTGAGTAGACATTCCACTTCGACGGCGTTGAGAATCTGCGACACGACGCCGCCTTCTTCAGCACCCTTGGCTGTTCCCCTCAACTCGATCTCGACATTCACCTGAATGCGTTCGTTCACGTTGACGCGCATCAAGTCGAGGTGAATCGGATTCGTACCCAAATAGTCGTACTGAACTGACTTGATCAGGTAGCTCGACTTGCTGCCGTTCAGCTGGAGTTCAATCACGCGTGAGTGATGGTCCAGGAGATTCTCGGCTTCATGCGCGTTGATCGTAATCGGTTCCGGTTTTTCACCGTGCCCGTAGATGATCGCCGGCATCTTTCCGTTTTTGCGCATGCGCCGCGTATGCTTGCTGCCCAAATGCGTTCTGGGCTCGGCGCTGATGGTTTCCAATTCCATTTCAACTTACCTCCACATCATAGCTTTCAAATACCGGCGGCCTGATGTCAGATCAGTTCAACTCCACCGGTTTGGTACTTGCCTATACTATCCGATCAGCACTTGCTCGCACAGGCGATCCGCACCCATTTCGGACTGAAATACGAGTCTAAAAACGAAACAGGGCGCTGATTGACTCGTCGTGATGAATACGTCGAATCGCCTCGCCCAAGAGTTCTGCGACCGTCACAACCTGCAAATTCGGCAGCTTGCTCATTACCGTATCGCGCTCAGGGACACTGTCTGTCACCCATATTTTGGAAAAATCGGCGTCCAACAGTCGTTCGATACATGGGCCCGCGAATATGCCGTGCGTCGCGCCCGCGTAAACCGACTTCGCGCCGAACTTCCTAACCAGCTTCGCCGCACTCGCCAGCGTGCCACCTGTTGTCACCATGTCGTCAAACAGAAGGACATTCTTGCCCTTGACGTCCCCGATGACGTTGGTCATCTCCACCGTGTCACCGCTGCGGCGGCGTTTGTCGATGATTGCGATTTCACCGCCCAGCGCCGTCGCGTATTTGTTCGCCGTCTTGAGATTGCCCACATCCGGCGAAACGATGACCGTATTCTCCAAACCGAGTTTCTTGACTTCCTTGGCGATCAAAGGAAACCCCGTCAGGTGATCCACCGGGATGTCGAAAAAGCCCTGAATCTGATCGGCGTGCAGATCGAGCGTGACGACGCGATGCGCACCCGCCGCCGTGATCAGGTTGGCCAACATCTTCGCAGTAATCGGCGTTCGACCTTCGGATTTTCGATCTTGTCGTGCATAACCGAAGTAGGGGATGACGGCTGTGATGCGATTGGCGCTGGCCCGACGCAGGCAGTCGATGAAAATCAAAAGCTGCATGAGGTTGTCGTTGACCGGGGGGCTGGTGGATTGCACGACGAAGCAGTCGCGCCCGCGCACATCGACCTCAAGTTTGACGAACGATTCACCGTCCGGGAAATCCTCGAGGTGTGCCGTCCCTTGGGGAATGTCGAGGTAGCGACAGATGCGCGTGGCCAAATCAAACCCACCACTTCCGCCGAAGATCATCAGTTCTCCGGCGTGCCCAAGTCGATCGGGTTTACCTGTCGTCGGTTTTCCTGCCAGCGGGATCATTTAGACCTGAGCCTCCGCGGTTGAGGATCCACATACAGTTGTGCCGGAAGCGATGATCTCGCCAGTTGGAATCATGGCGTGCGGTCCGATTTGGCATGCATCACCGATCTGGGCACCTCGCCCGACAAACGTGAAAGGATAGATCGCCGTTTCTTTGCCGAAGGTTGCGTCGCTCTCGATCCATGTGGTTGATGGATCGACAATGCTGACGCCCTGACCCATCCAGTGATCTTGGATGCGACCCTGCATCATGCGGGCGACGACGGCCAGGTCGGCTCGGGAGTTTATGCCCATGGCGTCTTCAGGGGGAACTGCCGCCACTGCACCGGCGCCCCAACCCTTCTTCAAAGAGTCGGCGACGGTGTCAGTGATGTAGTATTCACCTTTGGCGTTGTCGTTGGAGAGGTTGTCCAAGAGGTCGAACATGCGCTTGCCGTCGAAGCAGTAGTAGCTGACGTTCACTTCGCAAACTTTGCGTTGTGCTTCAGTACAGTCTTTGTCTTCGACAATCGCGGCGAGCGCGTTGGCATCGTCGCGGATGATGCGGCCGTAACTGGTCGGGTCATCGAGAATCGACGTCGCCAACGTGACTGCATCACCCGTTCGGGCATTCTCTGCAAGCAGTTGTTCAAGTGTGTCCTGACGAATCAGCGGCATGTCGCCGGCGATGCAGAGTACCTGACCATCGCAACCGGCGAGGGCGTCTTTGCACATTTGTGCGGCGTGCCCCGTGCCTTTTTGCTCCGTTTGTTCAACCCACACGATGTCGTCGCAATCGGCAAACGCAGCGATGACGTCGTCTTTGCGGTGGCCGACGACAATCACGAGCCGTCCCACGCCTGCACCGCGACAGGCTTCGATGACATAGGAGAGCATGCTCCGACCACAGATGTCATGAAGCACTTTGGGCATCTCGCTTTTCATGCGAGTGCTTTTGCCAGCTGCCAGGATGATGGCCGTTGATTGACTCACGGTTTCGCAGTCCCCGATGCAACGGAATCGATCCGCGCCGACCCGCAATCCATACAACATCGATCGCGCTGGGCGGATTGTTCCCGCTCGTGTTACTTAATTGTAAATCGCTTGGAATCAACCGTTGAGACAACCCGACCAGGACTCGAACCTGGAACGCCAGGACCAAAACCTGGTGTGTTACCAATTACACCATCGGGTTTCCCGAAGTCGTGTCTCGGGCAGGCCCACCCTCGGTCATCAAACTTTTGCCATCATTGATTGCGGATGGCCGTACGTGGGGGGAACCCAGTTGTTGTCTCAATGTTGTTCGCGACGAACCAATCTTCAAAAGGGGCGCCACGGTTTCAGACGTGACGCGGCTTTGTTTCGCACCGAGGCCTGAGTGGTTAGCCGCGTAGTGGACCACCCAGAGCGAATCAGACCGAAATCGGCCCTAGACGACTGCCCCATGGAGTGCAAAACTTCCAATCCTCAAGTTGGCGGCGAATGCGGCAAACCGCAATAAGCCTCCAACCTGCGACGGGTAGCTTAGTAGGTGGGTGATTGAAGTCAAGACCACCCAAACCCGTTGGGCGGCCGCACTGAGGACGCAAAAACACTGTTTCTGTATGGGGTGAATTCGTGGGCGAATTGGGCCTTAGCCGGCTGACTTGGAGTTGGAACCGTTGGGCTTGTCGGCTGGCGCACCCTCTTCGTTTTCACGTCGGATGGCTTCGTAGACCTCTTTGCGGTGAACCGAAACCTGGCGCGGAGCATTGATGCCCACACGAACCTTGTCGCCACGCACATCAACGATGGTGATTTCGATGTCGTCTCCGATCATGATCGACTGATCGCGCTGACGTGATAGGACAAGCATGAGCCAACTCCTTTGGCGATTGCCTGTGGGGCATCGCGGAGGCTAACAAGCACTCTGCGGGCGACCCTTTCGCGGTCGCTTCAAAAAACGGTGGGTTTGTGATCGGGCTTCTCCACCCGAAACGCACCACCGCCACTCGTATTCAATCCACTCACAAGTCGACAGCAAACGAAGTTCGTTCGCGGCGACCT
>JAUIEW010000160.1 GCA_030429365.1 Phycisphaerae bacterium
GTGATGCGATGCGGGCGAAGGTGTCGGCTTTCTTGTGGGTCATGCCCATCCCGCCGCCGACGACCACGTTGTATCCGAGGATTTTCGTGCCATCGAGGATCGCGATGAGTCCGCAGTCATACGAATAGACGTCGATGCTGTTGTCGCCCGCGTGGGTGATGCCGGTTTTGAATTTTCGCGGGAGGTACTGATCGCCGTAGAACGGTTCTTCATCTTGCGTCGAAAGGTGTTTCTCACCGTCGAGCCAGATTTCGTGATACGCCCCGCTTGACGGCTGAAGTTCTTTGGCGATGTCGACTGCGAGCTTGCGAATGGTTTGGTGGGCCGGATCTTTCAGCGGTGCGGGGCAGGCCATCACGTTTCGCTGCACGTCACCGCACGCGGAAAGCGTCGTGACGAGTCGCTTGTTCATCGCAGCGATATGCCTTTTCAGATTCCCCTTGAGAATCCCGTGAAATTGAATGCCCTGCCGTGTCGTGACGCGTAGCGCCCCGCCTGCGAATTCGTCGGCTAGCTCGTCGAGCGCGAGGTATTGGTCAGCCGTCAGGATACCGCCCGGAATCGCCGCCCGAATCATAAACGAATAAGCCTTCTCCTTACCCTCGGCTTTGAGGTCACGGCGCAGGTCGCGGTCGTCCTGCTGATACGACCCGTGAAATTTGAGGAGTTGGACGTCGGCTTCGTCGAAATGGGTGGTATCCAGTTCGAGCGATTCGGCGATCGTTCCGCGCAGGTGATTGCTCTGCTTCTTGAATCCTTCAACCTTGGATTCCTTGGGTTTGTCCGAATCGCGCATCAATTTTCACTTCCTGCATTCATGTTGAACCGCCAGGTAACCTGTAAACCGCAACCACCGCTTTCGCTAGATGCCTTCACCGTGAAGCCCGCACTCGGTCTTGTTGAATTCTTTCCATCGCCCGGAACGCGAGTATTCGCCCGGTTTGGAGCCCTCGACTTTCGATGTGCAATGGGTGCAGCCGACCGTCGGATACCCCTGCTCATGCAGCTTGTTGTAGGGAACGTTACGCTCCTGCACGTACTTCCAGACATCTTCGCGCTCCCAACCCGCGAGCGGGCTGACTTTGAGCAGTTGATACTGCCAATCCCACTCGACAACCTGCAGGCCTGCTCGCGTGATCGACTGTGTGCGTCGCAGCGCCGTGATCCACACGTCCACATCGACGAGCACGTTGTGCATCGGATCGACTTTGCGAATTTTGCAACATTGGTCGGGGTCGGTTTTCCAAAGTTCGTCGCCGTATTGGGCGGCTTGCTGCTCGGGCGTCAGGTCGGTTCCGCGATTGACGAATTCGACATGCGGGTAGCGTTCAACCATCTCGTCGCGGAGGGCGTACGTTTCTGGAAAGAAGAACATGGTATCGAGGTAGACGACGGTGAGCGGCTTGCCCAGCGACGCGTACATGTCGATTAAGGCGCACCCTTCCATGCCGAACGAGGTTGTCATCACCAACCGCTGATTTGCAAAGTGCTCCATCGTCCACGCGATCAAGTCGGGCGTGGGGCTATCAGGGCGAATCCGTTTGCCCGCAGCGGTTGATACGACCTTCAATTCCATCGTGTTTCGACTCCAGCCGCTCTTAATACCTGCCGCTCGGCCAACCTGTCCATTGGGCAGCAATCACAAAAAAAGCCCGCAGCTTTCAACCGCGGGCCTTGAACACCAAACAATGCTTTTGTTGGCAATCAAGGCGATCCGCTATGCATAATAATCATCATGCAACCGCATACTGACCCGCGACAACAAAGACAGCAAACCTCGCCCGCATAGACCAGGTCACTGGTGAGCGGTGCGGCTGCAAGATGGTCTGTTCCAATTGCCATAATCGAGGGTGATTCTAGGAGGAGCCCTTCCGAGCGTCAAACAGAACCAGAGAACCAAAAGCAGACACCGCGTCCACGAATCGAACCGGGTGCATATCGACCCAATATGCAGTAGCGCAACAGGGTTGGCCTTCTGACACGAACCGAGCAGCACGGGGTGATCAAGCCGACCGACACCTAGCCCATCGTGCGGACGGATGCGGTTTGGACCGGGTTTTAGACTTCAGAGAATGGCCGGGCGAAAACCAATCCGCGCGACGACACCCAATTCTCCGACGAGTCTGCCGGCGCGATACGGGCCCGCGTGGACGGACGCCATTCTGTCGCCGGTGTGGAATGCTTGTGATCGCGGGTGTCACGATCCAGGTACTTGGGTGTGTGCTTTTGTTTGTGACGCATGACCATCTAACTCCTGACTCATGTTGTCAGACGAATCAGCCGGTTATCCGGACCCTCCAAGCGGTCGCCATCCGGTGATTCACTTAACAACTTCCATCGACGGCTAATCCATCAGCCAAGAGCGCTTCCTGCAAAACGATTCAAAAAAACCGTCATTCGCGAGGGCGGATGACGGTCTTGGGCAAACACAAATTGCACGAAAACCTCATCGCCGCCCGAGCGGGCGGCAAATAATGATGATGCTGAGAAGGTCGCAGCCGGTACGGACAGCCGCAACGTCTCGAATTTGAGCAGGCGTCATCATGATCAATCGTCCAAATAGTCCTTCTGACAAAGACGAATCCAACCAATCCCCTTGTAGTCGATTGACGACACGCATTGCAACGATCTTTATGTGAAAGACCCGCTAATAATTCGGCTGCAATGCCAACCGAATCAATATCACGCGTCGCGCTTCGGCTGGAAGCCCGCGAAATCTAACACGCAAACCATCGCCGACAAGAACAACATCGCCATTCCAGTCCATTGAAACAGATTCATCATGGGTCCCCCATCTCATGGCCACCGGTTTGTCCCAAACCGCAGCAACGCCCTTCCCAATGCGATGATACAATTCACCCGAGTCGGGGGTTCAAGAATCAGCCCGCTTCGGACACAGGCGGCCAAAGCGGGCTGATAATGGTTATCCGGTCTGGTCTGGTTGAACGGGCGGACGATTCCGAACAACCAGGGACGTTATTTTCGGGGGTCCGGGTTGGCCAGGATTGCTTCGCGCTTGGCGTCGCGATGGGCTTTGACCTTCTTCGAAAACTCGGGCATCGCATTGCCAAGGATCGACGTCGCGAACAGAGCCGCATTGACCGCACCGGCCGCACCGATGGCAAACGTGGCCACCGGAATGCCCGACGGCATCTGAACTGTGGACAGCAGCGAGTCCAAACCCTGCAGCGCCGGCGATTGCATGGGGACACCGAGCACCGGACGAACAGTCCGGCTGGCAACCACACCTGCAAGGTGGGCCGCGCCACCGGCGGCTGCGATAAATACCTCCACGCCCTCTTTCTCTGCCGCATCCAGATAAGCAATGAGTTCGTCGGGGGTCCGATGTGCGGACAGCACGCGGACATCGTGTGGAACGCCGAGTTGGGTCAGCGTCTCAGCCGCCTTGGCCATCGTGTCCCAGTCTGATTTTGAACCCATGATGATGCTGACAAGCGCGGTCATGATAGAAAGCTCCTAACAATATTTAATGAATCGCGATGAAAGGCTGTAAACGGCGAATGAGAAGACTAATGTCGGATGGGTGATTCCCACCGCGACTTGATCGTCAACGAAGTGTATGCGATTGGTCAGCGAATCCCCACCGGCGCGTGTGGTTTATTTTGCTCCAGCCCGTACGCGCCTTCGCCCTCTTCTTCCCACCAGGTCAGAACGGCTCTGCATGACCTTGCCCGATCAAACGTATCTGACTCATCCTTCATGCCAAAGCCAAGCCCCGTCGCTCTCTGGATAGCGTAAACCGACATGTCCAAGATTGGAGGAAACGCATGTCTCGGTGCAGATGCGGCCAGCAACTCGCTCCATTCGTCCTCCATGATTCGGATCACCGCAACGTGCACGGGAACCGCCAACACGGCCTGACGGTCTTTGGCCGCCCGCAAAGACTCAACAATCATCTGAACCATTTGCGCCGACGCCCTTTCGACGCCCGGGGTGGATGACTCGACGAGGCTTACGAGCAACTGGAAATCGCGCGGCTCTCCGTGATGGGCGATGAGCATCACCATGTCGCGATCAATTCTGCTTCCTTTGTCCGCCAACTGGTGAATGTGATCGAGCGGTTCGCGCGAACCGGCTTGAACCAATCGGATGGCCGTTTGTGAAGGATTTCCTCCGCCCCCTTCTCTGTAGGCTTTCTGGAGATACACCAATGCTTCGGCATTCCGTTTGCGAGCGATCAGGGTGTCGACCATCTGGATCTGCAGCTTCTCTGGACCGTTTTCAATCTGCCAGACAATTGCGTCAGTCAGGGACATGGTCTGGGTTTCGCTGCGCCATCTGCGAATGGACTGCTCAAGGGCACTACGCTCTTCTGGCGTCCACTCCGAAATCAAGTGCGTGTTGCCGCGCGATTCTCGAAACGTGCATCCGCTGAGACTTTCAATCAATCCCAACGCCACATCACACACGCGAACAACCACCGGCGTACGATAGCCCTCCTCTGACGTCCCCACGCTTCGTGTTGCTCGAACATCCCCCAGGCATTCGATGAGCGGATCAATCACCATCGGACCACGTGAATACAACACCATCGCAGGATCGGGGACGAACGTGACCATCCGTTCCGCGTAATAGTCCCAGACGAACTGCTCAACCGATTCGTAGTAGAAGTTGGGCACAATCGCCAAGCGGTGAAGGATTGACGTACTGGGTAGCGCCTGGATCAAGACGGCAACGTCGGTCTCGTCGGAAATGTCTGCTGCTGGCGGAGGCGACTTGATGACCGCGTCGATGCTGGTAAGCAATTGCTGACAGCGCCCAACATGCTCGGACAGGTCGTAGCGTTCAATGGCCACGCGCAAGTCGGCACTGAGCACGTCCCACGACTCGCCGCGTCTGATGCGCTGGGCAATCTTGTCCCAAGCATCAAGTAATTCGCTGTCATGGACGACTTTGGCTTCGGAATCGGGATCGTCCGGGCTCACTTGGGCCTGAAGACGCACCGCCCCTACAACGGCGCACAACCCAAAAACCACCGCCAGCCAGAACCGGGCTAAGCCCGAACGATTTTTTTGCGTCCTGATTTGCATGAAGCCGTTGCGTTTCGCGTATCGACTACCAATTTCGCATTGTTGACTATCCATTGATAATCGTAGTCGCTGTGATCGGTTGCAACCAATACCAGGTCATAGGACTTCAACATCGCCGCTGACAGCGGTTTGCTCTTCATTTTCAGGTCGTGCTCACGCTGCTGGTGGGTTTTGGCCACGTATGGATCGTTGTAGTCGACCTTGGCCCCCTGCTCTTTCAAGAGTTCGATCAGCTCAATCGACGGCGATTCGCGGATATCATCCACGTCCTTCTTATAGGCCAAGCCCAAAACCAGGATCTTCGAACCGTTGATCGATTTCTTGAACCGGTTGAGCGCGAGGGCGACTCGGCTGATCACGTAGTGCGGCATGTTGGTGTTGATCTCACCAGCCAGTTCGATGAACTGCGTGGACATGCCGTATTCGCGGGCTTTCCACGTGAGATAGAACGGGTCGATCGGAATGCAGTGACCGCCCAGCCCCGGCCCCGGATAGAACGCCTGGTATCCGAACGGCTTGGTGGCCGCAGCATCGACCACTTCCCATACGTTGATGCCCATGCGGTCGAGCAAGACCTTCATCTCGTTGATCAGCGCGATGTTCACCGAGCGGTAGACGTTCTCAAGAATCTTCGCGGCTTCGGCGACTTCGCAACTCGACACCGGCACGATCGTTTCAAGCGCGGCATCATAAAGGGCTTTGGCGACTGCGAGGCTCTTGGGTCCCAACCCACCGACGAGTTTGGGGATCGTCGTGGTGTTGTGCGACTTGCGGCCGGGGTCTTCGCGCTCAGGCGAATAGGCGAGGAAGAAATCCTTCTCGGCTTTGACACCGCTCTTTTCGAGGATCGGCTGCATCAACTCGCGGGTGGTTCCCGGATAGGTCGTGCTTTCAAGACAGACGAACTGATCTTTGCGCAGATACTTCGACACCATCTCGCAGGTGCTCGCCACGTAAGACATGTCGGGTTCGCGCATCTTGGTCAGAGGGGTCGGAACGCAGATGATGATCGCGTCGACTTTGGAGATGCCCGCGAACTTATCCGTCGCCGAGAACTTCTTTTTCTTGATGGCTTCTTTGATGAAGTCTGACGGAATGTGCTTGATGTAGCTCTTGCCTGCATTGAGTTGCGTGACTTTCCTGGGATCCACATCGAAGCCAACAACCTTGAAACCGGCTTCATAAAATGATCGCGACAAGGGCAACCCCACGTAGCCCATGCCCACGATGCCAACAACGGCTTTGCGATCATTGATGCGACGTATCAAATCTGTATGAGGCACGGATCGAATCTCCAAAAGAGTTGGCCAAGGGAATTGGCTCGTATCATGCTGACGCATTCGTGCAAATAGACGAGCGGTCATCTTAGAAACCGGGTGCATTCATGCAAGCAGACGCATTGCGATGGTGTCCCGGGGTCTGCTATGATCCCAACGCACCGGCTGCCTTTTGATCGGCAAGAATCATGGCAGGCAATAGCGGTCCTGGGGATTGGCTGGAAGCCCTCGCATGCCCCCCCGCGAACTGCCCAAATAACTTAGCCAGTCAGGTCGCCATCAAGGCGATAATTGAGTCGAACCCACTGTGAACTTAGGGCGTATGGGAGTGTATTGAAGTCCGCCCACAGACCTTAACAGACTGGAGCACACAGACCAGATGAACGCATCGAATACGCCCATCGGCCTCGCAAGGCCCGATATCTCGCAGAAGGAAATCGACGCAGTCGTCGAGGTGCTCAAAACGCCCAACCTTTCGTTGGGTCCGAAAGTCACCGAATTCGAGGAGAAGTTTGCTGCCCAGTGCAAGACCAAGTATGCCGTGGCCTGCAACAGCGGCACGAGCGCATTACACCTGACACTATTGGGGATGGGGATCGGACCGGGTGACGAAGTCATCACCACGCCGTTTTCCTTCATCGCTTCATCCAACTGCATCATGTTTGTCGGCGCAACGCCAAAGTTCGCTGACATCGATCCGGATACATGGTGTCTTGATCCTGCCAAAACCGACGCCGCAGTCACATCCAAAACCAAGGCACTGATTCCGGTCGATGTCTTCGGCATCACGCCGGACATGAATGCGTTCATGAAGTTGGCCCAGTCGCGCAAGCTTCGGGTGATCGAAGATTCATGTGAAGCGCTCGGCGCGACGCTGGACGATCGACCGGCGGGCTCGTTGGGCGATGCGGGCGTCTTCGGGTTCTATCCGAACAAGCAGATCACCACCGGCGAAGGCGGCATGGTCGTCACCGACGACGACCAGATCGCTGAGATCGCCCAGTCGGTTCGCAACCAGGGCCGTGGCAGCGGCGCGGGATGGCTTGCCCACGAGCGATTGGGATACAACTTCCGGTTGAGCGACATCAACTGTGCCATCGGCTGCGTCCAACTCGATCGCCTGGACGAAATCCTGAAGAAGCGTGCGGACGTCGCCCAAATGTATGACGACCGGTTGGCTGGCGAGGACCGCCTGACGACCCAGGCGATCACCCCCGGATGCCACAAGAGTTGGTTCGTCTACGTCGTGAGACTCCGAGACGGATACTCTCCGGAGCACCGCGATCACATCCTCAACACGCTCCGGGACGAAGGCATTGGTTGCAGCAACTACTTCGCCCCACTTCACCTACAACCGTTTTACCGCGAATCCTTCGGGTTCAAACCGGGTGACTTTCCGGTCTGCGAGGCCCTTTCGGAGCGAACCATTGCACTCCCGTTCCACGCTGAACTGACGTCGGACGACATTGATCGGGTGGTCGCCTCGCTGCAACGGCTGCTTTAAGAATTCCATCCCACCGACAGCAACAGGTCCCGCCCGCTGGTTTGGAAGGGCGGATCGCGACTTATGTGCTTGCAGCCCATAGTCTTAGCCGGTAATGTGCCATCACTTTAAGGGCGAGACTCCACCCGCCGGCGCGCAATTTTCGCCTATGTTGCCGGCTCGAATGTTGGGCGGCTGGGGTGTCTTCGTCATCGAAACCTTCCGTGCGTTGGCAGGGCCCGCGTTCATTCCTGCAAACGTCACCTGTAATCCAGCTAAGGAGAGCACCTGTGCATCCATCTAGGCTCTTGGCAAAGCGTATCTTCTCGACCACCTCCATCCTTGCATTCGCGCTGTCCTTTGCAATGCCCGCGTTCGTTCATGCAGGCGATGCGGACGACGCGCTCAACGCTGCGATCGCTCTGTTTGATCAGGGCAAGTACAGCGAAGCGCAGGCGGCGCTTTTGGCGATCGATCGCGACGATCTCGATCCCGCGATGCAGGCGCAACGCAAGGACTATGTGAATCGCTCGCGGGTGGCGCTTCGCATGGTGAATCAGGCGCAAACCGATCTCGACGACGGCGTGCAGGCCCACAAGCAGTCTCGCCTGGGCGATGCTGAGGTTCTCTTCAACGCTGTTGTTGCGAACGAGTATGCCACGCCGATGCAGCGCTCCACGGCGATGCGTCACAAGCGAGAAATCGAAAGCACACGTTCGACGCGATCCGGCGGGATGACCCCGATGAACCGATCGCAGGGACTTTCGCAGTACGCCGCCAACGGCCCAGCATCGGGAACCAACAACGAACAAGCCCGCGAATTGACGCGACGCGGGTACGAAGCCCTGCGGGCAGGCAACAACGACGAAGCAACTCGGTTGTTTAACCAGGCGCTCAACAAGGTGCCGGGCTATCCCCAGGCAGTCGAAGGCATCAACCAAGCCAGCGGTCACACGCGCGTTGAATCGCGAAGCGGATCGCTTCTCGATCGCATCCGTTCGAGAAATCAGATTCAATGGCAGCGTGCTCAGGAAACCTTCCGCGGGTACGAAAAGGAAATTCAAGCCGCCATTATCGACGGGAACTTCGACCTTGCCCGTGAATTGCTGCTCAGCGCCCGCCAGGTCGTTGAAGGGGCCAAGCAATACGCCGACCCGCTCATCAAGTACGAAAGCATCATGAGCGAGATCGAGGCCTTGGAAAAGAACCTCGACGCGGAATACGAGCGAAACGACGAAATCCGCGCCCGCAAGCAGCGCGATGAAATCCAGCGAACCGAGCGTGATCGCAATCGCCAGACCGCCGAGCGCCGCAGTCGCCGGATCGATGCGCTGATGAACGAAGCCCTGCAACTCCGCAAGGACCGCGAACTCAAGAAAGCCATCGCGGTGTTGGAGCAGGTGGTCGCCCTCGACCCGCGAAATGATCGTGCCCGCTGGATGATCGATGACCTCAGCGACGTGTATCACATTCGCAGACAATCCGAGAACCGCGACACAATGTATCGCGAACAGCAGGCCCTGCTGGTCGATACTGACGAAGCCAAGATCCCCTGGCACAAGCAGATTCAATACCCCTCAGACTGGCTCGAAATCACCTCCGGTCCCGAGCGCGTATCGACGGGCCGCGAGCGCCTTTCGGCGGAAGATCGCCAACTCCATGCCAAGCTCGACGCCTCGATCCCGATCAACATCGAAGACACCACGTTTGAAGAAGTCATCGATGAATTTGCAACCAATCAGGCCACCAACATCACGGTGATCTGGAACGATCTGGAAGCGGTCGGAATCGATCGCGACCTGCCGGTCACACTGCAGTTCCCCTCCGAAGTCACCTTCAAGAAAGCACTGAAGGAAGTGCTCGACCAGGTCGGCGGCGGTGAAGTGGAACTCGGTTACGTGGTGGCGGACGGCGTTATCAAGATCGCCACACAGACCCTGCTCGACAAAGATACGTACGTCGATGTTTACCCCATCGAAGACCTGCTGCTAAGCGTCCCTGATTTTGAAGGTCCCCGCGTTGACGTCACCGGTGGTGGCGGTGGTGGAGGCGGTGGCGGCGGTGGTGGTGGCGGCGGTGGCGGTGGATTCGGCGGCGGTGGCGGCGGAATCGGCGGTGGCGGCGGCGGATTCGGTGGCGGAGGCGGTGGTCTCGGCGGTGGCGGCGGTCTCGGCGGTGGTGGTGGCCTCGGCGGCGGATTCGGCGGCGGATTTGGCGGTGGAGCACCGTTCTCCGACAGCGGCGATTCCGAAGGCGATGACGAAGAAGAAGGCACCCGCGAAGAACGCGTCGAAGACCTGCTCGAACTGATCCGCAACACGATCGAACCCGATAGCTGGAGAGAAAACGGCGGGACCGATGCCGCAATTGCAGAACTTGGCGGGCAACTGGTGGTCACCCAGACAGCCAGCGCCCACGCAGACATTCAGGATCTTCTGGGCAAACTTCGCGACCAACGCGCCATTCAGATCGCGATAGAAGCCCGGTTCATCACCATTACGTCAAACTACCTCGAAGAACTCGGACTCGACCTTGACGTTGTCTTGAATCAGGGCAATGCCGGATATGACCGTACCGGGCAAAGTGCGACGGGCTCACAAGTGCTGATGCCCCGCTCGTTCTCACGTCTCGGTTTCCTGCCGGGCATTCCCGGTACTGGTTTGACACTCAACCAGACACCGACTGGCGTCTCACAGCCCTACGGTAACCCGGGTCTGATTCCTGCACCGGGCGGCGGTTTGGTCAATGCTTCAAACGCCACACCGATTCCGATCATTTCAAACGTGCTCGACCTCGTTCAGCCGACCAATACGGTGATCCCGAACTCGTTCGGCGGTACGACCACGCCAGCGATGAGCATCTTCGGCAGCTTCCTCGATGGCATTCAAGTGGACTTCCTCCTGCGTGCGACGCAAGCGGATCGTCGCAGCAGCATCATGAACGCCCCACGATTGGTCCTCTTCAATGGTCAGCGGGCATGGGTCGGTGTGCTTAACTCAGCCGCCTACGTTCAGTCGGTTCAGCCGGTCGTTGACGAAAACGCTGTGGCACTCACGCCGCAGATCCAGCAGTTGCAAACCGGTACTGTTCTCGACGTACAAGCCGTCGTTTCGTCCGACAAGCGCTACGTCACCATGAACCTGCGTCCGGGTGTTGCCCAGCCAGTCGGTCCGCTCCAGGTCTTCCCGTTCAGTGGTGGTGCATCCGGAGCAGCCGCGGCGGCTGACGCCTTCATTCAGCTTCCCAACACGCAGCGTCAGGTTATCCGCACGACCGTGTCGGTGCCGGATGGCGGGACGTTGCTGATCGGTGGTCTCAAGACCGCCCAGGAAATTGAAGCAGAAGCCGGGGTGCCGATTCTGTCGAAGATTCCTGTGCTTAAGCGACTGTATTCGGCCCGAAACCTCGTCAAGGACGAGCAGGTCCTGCTGATCCTGGTGAAACCGAAAATCCTCATCCAGCGTGAGTTGGAAGAAGAAGCGTTCCCAACGTTTGGATCACGATCCTAGCCAGCAAAGGTCACAAGAAATCAATGGATGTCCAACCACGAAGCTGCGATCGATTGAATCGTCTGTTGCGCGTCGCGTGCGTGCTCTGTTTTTGCACGGTGGCCTCGGCTGACCCCAAGCAACCTGCCGCCAGCCCCGCCCCCACCACGGCGCCCGTCGCACCAACCCCAACGCCCAAACCGATGTATCCGGTGGAGCCAAAGGCGAAGCGGGCGCAGTACGACAAGGACGTCCTCATCGATTGGGAGGCGAAGCAGGTCGAGGTGTCGGCCCGCGTGGCTCAGACCGACCTGCCCATTGAGTTGCTCATGTGCGCCGAAGGCACCAAAGAGCACGAGAGCATCCTCGTCACCGGCGCCCAACCGCGCAAGATCTACGAAGCCCTCGGCCTCATCGGGG
>JAUIEW010000161.1 GCA_030429365.1 Phycisphaerae bacterium
TGCGTGGGTTCGGTGCGTCGAGGTTGATCTCGCCTTCGACTTTGCGACCGACCTGGCTGACGTCAGCGCGTACGCCGGAGACCGTCTTGGCGATCGACGTGAGCAGCTGCTTCGGTTGGGCGTTAGTCGTCGTCATTTTGTACGAGTGATCTCCGGAGGGACGAACGCGTCGATCAACTCAACGACACGCGCTCGTGTTTCAGGGTGAAGTGCGATGTTCGATTGCTGGTCACAGTACCACGATCGCAGATCCCACTTGCCATGTTTTGCGCGACCAGTGCCCGCCCAGTCCGACACCATCTCTCGGATGAACTTCTCGGGCATCGGCATGACGTATGCCTTTGCGCATCCGATGTCGCCCGGTGAAACGATTCGAGTCCAATACTCCCAATGATGCGGGTTTCGTTTCTGATGCTTCATCCATGCGATCTTGAAAAAGTCGTCGATGAAGAACGGGAACGGTGCCATCTCGCAGACGCCAAAGCGAGAGAACGCTTCGAGTCTGCGGTTGTTGGCTTTGTCTTTATCGTAGAACATGTCGACATACGGAAACCACTCGTCGGGAAGGAACTTTGACCAGTCGTGAATGATCAACCGCCACAACGGAGCGCGAAGCTGCCGACCGGCCACAAACACAAACCACTTGTGGCGAATCAGGTAGCGCAGATATTGAAAGTGCTTCTTGATCTTCATCGTGTCGAGTTGCTCCTATCGATGGATGACGTGTTTGCGTTTGTCGGTGTACACGAGCGTCGTTGGCAGATCGCTCTCGTCTGACGTTTGGACGATGCGTTGCGTGAACAGTTGGTCACGCAGTTGATTGCCCCACTGCCACCAACCGGCACGGGGGTGACGCGCGAACAATTCGAGTCGCGGTCCTGGGCTGCACTTCTCGATGATCCGATAGAACTCTTCCGGCTTGCGCGAGTGTTCGCGTCTGACCGATCGAACGATCGAATGCTGACGCCTGGCAAAACTCCGCGTCGGCAATGATCCACGCACACCGAAGATGCAGATCTCGTGCGAGTGACGGAAGAAGTTGCCCATGCCGAGCAGGTATTCGCCGTCACGCCTGGTCTTTGCCCAGACGAGGTTCGTCTTGGGCGTGAATCCCCAGGCACGCATGACGTCGCATCCCCAGTCCAGATGTTGATTGACCACCCACAAGTAGATGTGGGCGTTGGCCTTGGCCAATTCCGCGACGGGCATCTCTTTGATGCGATCGAGCGTGAGCGTCGAATACCGAAAGCAATCTCCGTGCTCAGGCGCACCTTCGCCCCGGCGACTTCCGTATCGCCAGGGCGGGTCTGCGTAGATGGTTGCGAACTTCGGTGCGTCGGTCCGCAGGATTTCTTGACCAATCCGTTGGTCATTGCTGTTACTCACTTCGTTGATCGATTCTCAAACGCTTCGTATGCTCTTGCTTCTTTCCTGTCCGATCTCGGTCGGTGTGCAAAGACCATCGATGTTCCCGCATCGACGGCGTTCCGGGTTACCAAACGCTTCCCGGCGCACCGGCCACTTGTTTTCCTATCAGAGCCGCCTGAACGGATTCATCCATGCGACGGCGGCAAAAAAACCGATGACACAGGTAATTGCGCCGACGACTACCATGATCAGCATCCACCAATACCAGGCCATCAGTTGAACTCCTTGACGAAGAAGACGCGGCGATCGAGACCGACGAACGCGATCGCTCGATCATTCGCATCGACAAACACGCCCAGCCAACCGACGTCATCCGGGCAACGGTATCGCTTGAACATCGTTCCTCCTTACGCGGTGTCTGGGACGTGCATGAGGATGGCTCGTTGTGGCACGTCAACCACAAAGTTTCGATCGCCTCTTTCGCTGACGAAGAAGCCGCCAATGGTCGCATCTTGTTCGACTTTCCTATAGACCACGCCTCTACTTATCATCGTTCCGTCGGGCTCGATCCGCGCAAAGTCGTATCCATGCATGTCAGACAGTGGCACTACTTCGCCATCGTCAATCCTGGCTTGGATGCACTGCACGCTGCAATGCGTGCGATTGAAGCAACCGAAAAAGAATCGACGGCAACGAACGCATCGCTGCAAACCGAAGGATAGCCATCGAAGCCAACGTGGAACGCTGAGCCAATTGGTTCGAGAAAACATCAGTTGAACTCCGGTGCAAAAGTGACTTAGTGACGGAGCGACGGAGCGACGGAGCGACAAAGTTACCGCAACGCATCGCGTTGCAACGCGAACTCCCTGGCGACTGCAACCCACGCTTCAGATCCGGGATACAAGTCGATCACGCCGCCATCTTCGCGGCGATTGATTTCGGCGATCGTCTCGGCGGTGGTGTTGGTGCGCTTCCGGTCACTGTTGCGAAAGTACCAGTACCCGTCAGGCGTCGGAAAATATCGATCGTGGATGCGATCGCGACCGACCAGGGCGATCATCTTGTTACGCAAGTCGATCTCGCCGTGGTCGTTGTCCTCGTAACCGTGCCAGGCGGTGTACGCCGTCAGGAATACCGAGTCGGGCAATACCTCGCTGATCGTTGCAACCAATCGGGCGGTCAGTTGTTCGCGGTCCGGGACTGATGGCGTGTTCGCGAGGATGCGCACCGGGTGCCACCAAAACTGGACGCCGGTTTTCTTGAGCGCGACCAGCGATTCACGCAGCCGCGCGAAGTCGATCGACTCGCTACCCGTGTGAAACGGCGTCAGCAATGTCTCGCCGTCCAAGACGACGATGTTGGTGCCGGTGATCGCAACAATACGCGACGCCTGGTCGGCGACCGATTGCCAACCGCTGGAGTTGGCGAAGTCACCCTTGAGCCCGGTATAGAGTTTGACGCCGCCGATGATGCGCAAGCCGTCGGGCTTGCGTTGCTGCAACGCGGGATAAAGCGTGTCGATGTGCTGCGGTTGCGTGAGCACGATGACGCGATCCGCCACCGTCGACCAATCGGGCAACGCGTCGATGCAGTGCTCCAGGTAACTGAGATCCGGGTCGCGGAATTCGATGTCCGGACGAACGCGTCCCCAGCGCGTGATCGCCGATACGGGCGAATTGATTTCAACCCAAGGAATGAGTTCGGGACGCTCGATCTTCGGCGTCGGTTCGGGCGGCGTGGGATCGCAGTGGACCGAAAAGCCAACGGCTGCAAACGCACCGATTAGAGTGGTGAGTAGTAGTGCACGCATGGGGAATGCCTCCTTCGTTTGTTGCTAGTCTTCCACTTCGACGCCCGCGTCCTCGCAGAATTTCAAAAACTCCCACTTCTTGAACTCGACCAGGTCGGGATGCTTGAGCTCGTGATACGATTGCGTGAAGTAGTTCCCGCCGATCTCGTAAACACCGAATTCGATGCAGTGGAATTTTGCGACTTGAATTCCACCGAATCCGATCTCCTTGTCCAGATCCGTCGGACGAGGGATACTGAGTCGCGCAAGCTGCTTCGCTACTTCTTTGCCTTGGCGGGTGCGCTTGTCGGGCACGATGACGAACTCAGAGTGCTTACTGGATTTGCGCCACCCGTCCGGAATCTTTCTCGCTCGCTTGAAAGCCACGCCGTGGATGCAATTTCGGCTTCGCAGGGATTGCGTGGTGCCCATTGCCTTCAAGAACGCTTGTCGCGCATCTTCGATGGTCTGCACGCGACGGAAGTGCTCGTCGGCCATCTGCACAAGCTTGCCGGTCAGTTTCCAGTAGCGATGTTTCGGCGGTTTCATCCGTCTCATGCTGTCACGTTCCTCTTACTCAACCGGGTACGGTTCGATGACGCACGAACCGTTGGCCAAACAATCGCGATCGATGCACAGCGCATCGGTCACCGCACGATCGGACGGATCGACCATGCCGTCACGATTCCAATCTTCAGCATCCAAGCACCGCGTCGCCGCTGAATGCAACTGCTGGCAGTCGTCGATCAATGACTCGCTCGCGCACAACTGACGCACGTGCTCGTGACACGCGTCGCTGGCCGGATCGTCAATGCACGTGGCCACTGTGTAGCGACCGAACTTGCCAACCAATGGCGTCATCAATGCATGATGCAGGCACGCCTGGGATTCGGGATCGATCGCGCACGGACCACCTGGCCGGTGCGTTGGTTGCTCGACAAGCAGCGAATCGCGGGAGCGCAGCGCGTGATCGTCGCCAGCGTTACACGCTGTCAACAACGTCACAAGAATTGCGAGTTTGAATTTCATGGCTTCCATGCCTTTCAACTCCGTCGATCATCCTGATCGGCGGGTTTGTGCCTTTCGCGGTGGCGGGTACGACTGTGGTTCTCTGCCACTGCCCTTGAGCCAATTGATCAACGCGCTCGCCTGGGCAACAGTGAGCGCACGAAGCGAATGCGTCGGCGAATAGGCCCGCAACTGATCGAGCGACATGCGATGCTGGCGACCGAGCACGTTGATGTAATTGACCTGCCTGGGTGTCGCGGTCGCGGCCCGACGCTGCTGGGCAGTCTTGCGCGAGCGATCCCGGTACCGGCGACGCTCGGCTGCGTCGTTGATGTCATCCGCACTCGGCTTGGCAAAACCCGCACGTTGCAGCCGGTCGTAGCGCTGCTCGAACAGTTCGCCGTTGGCATCGCGAAACATGCCGACCTCGCCATTGACCGGCTGGACGAACCAAAGCTCTACGCACCACTTGCCCCGATCGTCGAGCTCAAAAAAGAGATCGCCGGGATCGGGCACGTTCGGGTTGCGCCGAACTGAATCGATGGATTGTGGTTCTCTTCGCGGCATCAACGTTCTTACGCCAGGCGGCGAATCTCCTTGCTGGATGATTTCTCAAGCGTGGCTTCGACGCGGTCGGAGTCGTATGCACCGATCGTGGTTCGTTCGACGGCGTCGAGATGCGCGGCAGTGATGGTGTCATGCCCCGATCCGAGCGCAATCTTGCACGCCAGGTACAGGTTGATCTTGGCTTTCCCGAATCCGCCCATGCCGAGGCTGCAGGCACGATCCTGCAACCAATCGATCGCGTCGCGATGGACCTTGAGATCGAGGTTGGCGACTTTGATCAATGCCTTGATGTCTTTGCGGGTAAACAGCGGCTGCGGTTTGAAGTTTGGATCGTGGTCGATCGTCCGCGTGCGTTCGGTGAGATCGCGTCGAATGATGACACGACTCGACAACTGATCGGTCACTTCGGTGAATGTGCCGATGTCGCGATAGCCAAGCTTCTGATAGATCGCAGGCTTGCCCGCCAGCAGGATCGGACAGCCGGTTTTGTCGTGCAGGTCGCGGACGAATTCCAACGCCCGGTAGCTCAGCCGGTCGGACTCGTCGAACATCAGCATCCGCTTGGTCGCGTTGAGGTGAGCAAACAAACGGCTTGATGCTTCGCCGAACTTCCCCCACGTCTTTTGGCCGAACGCAGCCAGAATCAACTGGCAGACGCTGAGCGGCGTGCGATGTGCTTCGTCTACACAAATGTAAACGGGATTGCCCAGGCGGTCGCTGTCGTGAAGCGACTGGAGGGTGAACGACTTACCGATCTGTGCCGGACCCCAGACCACACCGATCTTGCAGGTTTCGGCGGTGAGCTCCGCGACGGTGATGATCTCGCGGGCGACACTCGTCTCGACGAACTCTTTGTTGTGGACGACGTTCTGGCGACGCGAATGCAACTCCATCCAATTGTTGATGCGACGGAGGTACTTGGTGTCATCGATTCCCTTGCCGACACCATAGGTGCCGCGCAGGACTTCGGAGGCGACGCTCGGGGATATGGCGGTTTCACGAGCGAGCGTTGCGCGGGTGATGCTGTGCTTTTCAAGGTACTCAATGACGCGCTTGCGAATGTCTTTTCGTCGCGCCGTTGTGATGGGTTCGTCGCTTGCGATCATCCTTGATGTCCTTGCAACTCGGGCATCCTGCCCGATCAGGTCAAACGCATCGCGTGACGATTTCTGTTTCGTCGATGCGTCTGGATTCGTGTTGTTAGGCACGTCGTCGTTCACGGAGCTTTCCAAGGGCACCGAAGCCATCGATCTCCGAATCGCTGATGTGCGATGCGTCGATCTCTGATTCGTCGATGCCAAGATCGTCGATGGTCGAAGCTCCGTCGCCATCGTCGAGTTCGTCGTCTGAGGCAAAGTCCATGATGCCCCCACTCAAAATCCGATCCGCCACTGCGTCATCAATGCGGTCGTCGACTTGCTCCTCCGATGTGGGTTCGTCGTCGCCCAGGAGGGACCGGTTGACCGCCTCGAAATCAATCACCATCGAAGGACGTTTGACGCGACGTCGAACGTCCGTCGAATCCTGTTCGAGAGCGGCGATATCCTCCTGCAGATCGGGCCGCACAAGCTTGACCGTATCGGGCGTCGGCGGCGGCGGTGTGTCCTGCTGCAACGACTTGTTGCGCTTGCGCTGCACGTCGATCGCGCCCGATGCCGTCGAATGCCTTGCGGCATACGGCGCTTCGGTGCGATACTGCTTGGCGATCTTCTTCGCCTTGCGTGCGCGGGAGTTCGCGGTGCGGATGTCGTCGCGACTGATGCCTTCCAGTTGATCGTTGAACGCGCGAACGATCAGCCGCCCGTTCAGATCGAGCACGTCGACAAAGTCGCCTCGTTCGGGATGGATTCGCAGGTAAACTTCCTGACCCTGAAGCGCGTAGAGTTTGTCCTCGCCCTCGCCGTAATAGATGTTCTCAAAGCGGACGCCCCGCTTGGAAACCTTCACAGGCTTTGGCGTGATCTTCGAGCACAGGAAATCGAGCGTGGCATCGTCCGGTTGCTGGCGGATCGTCTTGGATCGGAATTGCACGATCGCCTGCTCAGGTGCGAGATTGAACATGCCGCTACCCGTCTGCGGTTTGGCGTGATGGGCTTCGAGCCACTTCTCGAAGTCCGCGATCAACTCGTCAACGGTCGGCAGTTCCCAATCGGGAATCTTGTCGGCACCGTCGGGCTTATTGTCGGGCTGGTTCCCGCAGTATGAGTCGTACATCTTGCAGAACCGATCGCAAACGGACCGGAAGTGCGACTCGATCATCTTCGACCAGGGCTTGTAGGGGATCGCCCACGTCGCCTTGCAGTCGAGTTGGCTGTACACATTATTGAGTCGCGGCTGGGAGAACTCGTCCCACTTGACGCGGCGCTTGGAGCGACCGGCGGCTGCCTTGTAGTCGGTGCCGTTGTCGCAGATCACTTCGATCGGTGGTCCATAGTTGCGGACGCCCATCTTGAACGCGGCGAGAATCGTGTCGCTGTTGGCGTTCGCGGCGATGTGCCAGCCGATGAACATGCGGCTGCGGATGTCGAGCCAGGCGGTCAGTTTTGGGCGGACGCGTTTCCAGCCGCCGCGACCGTCGGGCGTGCGGGCGAACACGTCCATCGTGTTTTCATCGCCACACCAGATGTCGCATGCGGCGACGTGCTCGTAGTTTCGGCGAATGCGTGGGACGTGTTTGGATTCGAAGTCGGTGTCCTTGTCGCGAAAACGTGACAACGCGATCGGCGGGATGTCACGTTTGATGCGGGCGACGATGGTGCGATACGATGGCCAGGTCCAGCCGTGCTCTTTCGCGGCTTCGTCTGTCATCTCGTAGCACAGCATCGCGGTGCGTTTGTTCTTGTGCAGATAGAGACTCTTGAAGTGATCCCACGCCGCGCGTGAGCAGTTGCGCTCACCGGGTTCGCGACCACGTGTGTCGATGAACGCGCGAACCTTGAAGTCGCCAGCGGCGGTGTACTTCTTGTCCCATCCGTAAAATGATCGGACCGACACCTTGCCGAGTGCGAGTTGGGGAGCACGCTCTTTGCAGAACCATTCGACGGCGACGGTGCGTCCGCATCCGGTGGATTCGATGCGCCGCTGAATCTCACGCCTGGCGGTCTCGACGATCTTCACCTTGTCCTGCGCATCTTTGATCTGCTTGTGGGTGAATGCCGACAGATCCTCAAAGCTGCGATCAATGCGTGACGCCTTGAGCCGCTTGGCCACGTCGGGGTGGCACTTGAGGAAATACCATGATCGTCCGGATTGACGGGCAGCGCCGAGACCTTTGAGCCTCTCACCTTCGCGGCGCACGTGACGGTCACTGATACCGAGCTCGCTGCCCGCAACCCACCCCGCTCCGTGGGGGGCTAATGCGCTTCGCGGCTCGCTCGATGCGTTGTCCGCGATTGGGATGTTTTGAGCTTGCGACATAGTTGCGTCCAGTGACGAAGTTAGGCGGCTACGCTGTTGGCCATTCGCAGGTTCAGCAAGAAGTGATCGAGCTTGCGCCGATCTTCGCTGCTGTATTGGATGTCAAAATTGAACTTCCAGTGATTCCCATCACGCGTCCAAAGCACCTCCCACCCGATGTTGCAGTCCTCGCAATACAGGTAGGTGATCAAGCGGTTGTTCGACGTCGGCTGCTGGGCGAAGTGTTCGCGGTTGCAGGTGCGCCCGCATTTCTTGCATGGCTGCAGGTCGTTAAGGATTCCCTCCGTCATTGGCCGTGCTCCTCGTTAAACGTCATGGGGTGATCCAATTCGCGATACGCCTGCTCACGCTGCGCGTCGGCGAATGCTTTCCAGTCGGCGCACTTCGTGAACAGCCAGGCGAATCCGACGATCATTGCGATGGCGATCAGGTCGCTTAGCATCGGGCGTATTTCCTCCGGTAGTTGGCGATCACCTTCTTGATCGCCTTGGTCGGCGTCCTCCCGTACGCGGGTTTGCAGAGCGGGTAGCCGTTCTCACGCGTGACGATCGACGCGGTCAATTCACCGCCGTCCCAACCGAGCGCGATACGCAACTGCGGACGCGGTCGAACGAAGGCCGCGATGATGAAATCGGGATCGTTCGCGTACGCCTTTGCAGTTTTGCGATTCGCGATCTTCTCGGCACGGTGACGCTTGGCCTCGCGATTGCGCAAGTCCTGTCGATAGTCCGGTGGATGGGAGGCGGTGGTCATGTCTGCACCCCCATCGGCTTGAGTTTTCTGCAGCACGCGAGGTCGCAATCTTTGGGGAACGTGCCGCCGTAGAAGTTGAGCATTGCGTCGCGGGCCGCTTCCTTGGCGGACCTCGCGTACGCGAACGCATGAATGACGTTGGGGCGATCCTCGCGACACACGCAAGCGATCATTCTGCCAATCGTGTCAGTGCGCAGAACGATCGCCTTGGTCGGATTCAGTTTGAGGAATTGCTCGATGGTCATGAGTTCCCCCACGCGTCGCGGTAGTACTCGTTGATCACATCGTCGATGGCATCGGCTGCCCATGGCCTGTCCACGTGGCAGAGCACGTCCTCGTTCCCGAATGCCCTGCGGACGGTTGCTTCAGTTCCGTTAAAGGTGCCATCGAGTTCGATCTTGACGTCCGGATTGTCGCGCAAGAATTCACCGAGTTCGTAAATCCTCTCATCGCGAGAATTCAACCCCTCGTTGCGAATTCGGATTCGGCGCTCCGTTACGACGGCATAGATCGCAAATAAGATGAGAAGCAATGGGACGGAAATCGTGGTCATGATCGCACCCCCTTGCAGACGCGCGGATCGAGTGCGTCGTCAAGCGAACGTTCGAATGCGAGGTTCTGCGCGAAGAGCTCACGCGACACGCGTTTGTATTCGCGGATGAATTCCCAGTCGCCACCGTCAACCTTGCCGTCGCGCAAGATGTCATTTGCGCGTTGCTGCATCGCGTGCCACTTGCTGGCCATCTCGTGAAGCGTCTCGAACGCAACCGGCGCATCCCCCAGATCGGGGAGCGTGTCCCGACGTACGACATCGCATCGATCATCCAGGATCAGATTCGGAATGCGCGGGTCATCGAGGTGGAGATAGAGCGTTTTCCAGAAATGGACGGGGATGTTTTTGATGACGCCGAGCTTGTAGTTGCTGATGGTCTGCAAGGCCAAGCCGGTCCAGTTACTGATCGCCTTGGTCGTCAACGGGAAGCCATCCAGGCATTGCGGCGCTTCGCTTAGCAAGGTCGAGAGTAGATCGGCGTCGGCGTTCATTTCGCAGGGTTCGCAATGTCGGACGTGCTCGTGCATTGTTGCGGCATCCTTGCCGGATAAATGACGCCCGAAATCCGTTGATCAGGCGATCGGATTCGCGAGAATCCGTTACGTCGTTTGCTGACCAGGTGCGGCGAGCCACACCCTACTTCTCCACGTTAGGTCCGAGGGCTCTCGGCGCAACCGCCCTCGGACCCGTGGAAGAAACGTCAGTCGCGGGAGGAACGCGCGACTGTTGCAAGAACTGCATGCTCAGGGAGACGCCCCGTGTCGAGCAGACGAAGTTGCGCCACCTTGATTGATTCAAGAAACAAACGATCCGAAACGGACATGCGAACCGAACCGCAGTCGAGTCCGATCGATTCATCGAAAAGCCAATCGGTCGTAACGTTCAATGCACGAGCAATTCGCACGCCGAAACTGGACAAAGGGACCGACCGTTGCGACAAGATGGAGCTCAGCTTGTTCTTGCGAACTCCTATTGCGCACTCGAGCCCACGCACACTTAAGCCGCGTTCGGACTTGATCAGATTGAACTTGTCGACCCAGTGCATGGTGATTCCTAATGTGTTCCGTAGCCCGGCAGGGAAGCGCGGCGATTTGTTGTTGAGCCCGATTTTGTAAACTTTGGGTTAATCGGGTCCATGCGTCGCGCTTCCCTGCCCTTGTGGGCATACAAGAAACAAACATGCGACCGGACCAATTCCGGACGCTTCACGGCAAAACAGTCAACGTCGCGGCATGCGACGGACACGGGCCCTGCGCGGCCTGGCTGTGCGCATCTTTCGGGCACGCGGCTTGGCCGGGGCTTTGCGGTTCAACGACGGCGGCTCCGGATGAAATGGCAAATCCAGGATGCCGCGATTTTCAAAGAACGATTTGAGGGCGGCGTAGACGCGGGCCTCTACCGAGCCATGCTCGGGGAACGCGCGTTGCAACCGTTCGTCGAAGACGGTGGGGATGCGCGTGCGAATGTGTTCGTTGGTCGCCATCAGCCTGCCCTCTTTTTCGGTGGCGTTGTTTTCTGTTGCGATTCGATGAACAAGCGAAGTGCGGTGCTGATACGGATCGCCGCTTTACGTCTCCCTGAGTATTCCGGAGGCAAGAGCGATTCGATCTGCCTATCAAGGTCCGGGCTGATCCGGATCGTGATGAACGCTTTTTCGTTGTTCGCTTTGTGTCGCACCGGTATCTAGATACAAGGTTTTCTTGTCGATGTCAAGAAAGAGGTGCACTATAAAATATTTTATAGATAATTACCCATCGCGTCGCGACGTGTGTCTAATCTAGGCATGGCGTGGAAATGGAAAAAAATTGGGATCATGCTCCCGGAACAGGAGTGGGAACGTTTCGAGGTGATGGTTGAGCACCTCTATGGCCCGCAAAACAAAGGGAAGAAGAAGTATTTGTACACCGTGGCATTTCAGTCGCTGTTCAGCCTTGGTGCAGAAAACATCAAGTTTGAGGTCCTCAGGAATGAAGCGAGGGAAGATGGTGTCACGCGGGTGTTTGAGTCGCTAGACGAGCTTCCTGGAAACGTGCAGCGAATGGTGCAGGACGGCGTTGTTGAATTTCAGCCGGGCAAGTCTGAACCATCGCCAGGCGAGGAACTTGATGATGCAGCGTCGCGCGGCGAGACAAAACGGGCAGGTAGTCGAGCAAAACGGAAGT
>JAUIEW010000162.1 GCA_030429365.1 Phycisphaerae bacterium
CGCATTTCTACCGCCGGCACAGGCGTCCATCGAAAGGGAATGGAAGCGCGAACTGCAACGCAACTTCAACATCACCTTCGATCGGCTGTACACCATCACCAACATGCCCATAAGCCGCTTTCTCGAATGGCTGGTGCAAACCGACAACCTGGAAAGTTACATGCAGCGGTTGCTCGACGCCTACAACCCCTCAGCCGCGGCCAACGTGATGTGCCGCAACACCATTTCCGTCGGGTGGGACGGCACGCTCTACGATTGCGACTTTAACCAGATGCTGGAAATGCCCATCGCGTCAGCCGACCGCCCGCACATCTGCGATTTCAACGCCGAAACCTTAACCCGTCGCACCATCCGCACAGCACAGCACTGCTTCGGCTGCACTGCGGGCGCAGGCTCTAGTTGCTCGGGCACAGTCGCGTAGGGCAATACCAATCCAAAGGTGTTATAATTTCGGACGCACAGTTGCGCTGATGGCGACACTGGAAGAAACAACATCCTCTTGTTGCTAGTGGTGTACTCGACACGCAAAGGAGGCTCGCACATGCTCACGAATTGGACCACTGTCCTTGTCGCATTCGTTGGAAGTGCAGTCGTTCTGGCGCAGCCGCCAGCCAGTAAAACATCCGATCCCAACGATCCCCTAAAGTCTCGAGCCCTTGTTTCTCTTGAAGATCGCGAACGCCTTGGTCTCAATGACAAAACCTGGAAGGGTGTCGTACATCCGGATGTCTCGAAAGCGTTTGACCATCTCAAGATTCAGCCGGAGGACCCGATCAAGCGATTCAAGTTTAACTTCCGCCAGCGTTTCAGGGGAACTGTCTATGTGCAACTCCATCTCAAACATGCAGTCGTGGGGCAACCGGCTTCAGTGGCGAATGAGACCGCCATCGCCGCCGTTCAAGAACGGGTGCTTAATAGCCTTACCGCGGCTGAGTTCCATTTGGCCCAGAAATTCAGTGATATCCCCGGCATGATTGGGTACGCAACCAGAGAGGCAATCGCCAAGCTGGCTGTACACAATGAGGTGGTCGGAGTTTGCTTGGACGACAAACCGATCCCGGAACGCCCTGCAGTTCTCTATGGGAATCGCCTGCCGCCAACGCCGCCTGATCTGGTGGTTCCACCAGGCACGTCGAGTCGAAAGGCATCGCTCAAAGTCTATCAAGCGCTGACCATGCGCGAAACAGTGTTCATCGTGGTCGGGCTGGCCCCGAAGACAGGGTCAATTCCGAAACTAACGGAGGCTCCCGAGAAGAGAAAAGAGCAATGGGAAATTCGTGACGCAGCGGTTCGCGAACTTCAAGACAGAGTCCTTTCAACTGTCACAGCCGAAGACTTTCAGCTCACTTCGCGATTGGGAGGCTCCAAGGCAATCGCAGGGTTCGTAAGTCGAAAGGGACTCAAAAAGCTATTGAGCCACCCAGAAGTAAGGGACGTATTCCTAGACGAGTTGCACTCGATTCCATCGCCGTCAATCAGGAAACCTTAGAGCAAGCTCTATCCAATCGCAGCGAAGCAACAGCGCCGTCATTCCCGCGCAGGCGGGAATCCAGGGGATAAACAAAGTCAATCAAGGAGAGTACCAGCCCCCGTACCGTACAGAGTGAACGAGCAAGGCGCAACGCTAGGATTAAGCTCACGACAAACGGTCGATCACCAATCCAACCAAAGCAAAATCATCACTGCAGGTAGGCCAGCGCTTCGTCGGTTTCACCGTTCATCGCGATGGTCAGCATCTTACCGCCAGCCACCGTCGGCACGTGAATCACCCGCACAATTTCGGCGAACCCTGCATCATTTGGAAGCAGCGACACCAACGCGTTGTCCGACGCCCCGAAAAATGACTCGTTGAAACACATTCCCGCTTCGTCAGGATAAAGCGGCAGGTATTGGATGTCGGCTTCAACGAGATCCTGAAAGAAATGCGTCCCGAACGAAACTTCCGGCGTATACCCCGCCTTCGTCCGAGCGACCTCCACTAGCATGCGGGTGTTGTTGATATCGGAGTAACCGACCTTGACGCCCAGGCGGATGTCGTTGCTGCCCCAGCGGCCTGGCCCGACGAGCACGAAACGTCTGTCAGCCAATGCATGATTCACCCGGCCCACCACCCGCGCGACTTCAATGCGCCGATCGTGCGTTTGGATTCCATCGTAGGCGGAAGGGTCCACGTAAACGACATACTCAATATCCGGCAGCAACCCGGTCCGAACGTACTTGTTGGCCCCGAAGACCTTTTGATTTTCAGGGATATCCTGCGGGACTTCGACGGCAGCGACATCCACCTGCGAAGCCAACGCGCGACATTGAAGCAGATACAACTTCTCGCCATCGTGGGCAAACTCGACGTCGACGGGGAAACCATACGCCTCTTCCAATCGCACGAGGATGCGGCGCATCGCATCGGCAAATGTGGTGCGCTCCAGCAACTTATCGAACGTGACACAAAGGTTCGACGCCGGTGCGTTGACACGCGTGCCCGTCGGCAGCGAGAGAATACCGTCCTCGTAAACCGACACGATTTGATCAAGCCGCGGAATCGACTCGTCGAGCGAAAGAAGTTCGTCCACGTCAATCGACTGCATCCGGTTCATTTCGAGGTTGATCACATCGACGGTACGCTGCGACATCTGTGCGGTGGTTTGGTCGCTGGCCGTCGGCTTCAACGTCGGCGCCCCGAGCGCCACCATCCGCGGATGCTCATGCCCGACGCGATCGACAGCCCGCGTCCCGAGTCCCATCACCAAACGCAGCAAACCATCCTCGCGTTTGATGCGCGGCGACCAGCGATACTCGTTGCGCGAAAACGCCACGCCCGCAAATGCCGGCAAGAAGTACTTACCGACTTTCTTGCCGACGACTTTCTGAATCAAGACGCCCATGTCTTCGTGGTAGTCGAGCAGGTTGCGCTCGCGGCGATAGGCGATGGGGTCGGGGGCCATCGTGCTGGCATAAACTTCCGAAATCGCCACCAACAGCGCCTGCAAACGCACTTCGATCGGCCCCTGGTTGGCGACGAACACGCTGGCATACTTGCCCGAAAACGCGGAACCGATGCGATCTTCCAAGAGACTCGACGAGCGGACGATCAACGGATGCGTGCCGATTTCCTTGAGCATCCCCCGAAGCTGCTGAACGATGTCGACGGGAAAATCCGAGTTGCGAAACACGCCCTTGACGAGTGGATACTCGTGGCGAATTTCGTCGGTCGTGCGGTACTTGAGACTCTGATAACCGGTGAGGTGGTTGAGTTCGAGAAAGCGGTCGATGACGTCGCTGCGCAGGAACCACGACTCCGGTGTGTCCACCAGCCAATCTGGATGCAGGTCTTCAAACGTCTTTAAAATGCAGGAGGCCAACACCATCCCACCGGCTTTCCCGCCGATGCGCCCCTGCCCGAATTCCAAACCGATCATCCGTTCGGCGATCTCGTCGATCTCGCGAATGGTCACGAAGTTCTTGGCGATGCCGATGAATTCGAGCTGGTCGCTGATGAAGTGGCGAATGAGCGCCACCCGCGTCCCCATCACCTCCGAAGCTGGCAGTCTGTTTTCGCCATCCGAAAGCAAGGTGAACTGCCGAACCTTCTCAGCCAGCAGCTTGGTCGACACCGACGCCAGCTTCGCAAAATCATCCAGCTCGCGGACCACGTCGCGCTTGATCGTCAGGTTGATGATCCGCTCGACCTCTTCCGCACTGAGATACTTGCACACGTAATCATACGTGCGACTCACCAGCCACTCGTGCTCGTCGGCACTGAGCTTCTCACCTTCGGCTTGGTTGTGATCCATCGAGGCTGGAAGGGGGGCTTTGCCCGCGAGCGCTCGTACCTCTTCATGCATCTGATCGATCGAAACGATGCTGCGCTGGTGCAGCGTGATCAGGAACTGCCGATCGATGTGGTTGACCAGATGTTTGTATTCTGCGCGCTTCTGATCGATGAATTGACGAACGCTGCCGGGTGATTTCATCAGATCTATCGCTACCCCCGATTCGCCGACCTGATCAAGCCAGCCCCATTCACCGAATCCGCCCGCCGCGTGATCACGCGGGTCAACGCACCTGTCCCTCGCCACGAACAACGTAGCGCTGGGTGGTCAATTCCTCCAACCCCATTGGCCCATAGGCGTGAATGCGCGACGTGCTGATGCCGATTTCTGCCCCCAACCCCAACTGATACCCATCGTTAAACCGCGTCGACGCGTTGGTCAACACGCACGACGACCCGACGTTTCGAATAAACGCCTGCTGGGCGTCGGCGCTTTCGCTCACAATCGCGTCGGTGTGATTCGAACCATACTTTCGAATGTGGGCAATCGCGTCATCCAGGCTGTCCACCACCTTCATCGCCACGATCAAATCCAGATACTCGCAGCCCCAATCCCCGTCATTCGCAGCCACCGCACTCGCCGCCAGCTTGCGCACGCGCTCGTCGCCGCGCACTTCGACACCGGCATCGGCGTATTCCTTGCAAAGGACCGGAACCAACTCCTTGGCTCGGTCCGCATGAATGAGCACACATTCAAGCGTGTTGCACGTCGCCGGCGACGACGTCTTCGCAGTGACACATATTGGCACTGCTCTCTTCGCATCGGCATCGACATCGACATACACGTGACACACCCCGTGGAAATGCTGCACCATCGGGATGCGCGAATGCTCGTGGACGAACTGAATCAAAGCCGTCCCCCCGCGCGGAATCACGAGATCGAGATACTGATCCATCGTCAAGAGTTCGCGGATCGCGTCGCGGTCGTTGGTCGTCATCACCTCGACCGCCGCTTCCGGCAGGTTGCTCGCCCGAAGCGCCGCCCGAGCCAACTCGGCCAGCGCCGCATTGGAGTGAGCCGCTTCCTTACCGCCCTTAAGGAAACAAGCGTTCCCGGCTTTGAAACACAATCCAAACGCATCCACCGTCACATTGGGGCGCGATTCGTAAATCATCGCGATCACCCCAAGCGGAATGCGAACCTTCTGTACTTCAAGGCCAGCCGCCGTCTTGCTTTCTTTGACCACCTGCCCGATCGGATCGGGAAGCGCCACAATCTGCCGCAAGCCGTCGGCCATCTGATCCAAAAGCGTCTCGGTCAACTCCAAGCGCTTGAGCTTCGCAAACGAAAGATTCGACGCCCGGGCTTCTTCCATGTCCTTGCGGTTGGCTTCGAGAATCGCCGCACGTTCGCTGGTCAGCCGGTTAGCCAGGTCCAAAAGCACCCGGTTCTTCGCATCCGTCGACAGCGACGCCAACACAAACGAGGCGTCGCGGGCGGCTTTTGCTTTGGATTCAATCTCAGTCATTTCAAACACACGTCTTTAATCGTGACAAACTAATCTTCATCCAGCACCAGATCATTGCGATGGATGATCTCGTCGAGGTAGCGATACCCCAGAATCTCCGGGATGTCTTTGCTGTTGTGGCCCATCACCCGCCGGGCTTCATCCGACGTGTACGACACCAGACCGCGGGCAAATGGTACGCCCTTCCCGTCGCAAATGCGAACCACCGCGCCGGCTGAGAAATGACCCTCAATCCTGGTGATCCCCGAAGGCAGCAGACTCGCATTGCGCGACACAATCGCAGCCTCCGCCCCGTCATCGACGAGAATCTTCCCCCTGGGTCGTGTGGCCGTCGCAATCCACCGACGCCGCACGTCAAGCTTGCTTGCGCGAGGCTCGAAGTACGTTCCGACCGGCTTACCGCCCACGATGGATCGCAACACGTTTGTTTGTGCACCGTTCGCGATAATCGCAGGGATGCCCGATCGGCCCACCAGCCGGGCGGCTTGCAACTTAGTGGCCATCCCACCGACCCCCGTCGCACTTTTGGTTTGGCTGACGTGTTCTTCGACGTCGTCGTCAGCCCGCACCATCTCAATCAGTTCGCCATTCGCCCCACCACGTCGCAGGCCATCCACGTTCGTCAGCATCACCAGCAGGTTGGCTGAGATCAGCGTCGTCACCAGCGCGGACAGATGATCGTTGTCACCCATCTTGATTTCTTCAAACGACACGCTGTCGTTCTCATTGATGATCGGGATCACCCCGCGATGGAGCAGCGAAACCAGTGTATGCCGCGCGTTGAGATAACGAGAGCGATGGTCCAGATCGTCTGATGTCAGAAGCACCTGCCCGACCGCGATCTTCGACTTGCGAAACACATCCGCCCAGGCATTCATCAATACCTGCTGTCCCACAGCCGCCGCCGCCTGTTTGTCCACAATGGTTTTGGGCATCCGCGCAAGCCCCAGCGGTTGCAAGCCGGACGCCACCGCGCCGCTCGACACCACCACCACCTGCCTGCCGGCTTCGCGAATCGCAACCATCTGATTGCCAAGTCGCCGCAGTGCTCGACGATTCAGCCCATCGACGCCCGTCAGCACACCGCTTCCGATCTTAATCACAATCAGCTTGGCGCTGTCAATCCATTGGCCTCGGTCCGTCTTCATTTGATTTGAGCCATGCCCTTTACGAAAGCGCTTACAAAAATGCCGCTCGCCCGCGAAATATCTGACACATCGACAATTTGTTCGATGGAGGAAACTAATGCCCCGCAACGATTATCTTAAACCTTCCTTGTTCCGGCTGCGAGTCTGTTGCAATCGATCCGCCCCATCGGTACCGTAAAACGTTTCACCGGAACACGTCACCAAGAAACTGGGAGACAAGACCCCATGGAACGCCATCCAGTGCACGGGTTGGTCACAGTCGCGCAGCACATTATTGAACAGCAGCGCAACCATCCGACGGCCACCGGCCAATTCAGTTGGCTCCTCAGCGGCATCACCCTCGCCACCAAGATCATCGAGTCCTACGTCCGCCGCGCGGGCATCACCAATGTTCTCGGAGAAACCGGCGAGTCCAATGTTCAGGGCGAACTCGTCCAAAAACTAGACATGATTGCCAACGAGACGATCGTGCGCTGTCTCGGTTATCGCGGCAACATCGGCATCCTCGTTTCGGAAGAAGAAGACGAACCGCGCATCGTCAAGAACTCCTCGGGCAGCGGCAACTACATCGTGCTCTTCGACCCGCTCGATGGTTCCAGCAACATCGACGTCAACGTTTCGATCGGAACCATCTTCTCGATTCTGCACAAGCGCGAAGACGTTTGGCCCAGTGACGGACCGGAGAAGCACGTGCTACAACCGGGCATCCGGCAACTGGCGGCTGGCTATGTGGTGTACGGAAGCAGCACGGTGCTCGCCTACACCACGGGCGACGGCGTGCACATGTTCACGCTCAACCCGGACATCGGCGCGTTTGTGCTTCATCAGGAAAGCGTTCGGATGCCCGATGTCGGTAAGACCTACAGCATCAACGAAGCGTATCGGGCGTCGTTTCCCAAAGGCATTCAAGACTATCTGGAGTGGGCCAAGACCGACAACTACTCGCAGCGATACATCGGCTCGCTGGTGGCCGACTTCCACCGAACCTTGCTGCGGGGCGGCGTGTTCCTCTATCCACCGACGAAGAAATCGCCGGAAGGAAAACTTCGCCTGCTGTACGAAGCCAACCCGATGGCATTTCTGGCCGAGCAAGCCGGCGGCGCCGCCACCGATGGCCAACACCGCATCATGGAAAAAAACCCGCAGCACATGCACGAAAGAACGCCGCTGATCATCGGCAGCAAGTCCGAAGTCGAGCGCGTGCACGAATTTCTAGAGAAGGGGTAGGGTGGGCCGTGCCCACCATGTTGTTGGTTTTCAAACGGCGGTGGGCACGGCGCACCGTACGATCGTCGCGACAACTCACGCCCTCGTCGGAGCCAATCGTTTTGGGGTTGTGGGCGCACGGTTCAATTCGACGCGATTGCTCAACCACTGTCGCATCATGTCATTCGATATCGGTTGATTGCCCAACCGCTCAATCTCAATTGCTGATGCTGCATTGCCCAGGTAGGCGGCTTGGATCAATGTCGCCTTCGCAGCCAGCGACAACGTCGCGACCGCCAACAGCGCATCGCCGCATCCCAACCGATCGACCGCCCGATCGGCAAACGACGCGAAATGATCGCTCAAGAGTCGCTGATCCCAATTGGGGGACGTTTCATCCTGCGTCACCCGATCAAACGCCACCAGTCCACGCTTGCCCAGCGTGCAGATCAAATGGCGGGCCTGCGTCTGCTGCAACAACTGATAGGCAACGTTGGACATCCCGCGATCGAAATCATGCAGCGTGTGACGCAATTCGCGCTCGGTTGGACACATCAAATCGACATGCCGAAAACGCAGCAAACTCCCCCGTGAACCGCTCACGTCAGCCGAAATAATCGGCACGTTGGCCCGCAAACAGGGCAGCACCCGCGCCAGCAGCGATGCCGTCACCGTGCCATAACCAAAATCGCAGATGATCACCGCATCAAAATCACGCGACCGCGCCTCCAACACCCGCGACGCCTCCCGCTCCGACACCGAATCAAGCGGAACGTTCTCGCCCGTCTCCACCTTCAACAGCTTGTTCTCTTCGACGAGATACCGCGTCTTTTGCACCAACCCGGGCCGCGTCTCCAACGACGCCAGTTCCACGCCTTCGTCAGCCAACACCTTGGCAACGTTTCGCGAATCATCGTCATCGGCAAGGCAACTCAACAAGAACGTTTCCGCCCCCAAAGCGGCTGCATGTCGCGCGACGATGGCAGCCCCACCGACGTAGCGCTGCTCTTCGATCTGCGAGAGCGACAGCATCGCCGATTCGTCAGCCACATCCTTCGCATCGCAGAACACATATCGATCAAGAATCACGTCGCCCACCACGCCCACGCGCAGACCGGCGAACTTATCCAGAATCGACGCCGTCGATCCCTGGTCGATTTTGTGTCGGGCGCAAACCGCCGTCAGCCGCTGATGGGCCAACCCTTCGTCGCTTTGGATCGAATCGATCAACTTGGTCGAACTGAAGACAACGTCCCCACTCGAAAAGATGACCTTTCCACCCTTCGATTCGACGATCGACTTCTCACTCAAGAAACGTTCGTCGCGCGACGTCTCGTACTCGCGCCCCTTGACGTAGATGTCCGGTTTGAGCGCTTCCAGAACAGACTCTGCCGTCGGGGATGGATCGATGTAGACGTAGTCGACGAACTCGAGGGCGGCCAACGATTCGGCGCGAAGTTCCTGCGGAATGTGCGGACGCTGCTCGCCCTTTTCGATCGCGGCATCACCCGTCAGCGTCACCACCAGAAGGTCGCCCTGGCGGCGGGCGAATTCGAGATAACGCAGATGCCCGGGATGCACGATGTCAAAGCAGCCATGACATTGCACGACCACCTCACCCGACGCGCGGTGTTGATCCAGGATGCCGATCAGTTCGGCGAGCTCGACGATTTTTCGCTTGTGATCCGTTTTCAACGCTTGCGATCCCGATGCATGGTAAACAGGGTTGGCTTTTGGGGGGTTCGACTTCTTAAAGCCTGACGCCCACGCCCTTCTATCGGTCGCATGGGCCAATCCCGTCGAGCAAATCCCCCCTGCCCCGAGACCGCCCACTTGTTGCATTCAACCCTCGATCACCTACCATAAGTCGTTTCGCCAACAAGCATACGGTTTCCACCCCAGTTCGGATGGACACCGTCGCAATAGACTTCACATCATCGGATGGCGCAAACTGCACCGGTGAACATCATCTGTGCATCGCCCGCACAGTGACGAGATACAAGCCACATGCTCTGGACACTTCAGAAGTACATCTTCCGAGAGATGGGGAAGTCCTTCTTGCTGACGTCAGTCGGTTTGATGGCCGTCCTCGGTCTGGGCGGCGGCGTGATGAACATGCTGAAGCTCGACGGCATCTCCGCGATGCAGCTTCTCAAGATCATGGCCCTCGTCTTTCCGGTGGCTGGAACTTTGACGCTGCCCATCGCCGCGCTGTTTGCCGCGACCGTCACCTATGGCCGCCTCAGCGCCGACAACGAACTCGTCGCCTGTCGCAGCAGCGGCATCAACATCCACGAGCTCTTCCTCCCGACGATGGTCATCAGCCTCGCGTCGGCAGTTGTGTCGTTCATCTTCTTCAACTTCATGATCCCCAGCATGGTCCGCAACATCGAGGAGTACATCGCGTCAGACCTGCCCCAAATCATCAAGCAGGAGTTGGCGTCTCCCGATCGCCTTTCGGTTGATCGCGACCGATTCACCATCTTCTCCGAGACAGCCACCATCGAACCGCCAGCCAGCGAGGGCGAAAAGACCAAGCTTCGATTGGATGGCGTCGCATTCGTGCTGATGAAAGACGACAGTTGGACGCGCGTCGGAACGGCGGGCACCGTCGAGATCGGTTTCAACGCGCCCGACGGAGCACCGGCGATCACCAGCGACATGTACGACCTGAGCCTCTACGACATCAAGGATGGACGCTACGTCGACAGCGGACACGAAAGTTTGGGCCCGTTTCAACTCCCCAAAACGATGCAGGTCAAAGTCAAATGGCTGACGCTCGGTGAGTTGTTCATCTATCAGCGCGACCCGGCGTCATACCCAGCCGTCGCCGAAAAGATCAAGAAACTCCAGTCGAATATCAGCCTCGTCCTTCTGTACCGCGACGTCAGAAGCCAGTTTCTCGACCCCGCGACCCCCGGTCAGATCATGCTTTCCGACGGCAACATGCGATACGACATTCGCTCACCGGAATTGCAGCTCGACAAGCAGAGCGGCCACCCCCTCTTCGGCGGCGGCGTGGAAATCGACGAGTACATTGATGGCAAGAAGCAGCGCACGATCAAAGCCGACGACGTCGCGATGTTTGTCGATCGCTCCGAACGCGACGATGACCGCGCCGGCGTGTATCTCCAAGCCAACGGCAATGTCGAGATCCACGACCCACTCGCACCGGGCGGCGTCGTCCGCGACGATCGGCGCAACCTGCCGGCTATCCGCGTCCCCGAACACGTCATTGAGCGGGCCAAAGACTACACTGACGCCAAATTGCTCAACACCGATCTGGAGTCCCTGGGCCTGAGCGAAGACATCGACGAAGACCGTCAAAACCTGCTCGAGCGCGCCGACAAGCTAAGCCGAGACATCGTGGGTGTCATGCATTCGCGCATGGCCTTCAGCCTCAGCGTGTTTTCTCTCGTGATCCTGGGGGCTGCGCTGGGCATCGTTTTCAAAGGCTCTCAGGTCCTTGTCGCATTCGGAATCAGTTTTGTCCCGAGCCTGTTCGTGATCATCATGATCATGATGGGCAAACAGTTGATTGAGAAATCGGTGACGCCGACCAATGGGCTGATCCTGATCTGGTCGGGCATCGTCGCCGTGACGATCGTCGACGTGTACGTGATGATGCGCGTGGTGCGCCGTTAATTGAATTTCGTGTTTCCAGGAAGTACAGGACCGTGCTGACCACACTTGACCGATACATCCTCCGCGGCTTGATCGTCAACTACCTGATTGCGATCGGCGTGATGATCAGTCTATACATCGTCCTGGACATGTTCATCAACCTCGACGAGTTCACCGAGAACGCCACCGAAACGCATTCGGTCTTGCCCGACATCATCAGCTATTACGGCAACCGCGTCTTCCAATACTTCGCCCAACTGTCCGGCGTCATTACCCTCTTCGCGTGCATGTTGACACTTT
>JAUIEW010000439.1 GCA_030429365.1 Phycisphaerae bacterium
TATGCCGCGGAGAACCGACTGTTTTCGATCAGTTCCCGAATTTGGGTTTGGAGTTGTGGCGTGCTCAGGACGCCGACGTGCCAATTGAAGATGTCAGCGGTCTGTTGCCCGAGTTCGCTGAACCATCCGTCGCGCTGCTGCGTCAACTCCTCAACCGACGCCGCAAAAGCGCTGGCGAGAATCTCAGTCTGACGCTCGATTCCTTCGGGCGCGACGGTCCGCTCCGGGATGCGATAGTCTTCCGCATCCAGAACGATCGCCTCGGCAATCGCAATGCCGGGTGAAACCGCTATGCCCCGAAGAATCTCCATGATCGAATGTTCTTAATTCCGGTAAACTGAAAACCACACAGAATGGTACACGATGACCGGCGGTTTTGGAGGGTTTGCGTCCTGATTTCCAAATCCGCCGCACCCAACGGATTTCGCATCGATTCACAGGCGTCTCAATAGACAATCCTGCGCTTAGACATCAAGAACAACCATTGCGCCAAATGGCGGCAGAACCCCGTTCACATTTCGTCGAACCCGTTGTTGACCAGTTCGGAGAGTGCTCTCAACGCCGCCTCCGAGTCTTCGCCGTCGGCCAGGATACGCAGGGCGGTCCCCTTGGGGGCGGCAAGCAGCATCATGTGCATCGGGCTTTTGCCGTCGACTTGCTCGGTTCCAGCGCCTTTATCGACCTTGATGTCGGATTGAAAAGTTGCCGCGAGATCAACAAACTTCATCACTGGACGGGCATGCAATCCCTGGGGATTGACTATCTCAATGGTGACCTGTCCATTGGTTTCGGACACCGCTTCTCGCCTTCCAGATTCCACACTCACACCAAGCCATTGGCAAGTTGATCTGCCAAACGCATTCCCGTTCCGGCAACCTCATTGCCCAACCGACGCTTCGATCCCCCCAGATCGAATACAACTTGATTAGCCTTCCTGGTATTCGTCGGCTTCTACAATCAAATCTTGGATAGCCTCCTTGGTGTCCGCTTGCCGCAGGAATCGGCGGAAGTTGTCCCGCTGCAGGTGCCGGAAGATCCTCTCCATGGCGGCCAAGTGCATGTCGGGGTCGTCCGGAGGGCTGAGTACCATCACGACGATGTAGACTGGGGCCCGATCCAGCGCCGCGAAGTCGACCCCAGCCGTCGAGCGGCCAATCGCCGCCGCCATTCGCTTGACCACCTGATTCTTGCTGACGTGCGGAACAGCGACGCCCTTGCCAAATCCGGTACTGCCATTGTTTTCACGGGCGATGCAAGCCTTTGCCGCTGCTTCCGTTTCGGCAGGATCAATCGCGCCGACCTTGGCCAACGACTCGATCATCTCGCGAATGACGCCATTGCGATCGGTCGCCTGCAACTCCGGAATGCATGCGTCAATTTCAAAGAAATCATTGAGTTTCATGCGAACCCCTAAGTGTTCCAAACTGCTTTGTACTTCGAAATAAAGAGCAATTGTCTCTGCCTGTATTGGTGACTTTCCGATTGCAATCCGCGCGGCAGCGAAACCAACATCGTGTCAACTCTTGGATGCACGCGAGGTTGCTTGTCCGACTAATCGGAATCGATGGTCGTTTCAGCGTTGTGACCGCTGTGTTTGTGATTCTTGAGCTTCTCTTTGTGCTTGGTGAGCTGACGTTCCATCTTGTCAACCAGCAGGTCAATGCAAGCGTGCGCATCGGCGCCAACTTCTTTCGCGACGAAATTCTGGGTTCCCGCCGCGTGCACAATCATTTCGACGGACATGAGGTCGCGTTCCTTCTCGACAACGACATTGATCGTCTGAACGCGATCAAAGAACCGCGGAAGCCTGGAAGCCTTGTCCTGGGCATAGTTGCGAATGTCATTTGACACGTCCACGTGACGTCCCGTCACCGAGATATCCACTGATTCCACGCTTAAGTCTCCTCTTTCTTTGTTATCGCGTCACCGGTCACCGGGGACGATTGCCCTTGCGATGATTCGGTTAGAAGTTTTGTGTCCGGCTTCACCACACCCGCGCTGATGATGAAGCGAAGCGCCTCGTCGATCGAAATATCCAAAACCAGCAAATCCGCTCGGTCTACAGTG
>JAUIEW010000163.1 GCA_030429365.1 Phycisphaerae bacterium
CGTCCGTATTTTCGTACCAGTCGATTCGATTGGGTTGAGATGAAGCTGAGAGAACATCGACATCTCCATCGCTATCCAAGTCGGCGCCGAAAACAGTCCAGGGGCCGCCTGCGAAAGTGGTGATGATCTGTTCTGGACCAAATGTTCCTAGTCCATCCGTGTTTTCATACCACGCAATCTTGTTGTCGCCTTGCGAAGCCGAAAATACATCAAGATCACCGTCCCCATCAATATCCGCTGTGAACACAGAGCGGGCGATGTCTGCATTTGTCGTGATGATTCGTTGGGGCCCGAAATTTCCCCTGCCGTCAATGTTCTCGTACCAGGCAACTTTGTCGTCATTAAATGAAGTTGAGAGAACGTCCTCATCGCCATCGCCGTCCAGATCTGCAGCTCGAACAGTGAGTGCGCCGATTGCGTTCGTGCTGATGATTCGTGGGCTTCCGAAGGTTCCCAATCGATCGATATTTTCGTACCACGCGATCTTGTTATCGATATAAGATGCGGAAAGAACATCCAAGTCCCCGTCGCCATCAAGGTCGGCTGCCCATACCGATGCCGCATCGTTCGCAGTGGTCGTGATGTTGTTTGGGGCAGAGAAGGCGGTCTCCAATTCGCAGTCGTCCGGAATGCCATTATTGTTGCAGTCGAAGCTTGTACCACTTGCAATCTCGCTTCCGTCCTCGATTCCGTTGTTGTTGCAGTCAATTGCGAAGGCAGTGACGCTTGTTGCGACGCAAACAACAAGCTGCAAGAGTATCATTACGAATATCGCTGAAGGATTGGGGCCGGTGAATTCGATTCGATGGTCTCGGATTGAATGCATTTGGCGCACTTTCAAGATGTAGGGCTGTAGATTGGAACAAGACTGACGGAGCACGCCCAATAATCGAGTGCTTGGATTCTAACCCGATCCGCTCCAATGATTCCCTGATAGTCCATTGTAATGCCCCGGACCGGCTGCGTGAACATCGGGATCGGCAGATTTGAGAGCATGTGGAAGTACACCTCTCATATGGACTTAGACGATGCCTATATCTCAAGAAAGGCAAGCATGCGATTGTCACCCACATCGCGTTTGATGCGTTCAGCGCCGCCCAATCGGGCAATGTGGAACTTCCCCCAATCAACCAGTCCGCCGGGTGGCAAGTCGATTGGCTGGGGAGATGCGCCCCCTTTTTGAATGTACGTCGTCCCTACGGCAGCAGCGTGAAACTCGCAAAGTCTTGCAGGTCGATGTCGCCGTCGTTGTCGAAATCGAAGCACTCGCAGCCATTCCCAGCTCCACCAAAGGGACCGGTTAAGCAAGGCACCATGCTTATATAGTCGTTAAGATCGATCACGCCATTCGCATCGACATCGCCGCTCGCCGGTCCACCGGCGCAAGGATCGCAGTCATCGACGATGCCGTCGTCATCGATGTCCGGTTCACAGTCGTCAGGCACAAAGTTGTCGTTGCAGTCCAGTGACGTTCCCGCCGCGATCTCGTCTGAATCCAGCATACCGTTGTAGTTGCAATCGCCTGGCTGATATTCGTGGGGGCCGAGGTCGACGATGGGTGGCGTGCCAACTCCGGTGTCGATTGTGTCGGGATCGTCGACAAACCGCGCGTAACCGTTGATGTCCATACTCGGAATAGCCTGGGTGCCATTGGTCGTTATGTTGGTATCGGCCGCGTTGTTGCCGGCATCGATTGCCGGCGACGACGATCTCAGTCGCAAGTCGCCGAGTGCTGCAAAGACGACTTCGCCGCTTGGAGCTATTCTGGCATGGGGCGTTTCGACAAAGAGTGGAAGCGGCGCGGCATTCACCGTCGGCCTTTCGTCGATAATCGTGTTTGTCACTATCGATTGTGCGTACGACCCTACCAGCAGTTGAGCGTCCAGGTCGCCGACAACAACATCGCCACCAAAATCGTCGTCTGATACGTCCCAGTTACTGCCAATGATGGAATTCTCGATGTGCAGCACACCGTCAACGCCGCCCACTTCGGGAGGGCCCCCAACTACATACAATCCGGCTGCACCCGACCAAAATGAAGAAGGCGTTGGTCCTGACCAGTTCCCACTGACGGTGCAATTGGTCAGTTTTGTTTTTCCCTGAGCGACACATAGCGCCCCGGCCCAGTTGGCGGCATTCCTTTGAAATTCACAGTTGATGAATACCGCGTCGCAACCCGCACCGCAGTAGAAACCGCCGCCGGTTCCCTGGTTTCCGGGTCGCCCTCCTCCAAGGGACGGATGCGTGCGGTTCCAGCGGAATCGGCAGCCGACAAACTTCGTATTCCCCATACTGTAAGCTGCGCCACCAATAATTGCGGAATTCCATTCGAATGAACAGTTCGCGAACACCGCTGCGCCGCCTTCCGCGTACAAGCCGGCACCGCCTGTCGACATCGGAAACGTATTGCCGCCGCGAATCACGAAGCCATCGAGTAGACTTTGCGAGTTGGCGTCGCTGGAATCCACGACATGAACACTGTTCTCAGTGTTGTTTGCGAAACCGTTGTCATCTCCGTTGAGATCACCGCTCAGAACAGTCGAGTGTGTTTGGAAGTTGCGCTCATCAAGGATCGATTCATCCCCGACAAAACCGCCATACATGCGAACCCCTGGAATAAGTCGAAAGGTCTCAGAGCGATCGCAGGGAATTTGCGCTGAACCCAGGTCCGGAAGGTATGTCCCTTCAGCCACCCAGATTTCGCCCACCGCCCCGTTGCTGTTGGCCTCGCTCAAAGCGTCCTGAAGATGTGCGTACGCCGTCGCCCAGCTGCTGCCGTCACCGCCAAGCGATGCGTTATCGTCAACGTAGAGAACGACCGATCCCCTGGGGCCTTCATTGGCGCAAAGCGTCAACGCCGCTACACCTAGGACAACTGCCAGGATCACGCAAGCCCATCGCGAATTCAAGAACCACCAGCCGAAAGCGTGCTTGTCCAGTCGCATAGATCGCCAATCTGAATGTCGACCAGTTCACCCGTCAAATCAATGCGTCTACTGCGCCAGCGTGAAACTCGCAAAGTCGTGCAGGTCGATGTCGCCGTCTTCGTCTGCGTCGAAGGCCTGCAGGCACATGTTCGCGCATGATCCGCTTGCGGGTGACGGTGCAACGTCTGGCCCGGCTTGGCAGTCGGCTAGGTATCCGAAGTCGATGATGTCGAGCACGCCGTTGGCGTCGAAGTCACCGTGTGATGCGTCATCGCATTGGTCACCGATACCGTTGAAGTTACAGTCCATGCCAGCCAGTCCGGTGTCGGAGGCGCAGTAGTCCGGGATGCGGTCGGCATTGCAGTCCGGGTCGAGCGTTGTCATCGTCAGGTAGGTCGGCTGACTCAGACCTTCAGCGCCAAGCACGCGTAGAAACGCACCCGTGGTTCCGTCGTATTCCAGAACGTTTGAACCGTAACGGTTGTTGACGAGCAGGTTGCCGTTTGCGCCCCATTCGATTCCCTCGGGTCCATCCAGTCCGCCGGACTCGTCCGTACCGGGTGAGCCTGGATTGTCGCCGATGAACACATCGATGAATGCGCCGGTCTCCGGATTGAATCGAAGCACCTGATCGCTATTGAAACTCGCCACAAGTAGGTTGCCCTGAGAGTCGAGCCGTAAACCGGCAGGGTCAAGCAACCCGCCGCCTTGCGCGGCAACATGACTGAACGCGCCGGATGCGGCGTCATAGGCCAGAACTTGATCGCCTTTCTGGCTGGACACAAGCAACTTGCCGGAAGGCGTGATCAACATGTCAGCCGGTCCGTCGAGTCCGCCCGCTCCACTTGCAACCAATTGCCCCAGCGCCTGCCCGGTGACGATGTCGAACTTATGCACGCTGTCATCTGACCAATTCGCAACGAGCAGTGTGTTGGAATCTGCCACCAATACACCGACCGGAGCCGTGAGCGAACCAGTGTACTCGCGAATCAACTCGCCGGTGAAAGCGGCAAACTTCTTCACGCTGGAGGTGTTCACGCTGGACACATAAACGTGGCCGACATCATCAACAGTGATGCCGTTGGGATCGCTCAGTCCGTCCTTGCCTGACGGGGCGAAGTCAAAAAGGACATCTCCCGACTGCGTGTCGATAGCCACAACGCTGTTGGTCAATTTGCTGGAGACCAGTGCAGCCGTCGTTCCGGGTTGATTACCGTTGAAGGCGACGCTGATTGCATCGGATGCTGAGCATGTACCCGCGCCACCGCTGGCCATCACGCGGTATGTTCCAGGCGAAGTCACCTGAATCGTCTGAGTGGTTTCGCCACCAGGCTCCCACAAGTAACTCTCATAGCCTGATCCGGCATCAAGGGTCACCATGGTCCCGGGGCATTCGCTGGCGCTTGGCGATGCGATGATCGGTGCGTATTCGCAACTGTCCGGTATGCCATTCGTATTGCAGTCGCTGCTCGTTCCTTCTGCAATGTCGCATTCGTCTGGAATGCCGTTGTTATTGCAATCTGATGACTCATAAGTGAACAGGTACATTGAGCCGCTTTCTGGCCCCTTGTCGTCGTCGAAATATGCGCCCGCAAATGCCAAGTCCTGGTTAATCGCAACGCTGATTCCCAGACGATCATTGGCCTCGGCGTAAATAGGTGTAAATTTGACGGGCGGTTGCCAATAACCTCCAACAATTCGAGAGACATATGCTGCGCCACTTTCCGTCCCATTTTGGCTGTCACCAACCGCACCGAAGATGGCCCGGTCACCATGAATTTCAACGCTGAATCCAAACCTGGCACCTTCCGAATAATCGCCTGCATTGACCTTGGCCACCTGCTGCCATACGCCTCCGATCTCGCGGAACACGTACCCCGAACCACTATCCGTCGCTCCGTCATCATCGCGATTTGCTCCGACCACTATGTTGCTGCCGTCAATAGCCACATCCAATCCAAACTCATCGCCCTGTGCGGCGTCGTCGGCGGTCAACTTCGCGATCTGTTGCCAAACACCTCCGACTTCACGGAAAACGTATGCCGCACCGCAGTTACTGACGCCGGTTTTGCTTGCGCCATATGCACCGATGACGGCTGTACTACCACTTATCGCCAGGCTGCGACCAAAGTACTGTCCCGATGATGCGTCATTGGCATTGAGCTTGACGATCTGCTGCCAGATTCCGCCAACTCTTCGGAACACATACACCGAACCGCTATAGTTCCCGTGATCCTTGTCATAGTGAGCGCCGATTAGAATGGTGTCACCTCGAATCGCAACGCTCGTCCCAAAGAAGTCGACACTCGCAGGATCATTGGGAGTTAGTTTCGCGATCTGTTGCCACATGCCGTTGGTCGACATTAACACATAAGCGGAACCACTGGCCCATCCATTCTCATCATCGCGGTTCGCGCCCACGACCATTGCATCTCCATCAAGGGAAACGCTGTATCCAAATCGGTCATCTGTAGTTCCATCGTTGGCGGTCAGGTGTTGTAAGTGCTGCCAAACCCCGTCGACATTCTCAAGAACATACACCGAACCGGCTTTCGCGGTGCCCGCAGGTGATGCGTCGGGGGCGCCGATGATGGCGACCCGTCCGTCAACATCTATACTAAATCCGTACAAGTCATTGGTGCCGCCATCCGGTGTGACGAACTTGGAATATCCGAATCCCAGTGCGACCTCGCACTCGTCTGGTATGTCATTCGCATTACAGTCGTTAACCACTTCGGGGGGTTCGCAAAGACCCGTGCCAGGATCGCAGGTAGCGGACAAGCATTCGATGTCGTATTCGGAGCAATCGCGAATAGTGCCCATACATTCGCCAGACGCGCAAACATCGTCCTCAGTACACGGATTTAAGTCGTCACAGGCACTTCCGTCGTTGGCTGCGGTAGTTTCACACAATCCGGTTTCCAAATTGCAGACGCCCAGGACGCAGTCACTATCCAAGTGCGAACAGTCGAAGCTGTTATTACCAAAGGGTTCGCACTCGTCCGGTGTACCATTAAGATTGCAATCAGGGCTTGTGCCGGCTGATATGTCGCAATCATCTGGTACACCATTGCCGTTGCAATCCGAGTCAACAAGATCGAAACCGTGGGCTCCGCCCGGCGTATATCCGCCATTTCCCGCGTTGTCGGCGCCGACCACCAAGGTGCCACGATAGATATCCAAACTGGTCCCGAAGTGGTCGCCGGAATTTGTCTCGGCTGCGGTCAACTTGGCAATTTGAACCCAATTGCCATCGTGTCCGCGAAATACGTAGGACGCTCCGCTGCTGATTCCTTTCTCATCGTTGTACTTTGAGCCGATGACGACATGCTGTCCATCGATAGAGACGCTGGAGCCAAACGCATCGCCCGCTGCCGCGTCGTCCGCGAAAAGACTTGCTACGATTTGCCAATTACCTGCGACCTTTTCAATGATGTACGCCGCCCCGCTATTTTGTCCGTAGAAATCGTCTCCGTACGAACCAACGACGGCTGTTTCGCGGTCAATTGCAACGCTGCACCCGAAGTAGTTTCCGCCGTAGGAGGGTTCAGGTACGATTCGCGCCGTTTGTTGCCAAGTGCTGTCTGTTCTTTCAAAAACATAAACGGCTCCTTGGACCGTAGTATTGTCATTTGCTCCAGATGCGCCAACGATCGCGATGTCGCCGTCGATTGCGGCGCTGCTACCGAACCGTTCGTGCAATCGCTGGACCTCAGCGCTTATTCCTTGAGCGAATTGCCAAGTGCCGTTGACCCTTTCGTAAATGTGGGCATAGCCCGATTGCGACGAGCCCCCACTTGGCGCCCCGAGGAGCGCTGTTGTGCCACTGACCGATACATTGTTCCCAAGCCCGCCTCCTGTATATATAGGAAGCGTCGTCACTCGCGTTAACCAATCGTATCCTTCGTAGACGTGGACAAGGCTTTGGCCGGGAGCGGAGACTAGTGCTGTATTGCCGTCGAACGCGACGCTTTGGCCAAGTTGGGCACCGTCGACTTCGTCGCCCGCATATACTTCCAGGTAGTCCCATTCACCATCAAATAGCTGCCAAGCTTGGAATGCACCGGTCCGGTATGTGTGCTCGCAATCGGGGTCCCAGTATTCACTCTCGCAGTCAGCGTCGTAAACTATTGTCTCGGCGGCGGGATCGCCCATAATCATGATGCCCGACCTTGGGTATGGCGGATAATACGCGGAGTCGCCGCTGCTTGGTCGAAACGCAATACTTTTGCCGGACTGCGAACCGGTCGTAAATCCATCGCCCCCGACTGGCCCCATGCTCGCAGCTTGGGTGATTTCAATTAGCTCGCAATCATCCGGAATGGTATTGGCATTACAGTCGGTTTCGACCGGTGCCTCGCACATTCCTGTTTCAGGATTGCAGGTTGCCTCAGCGGAGCAACCATCGAGATCGGAACAGTCCAACGGAATGCCTGTGCAAACACCGGCCACACAGCTATCGATTGTGCAAAGATCCTCGTCGTCGCAAATTCCCCCTTCGTTGGCCGAAACGACTTCACATGTGCCGGCTTCCAGGTTGCAGATGCCCGTGACGCATGCGTCATCCAAATGCGAGCAATCCTGACTGTTCTCTCCAAAGGGCTCGCAGATGTCGGGTATGCCATTCAGGTTGCAATCGGTCACCACCCCCGACGCGATGTCGCATTCGTCCAGTATGGCGTTGGAGTTGCAGTCTTCAGCCGCGAACGTCACCAAGAATGCTGAGCCGCTATCTGTACCCTTATCGTCATCGAGGAACGCACCCACGATTGATCTGTTGCCACTCAAGGCAATGGCGAAGCCAAAGCGATCGCCAGCCGCCGTCTCAGTTGGAGTGTATTCAACGGGGCCCTGCCATGCGCCTCCTGATTCTTCCCACAAATAAATGGTGCCACTTTCAAATCCGTTAGCGTTGTCGCGGTATGCACCCACCACAATGCGATGCCCTTCGATATCCACGCCACGACCAAAATTCGCATTCTCGACAGGATTGCCGGAAGTGAGCTTTGCGACTTGTTGCCAAACACCGCCAATTTCTCGGAACACAAAAGCCGCACCGCTGTCGGCTGCCCCTTCATGATCCCGAAAGGCGCCGACCACGATGGTGTCGCCATCAATCGCCACGTCGACCCCGAACCCATCGCCTGATACCGCGTCGTTGGCTGTCAACTTTGTAATCTGCTGCCACATGCCACCGATTCTGCGGAACACATATACCGCCCCGGTTTCGCCTTTGCCGGCTTCTTCAGCTTGATATGCGCCGATGACCACAGTGTCGCCGCTGATCGCCAGGCTTCGGCCAAACAAATCATCTGATGATGCGTCATTCGCAGTCAACTTGTCGATTTGGGACCATGCGCCATTGATCTTCTCAAATGCATAGGCTGCGCCGCTCGAGGATCCACCGCTGTCATCGCCATAAGCGCCGATCACGATGAAATCGCCATCAATCGCAACGCTTGAGCCAAATAAGTCATCACCTGCAGCGTCGTCTGCTGTCAGTTTGGTAACCTGCTGCCAAGCACCGTTTGACAAGGTGAAGACATACGCAGAACCACTGTCGATCCCGTCATCGTCGTCCCGGTTGGCGCCGACCACGAGTGTGTCACCACTTAGTGACGCGCTATAACCGAAGTAGTCACCGCTTGTGGGGTCGTCGTAAGTTAACTCCGTAAAATACTCGCTAGGCATTCCGACGTTTTGAATCACATAAGCTGAACCGCTCTCGCTAACCCCCGAAACGCTACCGAAGTACGCCGAGACGATTGCGGTCGTCCCTTGAAGTGCGACTTGTGCGCCAAATCTATCGTCCGATACACCATCGGGGGCGGTGAGCTTCGCGTAACTCGGGCTCGACAAGAGCTCGCAATCGTCCGAAATGCCGTTCATGTTGCAGTCTGTTTGCGGCGGGCCTTCGCATAATCCCGTTTCGGGATTGCAGACTCCAGGCAAGCATGAACTTGACAAGTGCGAGCAATCCAACGGCGTTCCGTCGCAAACACCGTCGGTACAGGTGTCGCCTTCGGTACATGGGTTCAGATCGTCGCACGATCCGCCGTCTTCAGCCGAATCCGTTTCGCATTCGCCATTACTTTCATTGCATACACCGATGGTGCATCCGTCATCCAGGTGCGAGCAATCGACCGAGTCCCCAGTGCAGACGCCACCCACGCATTCGTCGTTCAATGTGCACGCGTTCAAGTCGTCGCAGCCACCACCCTCATTGATTGCAATGGCTTCGCACGAACCCGTTGATGGGTTGCACGCACCGGTATTGCACGTGTCATCGAGTTGTGAGCAATCGATCGGTAAACCCGTGCAAACCCCTGCCAAACAGACATCGTCGGTCGTGCACGCATCGGAGTCATTGCACGCACCGCCTTCGTTCGCAGGTACAACCTCGCAGTCGCCGGTATTGGCGTTGCAAACACCGGTGCCGCAATCGCTGTCCAGGTGCGAGCAATCGACGGGAATTCCCTCACACGGGCCGCCGTCTGTCGAGTCGCAAGTCGTACATGGGTCACCGTCGTCACAAGGCACTTGGTTGCTGGGAAGGACGACTTCAAGATCGTCCCAGAATTTTCCCCCGACGCCCATACTCCAAACGCCGATCGTGCCCGAAGTCGGATGCTGCCCGCTCGAATCAATCGCATCGATTTGGAAACCGGCAGGTTCCGGCTGACCGTCTTCCCAGATGTTGGCCTGCACGTGCAACTGTGATCCACCCGTATCAACCACAACGCGGAATCGATACCACGTGTTGACGCTCGGATTCACGCCGGAATCTTTAACGCCGACGAAGTTGTCGAAGTTGGGTGGAGCCAAGTGAAACGTTTGAGCCGAGGGCGCGTAGTTCGCCCGACGGATGCGCACGTACTCGTAAGTCGATGTCGGCTGATCGCTGAACTGCGAAAGAAACGTGACGCCGATACCGCAGTCGGAGCTGCTGATTCTCATGCGGCCGGTGTATGTCATGCTTGAGATGTTCGTCGCGCCGGGCTCGACATAGTGGGAGTGTATGTTCGGATGTGGATAGTTAGTGCCAAGCGTTAGGTCGGAGCCAACCTGCCTTACGCGAAACCCGAAGCTGGTGGTTAATTCATCCGTACTGCTCTCGGTGTCGGTGCTGAACCAATTAGCCGGATCATCGTCCGGTGAATAGCTGTCGAAATCCTCGTCGACGACAACGGATTGACACTCATCAGGTATACCGTCGTTATTGCAGTCAAGACTTGTCTCAGCCGCGATGTCGATAGCGTCTTCGGTGCCGTTGTGATTGCAGTCGGCTGCGCGCACGCGTGCGGCCGCTCCCAGGTGGGTGACGCTCATGACGGCCAACACTGTCACGAGCATTCTTGATTGACTGGAGAAAGCCAAGAATCGATTCAATCGTGCCGTAATCATTGGGGAGCCCTCCGTGCGGAGAAGGTTGGTCTGGTTGCGGCGTTACGGTTGCGACGAGCCAGTCTTGCCCAAAACTGGCGAACCGGTCGACAAAGAGGCGACTCCGACCAAGGTGCGCCCAATCGTTGGTAGTGCCTTAAATTGTAGCACGGTCGGAAGGTCAATTGAAAGTCAAAGCCGCTTTCTTGCGCCCAATTAGCGGACCATGTCCAAAGTGTGTGCGGGGGCGTGCCGGGCAGATTCTCTCCAGTGCGTGGGGCAGAAACCCACATCATCCGGTGTATCTGTCGCAAACGGCGCAGGATGAGGTAATTCGGTAAGGTCTGGATTCACGAGGCGACAACTGCAACCCTGGAGTTAAATCCGAATTTGGTACGAAGATTCAACGCGGTCCGCTGCGATTCTTAGATTTTAGCGGCTGGCCGGATCAATACGAAGCAGTGAACGCAGCAAAATCGTAAAGGTCGTTGTCGCCGTCAGAGTCAAAATCAAAGCACTCGCAGCCAACCCCAAGCGCGCCGCCGGGACCGACCAGGCACGCCTCCATGTTTGCGAAGTCGTCCAAATTAATTACACCGTTTGCATCGGTGTCGCCACTACCCAACCCTCCCGCGCACGGATCGCACACGTCGATCAAGCTATCTCCGTCGGCGTCGGATTCGCACTCATCGGGAGTTCGATTCTGGTTGCAATCGAATGGGTTGGTGTTTCTATACCATGCAACTGTTCCGTCCGCGATCGAGGCAGAGATTACATCAACCTCTCCGTCATCGTCGATATCGGCGGCGGTGACCGATCGGGCGCCATATGCGCTGGTGTTAATGATCTGTCGGGGCTCAAATCCACTGTTCGCGCCGTTTGCATTTTCATACCACGCGATCATGTGATCTCCATACGATGCGGACAGTACGTCGATATCTCCGTCATTGTCCATGTCCACAGCGTAAACGCTCTGTGGGTTGTCTGCATCGATTGCAATGATTCGTTGAGGTCCGAATGTTCCCAGTCCGTCCAGGTTTTCGTACCAGGCGACTTTGTCGTCACTGCTGGAAGCAGACAGTACATCCATGTCTCCGTCGATGTCGAGATCGACTGCGTGTACGAACACAGCGCCGTTCGCATCGATGGTTATGACGCGCTCAGGGCCAAAGTTCCCAAGTCCGTCGGTGTTTTCATACCAAGCGATACGAT
>JAUIEW010000440.1 GCA_030429365.1 Phycisphaerae bacterium
AAGCCGGAGAAGGCGATCGAGATCCCGGCCAGCTTGCGCGGGCCGAGCCGCTCGCCGAGCAGGACGCGGCTGAGGATGGCCATGAAAATCGGTGTGCTCGTGGCGATCATGCTGGCGACGGCGGCGCTGAGGTAGCTGGTGCCGACGGTCACGAAGAGCTGGTTGGTGACGACGCCGAAAAAGCCGACCAGCAGGAGCAGCCGCCACTCCTGACGCGTGAACCGCGGGATCAGCCGCCGCCGGAAGACGAGCACGAAGGCGAAGACGATGGCCGCGAAGTAGACGCGCAGCAGCAACACCTTGATCGGCCCGACATCGTTGATCAGGTATTTCATGCCAACGAAGTTGCCGCCCCAGAACGCGGCGATGGCAAGCAAGGCCAGATTCGTCCCGAGGTGCTCGAATCTGGCGGTGGGGTTCACGTATCATCCCGACGCTGTTGCCCGGCGGTCTCTCAGAGCTTGCGGATTGTACTCGTTGAACCGTGCCAACAGTCAAGCAATCGCCACTGTGACCGTCCAGACCGGTTCTCGAGACTCCAGACAGGTTAGGATTACAGGGAACGGCTGCCCCTCGGTCGGCCGAGAACCTCTGACGGGGCAGTAACGCGAACTCCTTTCGTGGTCCGTTTCAATCAACTAGGAAGAGCCCGGCCTACACGGTCGGGCTCTTTCTTTTTGCACTGCTTGGCATCGAACAGCAACCGTTGTAGACTTGCGAAGATCATGACCCGTGTGGCGCAGAGTCACGCATTCATGAGGGTTGCGACGTAGAGTCGCTATGACATGCCCGATGTCTCGGTGCGCGAGTGTGCTCCTTGGGGAGTAGCCGAGGCGAATTTAATAAACACGCAACGCTCAGTTAGCTCAGTCGTTCGCCCAAGAGTTCGACGGTTCGGCTTTCTGGTGCGCGCTGTGTGACGGACGACGACCTGGTGCGCTGGCGAAAGCCGACGACCAGGTATTTTGTTGTCCGCGGGACCCGGCGCTTTGAACTTGGCGGTTGCGGCGCCGGGCCCCTCGTGAAGGGTCTACTGTAATGCAGACCGTTGGGGTCATTGTACCGCTCATGCAGCTCTCGATGTCGATCAGTGACGTCGCCAAGTTTGCGATTGTCGGCACAGGTATCATCTTGGTGATCTATGCGTCGCATTTGGCATTTGAGCGAACACTCCTTCGGATGGGGTTTTCACCGGGGTGGGAGCAGCCCATTACGCACCATCTACTTCGGATCATGACCGTGATGCATGTGATCGCAATCCTGATTGCGCTCGCTATCGCGCTGCGGCACGAGTTAGGGCTGGTGTAGAGAATCTGGTTTACACGTTATCAATGATCGGCCGGTCTAAGTGGAAGTATGGACTGCCGCTATCGCTGCAATGGTTGCGGTTCTCACGGGTGTATTCACGCTCGCCGGCGTTGTAGTGGGAGCAATCCTAACGCCGTATTTTGAAACTCGATGGGCCCGCCGACTAAGAACTCATCAGATTCTCCTCGATACACTGGTGGAGTTGCATGATACCTATGAAAAGTGGATTGAAACGGTCAAGGACTACCGAAGTATTCGGGTCGTGTTTCTCGATCGAGGGCAGTCACTTTCGTACGAACCTCTATTGGAATACAACAACAGGCAACAGGAACTTACGCGGCTCCAGCAGCGTGTTTTCGCAATACTTTCCCGACTAGATGATAAGGAACTTGGAACACAAATCTCGACATCAATTTCGACAGCCAATTTGCTCCTATTGGATGAGAACATTCACCATCTCGATAGCTTCCGAGTGTGGATGATCGAGTCTGCGAGTACCGCTTCTACAGCCATCGGCAAACGGATCGCAAGCGCTCAACGCGACGGATAACGCCAAGCATTCGACCTGGTAGGTAGTTTCAGCCGCCAGCGTGTTCGATTCACGCACCCGGCTTCGATGTATGCTCACACTTGGTCAGGCGACGAGATCGAGCTTCGCAGAGAACCCCAAAAGCATCGTCATTTCTTGATTATTCTGTCCCAACGAAGTTGCCGCCCCAGAACGCGGCGATGGCGAGCAGGGCCAGATTCG
>JAUIEW010000164.1 GCA_030429365.1 Phycisphaerae bacterium
CTGTCGTCTCCACTTCGATGCGCGACACCCCCGTCTCCTCACGCACCTCGACACCCACCGACTCGGCGTGCCGCAGCAGGATGTCGTCATAGATCGATCGCTCCACCTGGAACGCCGTCTGCGTCCGCTGCCCCTCATAGCGCGACGGCCGGGGCTCCTCCACGAACAACTCCAGCGGGACAAAGTCGAAGTCCCAACGCTCTCGCGACCGACCCCACGTATACGACACGCCCACCTTGATCGGGAACTCGGCCGCCTCGACCTTGTCCCACACGCCCATCTCATGCAGGATCGGCCCGATCGTTGGCAGCTGGCTCTCGCCGATATGGTCCCGGGGAAACTTCGCCTTCTCCAGGATCAACACCGACAAGTCCGGGGCATACTTCTTCAGCAACGTCGCACAGGTGCTCCCCGCGGGGCCCCCGCCGACGATCGCAACGTCGTAGTCATGGTCTTCGGGCATCGTCGTGGTTTCCGGGTCGCTGGAGCGCCCAAGATGGAACAATCGGGCGGGAAAGGGCTGGATTGTGCTAGTATAGACCTGATATGGGGTAGTGGCGAACGATTGTTGCCCCCGACATGCTAATCACTGGAAACACCGGCCGTGTCACGCAAGCAGCGGCGAATGCATCGCAAGCACACTCGAACCGGCAGGGACGTTACCCCACAACAAAAGGCCGCCCCCTCCGACCTGCGGTCTGCGCAGTCGGCCCTGCAGCAGGCGCGGCAGTGCATGACGCAGCAGCGGTTCAACGACGCCCGGCTGATCTACGAGCAGCTTGTCGAGTCCCCCCTCGCCACCCCCTCTTCGCCGAGGCCTGCCAGCCCCTGATCCATTCCGGGGCGCTTGCCAACTGGGAGGCCATCGCGCACAAGGCGACCCAACGATTCCCCGAGCACCCAACCGGCTGGCTCTTGCTCGGCCAGGCGCGTCAGAAACTAGGCCACCCCAAGCTCTCAAATGAGGCCTATCAACACGCCCTGAAGCTCGACCCCCGAAGCGCCGAGGCATGGGCCGGCATCGCCCAGGTCCACGAACGCCTCCACCGTCTCGACGACGCCCTCGACGCCATAAACGAGGCGATCCTCCTCCGTCCCCAGGCCTACTTCCTGCGGCATTGTCGCGGCACGATCCTCCGTCGGATGGGACGCCTGCAAGAGGCGATCCAGCAGCAACAAAGCGTGCTCGACGAAGCGCCCACGACCGACCCGGCGTGCCGGTACGCGGCCCGGATGGAGATCGCAGCGACCGAGCGTAGCCAGGGCAACCACGACGCCGCGAAGCGGGCGGTAGCCGACGCGAAGGACGAACAGGCACCGCTCCGAACGCCATTGATCAACGCCTTCCCCGACTTCCGCCAAGCCATCGAGAAACGCTATGAGGGCCTGACTCCCGAAACCGCACGGGTGTGGTATGAGGCCAAACCAGCAGCCCCACCCCATCTTGACGCGGGGCAGGTCTTCCTGGTTGGCCACCCTCGCTCTGGGACGACGCTCACCGAACAGGTCCTGGCCGCTCACCCCGGGGCCGTGACCCTCGATGAACGCGAGTTGTTCCTCCATGTCGAGGCCGGCATCGCCGGAACCAACCCAACACCGCGCACGCTCGATGGGTTATCGATGAGTCAACGCCAACGCTTCTGCCAGGTCTACCGCGAGCAGGTCGAGACGTATCTGCGCGAGCCGATCGGTGGCCGTGTCGTCGTCGACAAGCGCCCCGACTCCCTGTTGCTGCTGCCGTCGGCCCTCCGTTTCATGCCGGCCTCCAGGGCCGTGGTCGTCCTGCGTGACCCCCGCGACGTCTGTACCAGCTGCTACGAACAGGCCTTCCCGCTCAGCATCGTCAGCGCGCAGTTCCACACGATCGAGTCCACCTGCCGACACTACGCCTGGTTCATGGGGCAATGGCTCGGGCTGCGCGAGCACCTCCCGACCGAGATGTGGCACGAGGTGAAGTACGAGGACCTCGTCACCCGCTTCGAGCCGACCGCACGGGCACTGTGCCAGTTCGTCGGGCTCGAATGGGACGAGGGGCCCAAAGATGCCACTGCGTTAGGTGATGGTGGCGAGGGCGACTTCGGGCCTTACTGCCAAAGTCAGCGGCTGGCGATTTATCAGGAGCATGTCCAGCGGCTGATCGATGCGGGTCATGCCTATTACGCGTTAGAGACGCCTGAAGAGTTGGCCGCCATGCGCGAGCAGGCCCGTGCTAACAAGACCGACTACAAATACCGCCGTCCCGATCCGCTGCCCACGCCCGAGCAGGCACAAGCCGCCCGCGATGAAGGGCGACCGGTGGTTGTGCGGCTAAAGATGGGCGATACAGACATCACCGTCGTGGATGACATTCTCGGTGAGGTAACGTTGGCGGCCGACCAGCTTGAAGACTTCGTCATCCAAAAGGGCGACGGTTGGCCGACCTATCACCTGGCCTGCGTGGTCGATGACGCCCTGATGAAAATCACCCACGTGCTTCGCGGCCAGGAACACCTGATGAACACGCCCAAGCACATCGCGATTCAGCGAGCGCTCGGTTTCGACACGCCGCACTACGCCCATCTGCCCATCATCTTCAACATGAGCGGGTCGAAGATGAGCAAACGCGACAAGGAAAAGGCTATCAAGAAGGGCGAGGTTCCGCCGGAGATCGACGTGCACGACTTCCGCGCGTCCGGGTACCTGCCCGAGGCATTGCTGAATTTCATTTCGCTGCTGGGTTGGTCCACCGGTGACGATACCGAACAGATCACGCTCGAAGAGACGGCCAACCGTTTCACCGTCGAGGGGATCGGCAAGGGCAACGCCAAGTTCGACCGCACCAAGCTGCTGTCGTTCAACACGGACTGGGCGGCTCGGGTGAGCGAAGATCGCTTGCTGGAATGTTTTGTTGATTATCTGCAGGTCAATGACTCGCCATTGGCCAATCTGCCGGAGGCGACGCTTCGGCGAATGCTCGACCTGTGCAAGGGTTTCCGCACGTTCCCCGATGTGATTGCGAAGATTGGGTTTGCCTTCGTGGATGATGCGGCGATTACCTATGACGAGAAAGCCGTCCGCAAGGTTCTGGAAAAGAACGATGGTGCGGGTTACGGCGTCTTGCGCAATGTGGTAGGTTGCCTTGAATCGTTGGAACCGTGGACGGCGTCGGCGATCGAAGCGGAACTCACAACGTTCTGCGAGGCGAACGATCTCAAGCTTGGCGGGGTGGCTCAGCCGCTTCGGGTTGCGCTGAGCGGTGGGACGGTGAGCCCGGCGATCTACGACACGTTGGAACTGGTTGGCCGTGAGCGCACGATCAACCGAATCAAACAAACCATGATGCAAGGAAGCGAGCAAGCATAGCCATGTCACTATTGGTCACAGGCAGTTTGGGAATTGACACCGTCGAGACGCCGCATGGTACCGCACCGGATGTGTTGGGCGGGTCAGCCGTCTATTTTGCAGTTGCGGCGACGCACTTTACGGACGTGCGACTGGTCGGCGTGGTGGGGGAGGACTTCCCCGATTCGTTCAGCAAGTTGATGACAGATGCCGGCATCGATATCGCCGGTCTGGAAGTTCGCAAAGGCAGCAAGACGTTTCGTTGGAGCGGTAAGTATTCGGAAGACATGAACGATCGCGACACGCTCGATGTGCAGTTGAACGTGTTGCAAGAGAAGGGCCCGACGGTGCCGGCTGCCTTCGCGGATAGTGATATTTTGTTTTTGGCGAACACGCATCCAGCCCTTCAGCGCGAGATGCGCAGTCAGGTGAAGAATCCGCGGCTGACCGTGTGCGACACGATGGATCTATGGATTGATTCGGCGCGGGATGATCTGCTGGCGACGTTGAAGGTGGTGGATGGTCTGATCATCAACGACGGTGAAGCCCGCCAGTTGACCGGTAAGAAAGACAATATCGCGGCGGCTGCGGCGCTGCTGCAAATGGGACCGAAGTTCGCGGTGGTCAAGAAGGGCGAACACGGCGCGATTCTCGTGACGGAAAAAGGGATCACCGTGATTCCGGCATATCCGACGATGGACGTGGTCGATCCGACGGGTGCGGGCGACAGCTTCGCCGGCGGCATGCTTGGTTACCTGTGTACGCAAGCCGAGATTGATGACGTGGCGCTGAAGCGCTCGCTCATTCGCGGGACGGTGACGGCATCGATCACCATCGAAGACTTTTCGCTGACGCGCATCAAGGATACGTCGCGCGACGAAATTGAAAAACGCGTGCGGGCATTCTCTGAAATGCTTCGCATTGATTGAAATTGGTAAAGGAACACCAGCGGGAGATTGTCATGGACGCAGAACAGCAAGCCAAGCGCGAGCAGTCATTGGAACGGACCCTTCAGCAGATTGAAAAATCGTATGGCAAGGGTGCGATCATGCAACTTGACCGCATGCCGCGGGTGATCGATGGCGTCTCCACCGGATCGCTCGCGCTCGACTTTGCGTTGGGCGGGACCGGTCTTCCGCGTGGCCGCATCATCGAAATGTACGGCCCGGAATCATCCGGTAAGACGACGCTGGCGCTGCACGTGATTGCCAACGCGCAAAAGAGCGGCGGCGTGTGTGCGGTGGTCGACGCTGAGCATGCGCTGGATTCAACGTGGGCGAAAAAGTGCGGCATCAGTCTTGAGAACCTGCTCGTCAGTCAGCCGGACTCCGGTGAGGAGGCGTTGGAAATTGCCGAGATGCTTGTACGAAGTGGTTCGGTGGATGTCATCGTGGTTGACTCGGTGGCAGCGCTCATTCCCAAGGCCGAAATCGAAGGGGCGATGGGCGATTCGCACGTCGCGCTGCAAGCCCGACTGATGAGTCAGGCGCTGCGGAAGTTGACCGCGGCGATCAGCAAGTCCAACACGATTCTGATTTTCATCAACCAGATTCGCATGAAGATCGGCGTGATGTTCGGCAGTCCGGAGACAACGCCGGGCGGTCGGGCGCTGAAGTTCTATAGCTCAGTTCGTCTCGACATTCGCCGCATCGGCAGCATCAAAGATGGCGACACGGTGACGGGTAACCACGTTCGGGCGAAGGTGGTCAAGAACAAGGTAGCCGCTCCGTTTAGAGATGCGGAGTTCGACATCATGTTCTCGGGCGGCATCAGCAAAGAGGGCGACTTGCTCGACTTGGCGCTGAAGGGCGACATCATCAAGAAGAGCGGTGCGTGGTTCAGCTACAAGGATGTTCGACTCGGTCAGGGACGTGAGAACGTCAAGATCTTCCTGCGTGATAATGCCGATTTGTTCGAAGAGATTCGGGCGGCGGTCGTGGCGCTCCATGTCAGTGAGGAAGCAGCTGCAGAGGCGAAAGCGGCGGGGCCGAATGGGGCGGGAGACAAACCTGCACTGAAAGCCGCATCCGCAGATACCGAAGACGGCAAGAAGCCAAGCGGGACATCCAAGGGCAAGAAAGCCGGAGCCAAGCGGAAGGCTTCGTAGAACTTCGGGATACCGGGGCTCCGCTAGGCATCGATTCGCCAAGCATCGATAGCGCGGACCGCCAGGTCATGAGCAACGAGCACCGTCAGGCATAGAATCAGAATCACTGGCAGGCATAGAAACACTGGGTGGCAAGCACCCAGTGGCACACCAAAAGACGGTGGCACATTTCAAAATCCGGAGGGGTACAGCAGATGCCAGCAAATTGCTGGCATCTTGCTTTGGGACCCAACTGATTGCTGCTGATTGCTACGCGGCTTAGCCTTTCGTGCCGGTTAGCCTTCCGTTACGGCCGACGTCATCGACAGCACGCGGTATTCACCCGGCGGGTCAAAGAATTCCACCGTGGTGAAGTCGCCTTCCTGATGGCCGAGAATCGCCTGGGCAACGGGTGTTTTGTAGTTGTAAATCTGCTTGGACGGTTCCGCTTCCCACTGGCTTAGGATGATGACTTCCTGCTTCGCGCCACTGTCCACGTGCTCAAGCACCACCTTCGAACCGATGCCGACATGATCGCCGGGCACGTCTTCGGGGCGAAGAACCGTGGCGATGGCCATCTCATTTTGCATCTGTGCCAACCGGGCACGCAGCAGGTCGCGCTCTTCCAAAGCAAACTTGTATTCGGAGTTCTCGGAGAGATCGCCAAGGGCGGCCGCCGCGCCGATGGCCTCGGCATTCTGCTTCATCTTGACGTTGACCAACTCGTCGATTTCGGCTTGCTTGTTTTTGTAACCGCGTGAGGTGACGTACATGATGTCGTCACGCTCCCACTTCGGAAGCGATGGGGTAACCTTGGTCAACTGCGGGAATTGCTTGCGAATCATGCTGAGCATGTCGTCGCCCGCGCGTCCAAGATTGTCGAGTCGTTCGATCTGCGTGCGAATTGCCGAAGCCACACCGGGTTCAATTTCCTCAGTCATGGTCTTGAATCGGTCGAACTTCTTCGCACGGAGCACGTCGCGTGTATTCTGGACAATCTGGCGTGCGTGTTCTTTGGAGATGTTCTCGCCGCGCTGAATCGACGCGAGCGCCTGGAACATCCTTGACGCAATGCTGACGAGCGGAATATCGAGCTTCGCCTCATCAACCGACGAACCCTTCCACAGCCAAAGAAGTCCCTCGTTCATGCCCACCGGCTCGCGCAGGATCGCGTCGGCCAGTTTCGCGAAATGCTCTTTGGTATGTCCGAGTTCCACTAGATGCTTCGCCAGTGTCTCAGCGACATCGAGCGGGGCATGGGGCAGCAGCCGTTCCAAGGCGACGGTTAAATTGTCGGGATGGCTTTGTTCAAGGGCGACACAAGCAGCTGGCCAAAGTGATGGCACTTCGACATCCAAAATCGAGGCGACCGGATCGTCCAGCTTTTTCATCACCTCGACAAGGCGTGCGTCGGCTTCTTCGTCGCCCAAAATGCCTTCGATCTTGTGGGCAGCGAGGAACGGCAGCAGTTCGAACTTGCCGGTTTGCTCTTTGTGCCGACCTTCACGTTCGAGGATGCGATCGCGGATGGACTTGATCAACTCCTGGCTCGGCGTCTCTTTCCGATTGACGCTGGATTTGATGTATGTTTCGACGATCTTGAGATCCTGCAGCGGATCATGCGACGATGCGACCTGTTCTTTCACTTCGTCTTCGAGCGAGGTGCCAACCGGATCGTATGTCAGGAAATAAGGCGAGCGTCCCTCAATGGTGACATGTGGTGAATTGCGCAGGCCCTGCCGCGCTTTGGTCCACCACTTGGTCCAAGCCGACGTTGACACATGCTTCGGCGTCAGAATCCGCTTGAGTTCATCGCTGTCCATCGTCGTCGAGTTGCTTGCCAGGATGCTCTGAACGATTTTCGCCGGATCGTCTTTGAGAAGTTTCTGCAACTTCTCCTGATCAAACTGGGCCATGACGTAGAAGTCATTTTCATCTGTCGGTTTGAAGTTGTCTGCGAGTTCAACGGCGCCGAACGTCTCGCTGCCTTCTTCGGTGGTGATTTCAAATTCCCACTCGTCGCAGTCGATGCTATCGACCCGGCCTGCACCTTCTTCATGGCGACGCGCTAGGAATGAACCTTCCTGCAGTTGCAAGCAAACGTCGAGTGTGCGGATGGCGCGACGCACCGGGCGACCGCCTTCGATGCCCGCTTCGGTCATGAGGGCTTCAAGGCCTTCGGCATCGCTGTGGACCTGTCGATACAAATCGGCGACGGTCTTGCGAAGCGGGTCGCTCTTTTTGATTTTGAGAAGAAGCTGGCTGGCGGTTGCGAGGACGTCGGGAGGTTCGACGGAACTGGTCAGGGCTTCGATGGTCATGTTGGCCATCGATTCTGCTTCAGCGGCATGCCCGGTCTTGCTGAGTCGTTCAAGTACTTCGGCATGTTGCTGCCACTGGGCCGGATTGACTTCGGAATCAACGAGGGAAAGCCACGCTTCTTCAACGCCCCGGATGTTTCCGGTGGAAGCCAATTTCACCAAAGTTTCGGTATCCATTCGATCCTCTCTGAATCAATCAAGTCAAGCCAGGTCCAAATTTCTGCAATGCGAATTCCCCATTGTTACAGATGAATCGCGATCTGTCGAGAACGTCGGGATCAGGTTGATACCGCATGGCGGGCGCCTACGCGAAACTGTTGCAGCGGTTTGTATTCGATGGGTGTGGTGAATTGTGGGCAATTCGGCGGGATTCGACGTCTTTGGCGACATCGGCGAACAATCACACGGTCACTGTCGCAGGGTCGGCGATATTATTGGAAGGGGTCACTCCGGCGAGGATATTGTCATAAAGCTGGCGGTGCTGATCGACCGATCGTCGGACGCTGAAGACCTCGTATGCCTGCCCGCGGGCGACTTCCCGAAGCTTGGCGGCGTTGCGGGCACGGTCGAGTCGGGCACAGATCTGCCGGCCACGCCGGGTCCAACTGTCTTCGGCTTTGAAGAGGATCCCGTTCAAGTCATTGGAGAGCAGTTCGGCGACACTGTAGATGGCGGGCGACAACACGGTGACGCCGCAGGCCATCGCCCACGCGATCGCGGTGGTCGACACGTCGTCAACGCCGCCACAAATCAAAACGTCGGCAGCTGTCATCAACTCCTCAAAGCGGTATCGCCCACCAGTGAAGATGACCGAATCAGCCGGCTCCGCGTTTGCCGCCAGTTTTCGCAAATCAGCCATGTCCGCCGAGTCGCCTGGAACCAGCAGCCGAATCCCACTGCCGAGGTGGGCATGCATCGTTGTCGCCCAGATCGCCGACCGCAAGCCTCCCCGAAACGTTGGGGGATCGGGGGCGATGGCCACGAAGCAATCTCGATCGATACCGAGCTTGTCGCGGAAGTTCTGATCATTCGCTTCCCGAATCGTTTTGAAATCAACGCCCGGTCGCACGACCGCGCAAGAATCAAAGTCAATGCCTTGTTCCACCAGTCGCCGGCGCACCCGCTCGGCTGAACATGAAAAAATGCACGGACCTGAAGCCTGAACGGCCAACAGGATTCGCATGTCCGATGTCGAGAGACCGGGGTCAAAGATCGAGATGACCAACGGCGATTTGTCGGGAAGGGCGGCGCGGGCAGCCGCTGCAGCTGGTGCGCCCCAGGCATGAATGATGTCAAAAGATTGGGCAAGGCCCAGCGAACGAATCGACGGCGCGGCGAGCGCGGGCAACCCAAAACGCCTGGGCGTTGAGACAACGTCTGTATCGGGAAGCAACCCCGCCGTGTGAGCGGGATCGATGCTGGCGACGACGCATTCGACGATCTTGGTGTCGAAACGATCGAGCATCTGCGTGACCGCGAGGCGCTGTTCCCACCCGCAGGTGGAATCGAGAAGATGCAAGGCGCGCATCACAGCACTACACCCCGTCGTCCTCGATGTCGCCCAGCGTATGCTGATAGAACAAGCGTGCGACCAGGATCGCCGACCGACGCGCCAACTCCTTGGCGACCGCATTTTCGCCCTTGGTCTTGTTGACCGCGATGGCATTGAGCGAGGATTCGATGATGTGTCCCGAACCGACGGACGGCCACAATCGAACGCCATGCGGACTGACTTCTTCCTTGGTGGTCAGGACCTTGATGCCCAGGGTGAGCTTCGCCGCGGTTGAGATTTCCTCGACTTCCTCGGGCGCCACAAAATCGCGTACCTCGATCCAGAGGACGGTCTTGGCGCCGAGTTTGCGGCCGATCTCATCGGCTGCGTAGCGCTCAAAATTGGAATCGCTCTGTCGGAACTTGGCCAACGATCGGGGGCTGATGATGGTGGTGACGGCCTCTCGTTCGAGGAGCTCCTCGCCAGTGTATTGGGCGAGAAGTGTGCGGGCGCGGGGCCAGGTGACGCGTTCCTTCGGGTCGTCGACGAGAATCAGCAGTTTGCCCGGAGGCAATTCGAACTCTGCCGGGATTTTTTGGCCACGACCGCCGCCCAATGCATACACCAACGCGCCCCAACGGGCGCAACCGGCTGTTGATATGCACACCATCAAGGCCAGCGCGAGGGCGAGCGATTGTTTCCAGGAATGCCTCATGGTCGGGTTGCCTCAGGTGCTTTGGGGTCTATGAGCGCACTCAATGCGCGTCAGTCGTTCGCCTACAGATCGACTTCGTGGTCGTAGAATTTGCGGGCGATGGTCTCTGCGAACTTTTCGTACGTTTCCTTGCGCACGATGATCGCGTTGGTCTCGTTGAATAGCATCGACTGCATTTCGGGATAGACAGTTTCAACTTCGTCCAACTCGTAGCGACGTGCACCGCCCGCGTCGGCTTTGACGTCGTAGACCGAGACGGATGCATCGATGCGCCCGCGAACGAAGTCGGGGGCTTCACGATCGCGAATCTGGAAATCAAGCAATTCAATGTAGACGACCATGTCGCAGTCGAACTCGGCACCGATCTTCTCGGGATCAATCGACATCTCGACGTTCTTCTGGATGTAGTCCTCAATTCGGCGGCTGTCCACGAGTTTGACCTTCTTCATCGATGACCACATCTTGTCGCTGATGTGCATGGAGAGTTCCATGCGGACGTGGGGGTAGTCGAAGAGCGTTTCCTGGTCGGCCCAGACGACGACTGCCGTCAGCATGCCATCGAGCTTGTCGAACTCTGCAGGCACCTTCTCCTTGTGCTCGCCGACGAAGATTAGTGGGACCAGCCAACTGCATCCCCCAAGGGCCACGGTCAGCGGAACGAATAGAATCGCCGCGATAGCGCAACTGACGAACCCTGATTTTCCTGCAAACCGGCGAGCGTGTTTATGTGTCATGGTTGTATTTGACCCTGGCGTATTTTCAGTTCTTGGGATCATTAGTATCGATTGAGGGTAACGCCGTTGCCTGACCTTGCCAAGCTGTTTGATTGGAGGCCGTTGCGGCGCGTATGCCCGTGCCGTGGGCGGCTGCCATCGATCTAGCCGCCGCTCTTGCCGGTGATGAGGATCTTATATCCCCAAGCCGCAAGCGTGATTACAACGCCACCGAAAATTATCCGCAGTGGCGTGCAGCGGTAGGTGTTGAGTCGCCAGCTTCGCCCGGTGATCGATGCCCAGGCACCAAGCAGCAGCACGCCAATGGTCGCCAATGCCAACGTCGCACCGAGCGGCTGGGTGGCGAATGACTGAACCAATCGTCCCCGAACCATCAATGAAAAGGATGTCGTCATACCGCAAGTCGGGCAGGGGATGCCATAGGCTGAGGGCCAACCACAACGGGGCAAACCCAGCTGCGTGTGGGTGTCGAAGCCTTTGGGATCGGGTGTCATCCATGCCGCGACGCTAAGAAGTGCAGCCGACAGCACGACCGCGACCATCGCCCGCATGCGAACCAGGGCACGTTCATGCTCGGGGCTGCGATAGATCAGAGGGCCAAGCGGATGCGCTTTCGGTGCGTCGGACGCGTCTTGATCAGGGCAATGCTGTGACATTCTAACGGTTTCAATTGCGGTGAAAGTTGGCGCGATCCATGTTTTACGCATGCCTTGTTTGCGGCGTGCGACGATTCACATCGCGATCGGGCACGGATGTCATCCAGATCGCAGCCGCGAAATTCCTGGGAAGCGTG
>JAUIEW010000165.1 GCA_030429365.1 Phycisphaerae bacterium
TGTGGTCTGCAAGATTCCGTTGCGCTAGGCCACCAAGTTCGGCGTATGGATTCGGCATGTATTTTCCCGATTTCGGGCCTTCTGTGAATCGTTGTTCCCAAACGGTTGCGCCGTCTCCCTCATTTCAATATTAGTCACATTTAAATTGGACGGAGTGTCGTGACGCGCGCAGGTTAGTTCGCGAATGGCGATTGGTGTTAAGTGCGGCAACTTGCGTTGGCGACATCTGGCTTTGTCCCGGTGTAGACTGCGATTTGTGTTTGATGGCGCCAACTTTGGATGGTGAATTCACCCACTTGTTGGGCGAAATCGCGCCGGCTGAGTCATGCAAGTGCGTGTAAGGTCGATTGTGCGGCGGACGCTCGAATTGTGTGTTTCCAATCGCGATGAAATCGCATAAATGGAAGCTGGACGCTTGCGCGACTTTCGCTTATTAGTGTTCGGCAGCAACGCGGAGTGAAGCAAGCGGTTTGCGATTGTTCAGTACTGCTGATGTGTGCCCCGGTTGGTCAAATCAAGAGAATCTATGGAAACAAATCCCACTGACAAACTCGATGAGATTAATGAACTCAAGCAGCGCTTGATGCGCCTCGAAAGCGAAGTGCATGGCGATGCCAACGTGCGCTGGACGCCGCCGAAGTTCTACTTTGCATATGAATTGATGGGCGGAATGACGTTGGGGCTCATTGCGGCTGGCGCGAGCCTGCTGTTCAACATCATCGGCGCGTCGATGACGGGCAAGCACCCGCTGGAGTTGATCCGCGTCTATCTGACATTTCCGATGGGCGAGAAAGCGCTGACGCTGGAAAGCGATTTTGCACTGGCAGCGGGCGTTTGCCTTTATCTCTTGACGGGCATGATCGGCGGCATTCCGATTCACATGATCTTGAGTCGCTACTTCGCCAATGCCGCATTTGGCATGCGCTTCGTCGTGGCGACGATTCTCGGAGTTGGCGTCTGGTTGGTGAACTTCTATGGACTCATTGCCTGGTTGCAGCCCAAGTTGATCGGCGGCAACTGGATTCTCGAAAATATTCCGATCTGGGTCGCCATCGCGACGCACCTGGTGTTCGCCTGGACGATGCTGGTTGTCGGGAAGCTCGGTCAATTTGTGCCGGGCGAAAAGTCGCTGCCTCCTGTCGAGGCCAATTAGTCTAAATCGATTTGTGGTTGCTTGATGGGGAAGCACCTTGCCGGCGCTTGGAGCTTTCCAAACATGCGGTCCACTCAAAACGTTACCCTCAGCATCACAAGCGTAGCGGTAACACAGATAACTGTATTCGTATTTGCAAGAGGCTTACCCGTTGATGAATTCATGTAAATCTCTAAGCGTCTGCCTTCTCGGCATTATTTTTCTGAGCGGATGCGCAGCCGATCCGCAGGAATCAGACGTCGATACATCCAGACCGACCGAGTTCGGCTACCAGACCACGCCCCGCACGGTTCGTTTGCAGGAAGGTGAAGCCGCCTACACGTTCTACTGCATTGGCTGCCATGGCGAGAACGGTCTGGGTGACGGCCCGGCTGCCCGGATGCTCAATCCGGCGCCGCGTAACTTTCAGAAAGCCAAATTCAAATTTATCAGCACGCGCTTCGCTGAACTGCCGACCGACGAAGACTTGTTTCGGACGATCAGCAACGGGCTTCGCGGCAGTTCGATGCCATCGTGGGGACACCTGCCGGAACAGACGCGCTGGGCCCTCGTCGAGTACATCAAAACGTTCAGCGATATTTGGAAGCGACCGCCCACGCCGTCGATTCCTTTCGTGACCGACCCGTATGTTGAAATGAAGGACAAGTCCGAGGCGATCAAACGCGGCGAGGTGGCGTATCACGGTTTCTTCAGCTGTTGGAACTGCCACCCGGCCTACGTCTCGGAGGAAAAGATCAGCGAGTATTCGCAGGTCTTGGGTGGTCCTCCTCGCTCCGGGCTTCGAGAGGATCTGGAAGAAGCCGCCATCAAGAAAGATGAAGACAACAAGACGATCTTCGCCCCCGATTTCCTGCGCGACTATGTCAAAGCCGGTACGTCGGTGGACATTCTCTATCAGTCGATTGCGGCTGGCATCACGGGCACGGCGATGCCCACGTGGATCGACGCGGCGGCCAGCGGTCCGGAAGACGAAGAAGGCAACAAGTTGGTGACGCAAGCCGACATCTGGGCGATCGCATATTACGTCCAGGACCTCATCAAGAAGCGCGAAGTCATGATTTCGCCGGATGACATCGTTGTGCGGACGAATCGCGAGATGCGCATTGGCGAGTCGGGCATGGATTACACTGCGGAACTTCCGGTCGTGGAGTCCGAGGAGTTCTTCGAAGACGAATAGGAAGCTAATGGGTTGCGGCGATCGATCGTCGCAGTTGCTTGAACGGTAAACACCACCGGCCCATCGATGGCGGGTTGCAAATTGACGTTAAGGTTTCACGGCGGACACACTGATGATGAACACAGCGGCAGGCAGTATTTCCGATCCGACGCTTGGTACGACCGATGGCGATCGTCCATTGGTCGAAGTCAAGCTGGTCCGATGGCATTTCTACATGGGCATTATCTTTCTGCTCGTGTCGATGTTGGCGGGCTTTCTTTACTCGATGCAGTTCCTTCAGCATTATCCGCTCAAGGGCATGGAACTGTTCTCGCCCGGACGTTGGCGTTTCGTGCACACCAACGGCGTCGCCTATGGGTTCATCGCCAATATCTTTCTCGGCATGCTCCATTGGGTGGTTCCAAGGCTGACCTCAAGACCCGCAGCCAGTCGGGCGCTGAGCTACTTCATCTTCTTCGCGTGGCAGGCGATACTGGTGGCAACCGTCATCGGACTGCTCACTGGCCAAGCCCAGGCCCTGGAGTGGGGCGAAACGCCGACGTGGGTTGATCCCGTCGCGCTGCTCGGTTTGATTCTGGTCGCGATCAACTTCATGACACCGATCATGAAAGTGTCGGGTCCGCTTTATGTGACCATGTGGTATTTCATGGCCGCCTTCGTCTGGACCGTTCTGGTCTACGCGATGGGTAACTTCCTGCCTGAGTATCACATGAACGGCGTGGCGGCCGGCGCCATCGGCGGGTTGTTTATTCACGACCTTGTCGGTCTGTTCGTAACGCCGCTCGGATGGGGCATGATGTACTACTTCGTGCCGATCATCCTCCGCAAGCCGATCTGGAGCCACGGTCTGTCGCTGGTGGGTTTCTGGGGCCTGGCGTTCTTCTATCCGCTCAACGGTATCCACCACTTCCTTTACACGCCGATCCCGATGTTCCTGCAATACGGTGCGGTGATTTCGACGATCGCGGTCGAATTGGTGGTGACGACGGTCATCGTCAACTTCTTCATGACGCTGCGCGGTTCGGGCGACATGCTTCGCAGTTCGGTACCGACCCGCTGGTTCTACACGGGGATGGTTTTCTACTTCACCACGTGTTTGCAATGTGCTTTCCAGACGACCTTGACCTTCCAGAAGATCATTCACTTCACCGACTGGGTTGTTGGCCATGCCCACTTGGTGATGTTCGGCGTGTTTGGATTCTGGATGCTGGGCATGCTCGTGTATCTGTTGCCGCGGGTGATGGGTCGGACGCGCTGGTACAGCGAATCGCTTCACGAATGGCACTACTGGATCACCGCGATCAGCATGCTGGTGATGTTCTTCGACCTGACCATCGCCGGTCTGGTTCAAGGTTACATGTGGAAGGAACTGGCGTCGTGGGAATCGACGTTGCGGGCGTCAACGCCGTTCTGGTTGGTGCGAACGATTTCCGGAACAGGCATGATCTTCGCCCAGTTCATCTTCGCCTACAACGTGCTGATGACGTGGCTTGGAAAGACGTCGAAGGAACCGGTGAAGAGCCCGGCAGTTGAGCCTGGGCACGAAGGATTGGCCACCGCATAACGTCGGTGGGCGACAGGAAGCAAAAAACGCGTCGGGAATGCGGCGCGATCAGACTTAAACGGAGCTTGACCCAGCCATGTTGGAATCCAAATCAGGTGTATTCTTTGTCGCGGGACTGATTTTCTTCGGTGTCGCCTTCATCGTGATGGGGGCATTGCCGTATACCATCTACCGCGGTATCCCTGAAGAATCGGTCGCCGATATGATCGAAAAGCACGGCATCGTGCCCGAGTTCGTCGAGTTGGCTGAGAAGTTCCCGACGCAGTTCAAAGAGTATTACGGCGAATGCGACGCCGAGAGTTTTGAAGCCGCACTTCGTCGCGGACACCGCATCTATACCGGCGAAGCCTGTTGGCACTGTCATAGCCAGTTCGTGCGTCCGGTGTCGATGGAGTCGTCGCGGTGGGGGCCCGTTGCCCACGCCCGCGAGTACAACAACGAATTGCAGCGACCCGTGCTGTTTGGTACGCGGCGCGTCGGGCCCGATCTTTCAAGAGAAGCCGCCCGGCGGTCCAACGATTGGCACATCGCCCACTTCTACAAACCGGTCAACGTGGTCCCCTCGTCGGTGATGCCCGAGTATCCGTGGTTCTTTGATGACGAGGGTTACCCGAATCGGGATGGAATGGCTATCATTACATATGTGCAGTGGTTGGGCAGTTGGCTTGAGGAATATCCGTACTACCTGGGCGAAGGGCCCCAAGGCGCCGGTGAAGTCAAACCGGTCGACATGAGCGGCGTCGAATAAAGCCGCTTGTTACAATTGCTGTAACTTCCGGAAGGAATCGTTGTGTTTAACAAACCCAAATCAACCCCGGCGCAGAAGATCACCTTGATCGCGTTTCTCGTCGTGTTCCTCGTGCCGGCTGGCATCGGTTTTGCGATCAAGCTCTACGAATTCATCACGGTAGCACGCGGTGCGACGAGCGAAGGGACGTTTATGCTCGTGCCCGTGCTGAACTACTTTATTGTGTTTATGGGCATGTTGTGCATGTTGGCGTGGGCGACCACAAACGGCATGTTCCGCGACATCGAAAAGCCCAAGTTCGACATGCTTCGCCATGAGCAGGAACTCGACGAGCGCGACGGGAAGCCCTGGTATTATTAGTCGTTTAGTGTCGCGGGCTTGTTTCTTCCGATGAAACATATGTGGCTACGTTCGGCATTTGGAAACGGCCGCCCACGACTTGCGTCGCGCGAACAACTTGCAGCAAAGAGGTTTTGAATATGGATTCGACACAACCGAAACTCGATCCGCCTTCCGAGCGGAATTATCATAACTACACCACGCATCGCATCCCCTGGTTCGTCCGCCTGATCTGGGTTGGTTTCTGGGTCGGTTTGGTGTGGTACCTGATCAAGTACGGTATTTCATCGGCAAAGAACTATTTCTAATGACCCCGACGGTCGTCAGCCGTTCCTCCCCCCATACCAAATCCCAACCTTTGGCGGAATGCGTCTATTGCGATCTGCCCGTGCCCGGTGTGCACGCAGACTCGCCCGACGCCCACGACGTATACTGCTGTTTCGGATGCCGATTGGCCCATCGCGTGACCAACGAAAAAGGCTCTGCCGGTGAATCCACCTGGCAACTCACGCTCATCGGCATCGCGATTTTCCTCTCGATGAATGTGATGGTCTTCAACTGGGTGCTGTACGGGCAGGAAGTTTTCAATCCGGGCGGGGTCGTCGAGTCCAAAGTCGCGTCGGCTGGCGTAACCATCTTCCGCTATCTTTCGATGCTGTTTTGCGCTGTGGTGGTGGCGATTTTGGGTTGGCCTATCGCGCAGAACGGCGTCTTGGCCCTTCGGCATCGCCAGATCAATACGGATGTGCTCTTGGCGATCGGTGTATTCGCCGCGTTTGTCTATTCGTACGTCTCCGTGATTCGCGAAACCGGCAGCGTTTACTTCGATTCGGTTTGCATGATCCTGCTGCTGGTGACGATCGGTCGATCGATGGAAGCGCGGGCGCGGTTGTCGGCTGGCGAGGCGCTGCGATCGCTTGAGAAACTCGTGCCCAAGGAAGCGTCACTGCTGCGCGATGGCGAAGTCATCGAAACGCCGACCGCCGACTTGAACGTTGGGGATGTCGTGGTCGTCAAGCCGGGGATGCGCTGTCCGGCTGACGGTGAAATCATCGACGGTCAATCGGTGATCGACGAACAGATCATCACCGGTGAAAGCGATCCCGCGCACAAGAAAGTCGGCGATGTTGCTTACGCCGGATCGCTCAACGGTGATGGAACGCTGCAAGTGCGCGTCGGTGCGATCGCTGACAGTTCTGCGCTTCAACACATCGTTGATGCACTGGCCGAAGCGCGCCGCGGCAGAGGTCGCCATCAACGCATCGCCGATCGGGTTGCGAGCATCTTCGTGCCTGCGGTGGTGGTGCTTTCGATCGCGACGTTTGTGTGGGCGACACGGCAATGGGGATGGCAGTCTGGGATCATGCGCTCGTTGGCTGTCCTCTTGATCGCGTGCCCATGTGCGCTGGGCGTGGCGACGCCGATGGCGATCTGGGTGGCGATGGGGCGGGCGGCGAAGTCGGGGATCGTGATCCGCAGCGTCGAGGCATTCGAGAATCTCGCCCGCGTGCGAAATGTGCTGTTCGACAAAACGGGAACGCTGACAACCGGCAAGGCGCGGATCGAAGCGGTGCAGGTTGCAGCGGACTCCGAAATCAATCGTGAAACTGTCTTTGCCCGGGCGGCGGCATTGGGTCAGGCGACGACGCATCATCTCGCCACCGCAATTTGCGAGCAGGCCGCGAAGGATCGCATTTCGCCGGCCACCGTCAGTAACGTGCAGACCTTTCCGGGGCAGGGCGTTTCCGCGCAGTTTGACGATGACCTAACGGTCTGGCTCGGGCGCGATGCGTTTCTTGAGGAGAACGGGCAACGTGCTGATGCCGCGTTGGCCCAGCATATCGCGGAGGCAAAAGATGCCGGGGCGTCGCTGACCTGCGTGGGTTGGTCCGGCGCGATTCAAGGTGTGTTCGTATTCAGCGAAGATCTGCGAACCGGAGCGAAGGGCAGCCTGTCCCACCTTCGAGAATCGGGGTTGGATCTGGGCGTGTTGACCGGTGACCACCAAGGTCATGGCCGGCGTATGCAAGAGGCGCTCGGGATCCCGGTGCACGCCGGCTTGCTCCCGTCAGACAAAACCAATCACGTTGGAGGCATCACCCAATCGGGCCGGCGCGTTGCGATGGTTGGCGACGGCATCAACGACGCACCCGCCCTGGCGACCGCAACCGTGGGCATCGCGATGGGCTGCGGCGCCGATGTCAGCCGCGAGTCGGCCGACGCGTGCCTGATGTCGAACGACCTGGCCGCGGTCCCGTTGCTGTTTGACCTTTCAAAGGCGACGGTTAAGGTGATCAAGCAGAATCTGTTCTGGGCGTTCGCGTATAACGTGTGCGGGCTGGGGTTGGCTGCAACAGGGCAACTCGGTCCGGTCAGTGCAGCCGTCGCAATGTTGGCAAGCAGTTTGTTGGTGGTGGCCAACTCGATGCGATTGGGGAAGATGCCCTTGGGTGAGTCGATGACGACAACCGATCAAACATCAAAGACCAGTCAACTGGCGATTGCGGGGTGATGCCTTGGATCTGATCGCCATGTTGGTGGGAGGCTTGCTGGGGTCCGGTCATTGCATCGGAATGTGCGGCGGGTTCGTCGTCACAATCGGTGCATCCAAGCAGCGGTTTTCTCCGACGCTGATTAGGCAGCTTTGTTATGGCGGTGGTCGGATATTTACGTATGGATTTTTGGGAGCGCTCGCCGGATTGGTTGGAGCGCGGTTGGCGTCGCTGAATCTGCCATTGGTCGATGCGCAGAATTGGTTGGCGATCATCGCGGGAATCATGATGCTGATGGTCGGGCTCAGTAACCTTGGCGTGTTTCGATTTAAGAAATCGGAATCGGCGTGCATTGGTTTCGGCGACAAGATGCTCGGTCATTTTTTGAAGGGAAACGGTTACGCCGCCTCATTTCTGGCTGGGGTATTCACCGGATTCCTGCCGTGCGGATTGCTCTATACATTCTTGGCGCTGGCGATGAAATCCGGTAGTCCGGCGCTTGGCTGGTTGGGAATGGTGCTGTTTGGTGTGGGCACGATCCCGGCGCTCACCGTGCTCGGGTGTGGCAGTGCGGTGATGAGCCAGGTCAGTCGCATTCGTTTGCACCGGTTGGCCAGTTGTTTCGTGATTGCGTTGGGACTTGCCACCATTTGGCGCGGCGTCCCCAAGGACAAGCCGTGCTGTGACCCGGCCGACCATCCGGTGATCGGTGCGCCACATGTTCCTTTTGTTGATTCTGTTTTTTCCTAGGCGATCGTTGCCGTGGGGCTCGGTCGCTCTTTCGTTGCAGGACAAATTTGATGACCCGACCGGCATTTCACTTCCTCGTTGATGTCCTTCTTCTATTTGCATTCATGGCCCACCTTTGGGCGGCGGCCCTCGTGCAGTTCATTTTTCCAAAGGGGACGGAAGCAGATGGCTGGCGGGTCTGGGGAATGGACTACGATGCCTGGGCGCTCGTTTCGTTTGGATCGCTGGCACTCTTTACGATCCTGACGCTTGTGCACCTGATCCTTCAATGGCGATGGATTTGCAATTTCATCATCAGCCGATGGGCCAAGCGCACTGGTCACAAGATTGAAGTGCACGATGGCACCAAGACCATCTATGGCGTCGGGACATTGATCGGCGTGCTCACGGTGATGGGGATTCTCTTGGCGATTGCCGAGATACAAGCCGTCGCGCCCAAACTGCCCACACCCTAGAGCAAGCTCTATCCAATCCTCGCGGGTGAGTTGCTGCATTCCCTGTGGAGAACATGCCAAGGGCCGCTACGTTTGGATTGCAACCGCTGTCGAGCAGAGATTTGGACGGGGCGGCTTATGTGATCCCGTGCTTTTCCAGTCGATAGCGAAACGCGTCTCGCGACAGGCTCAATAGTTTGGCGGCTTGAGACTGGTTTTGCTTGGTGCGCTCCAGTGCCTTTCGCAGCAGGTGCTCTTCCAATACGAACAGGTCGATGCCGTCGGGCGGTAGTTGGAAGTTGCTGAGCAGATCACCTTGTCCGACCTGGTTGTTGCGACCGAGGACCATGTCTTCGGGACACAACGTCTCCCCTTTGCAAAGCAGGACGGCACGTTCGCAGGCGTTGCGAAGTTCGCGGACATTGCCCGGCCAATGGTATGCGCAGATTTTCTTGTACGCGCTTTCTTCGATCTTGTTGATCTTCTTGCGAAACTCACGAGTGAACTGAGCCACGAAGTGATCGACCAGCAGGCAGATGTCCTCGCCGCGATCGCGCAATGGCGGCAATTGGATTGGAATGACGTTCAACCGAAACAGCAGGTCTCGGCGGAATTTGCCTTCTTCCACAGCGGTCTCCAGGTCGCGGTTGGTGGCGCTGATGACCCGGACATTGACTGAAATCTCCTCGGTGCCTCCGACGCGACGGAACACGCGCTCTTCCAGGAAGCGGAGCAACTTGGCTTGGAGGGCGGGCGGCATGTCGCCGACTTCGTCGAGGAACACGGTTCCGCCGTCAGCCAGTTCGAGGAGTCCCTTCTTGGCGTGCTTGGCGTCGGTGAATGCACCTTTTTCGTGGCCAAACAGCTCGCTTTCAAGCAGCGTCTCCGACAGGGCGGTGCACGTGATGTTCATGAAGGGGTTCGGCGCCCGGTCGGAGTTGTAGTGAATGATTCGAGCGACAAGGTCCTTGCCCGTTCCTGTTTCGCCCGTGAGAAAAATCGTCGACGCGCCACTGCTGGCGACGTCGGAAATGGTCTCGAACAACCCTTGCATTGTCGGGTGTTTGCCGATGATCCGATCAAAGCCGTAGCGGTGTTGAAGGTGGTGGCGAAGCTCGCGGACTTCGCGACGCAGTTGCGTTGTTTCGAGCGCCTTGCCAACGGTAAACAGAAGTTCGTCCATCTGAAACGGTTTGGCGATGTAGTCATAAGCGCCGAGTTTGATCGCTTCCACGGCATGCTCGACATTGCTGAATGCCGTCATCATGATGACGACCGTGTCTGTATCGGTTTGTTTCAGGCGGCGGAGGATGTCCAGCCCGGTCGTGTCGGGAAGCTTGTAGTCCAGCATGATCAAGTCAAACATGTTGGACTCGATGGCGTCAATTGCCTCCGCGCCGTTTTCGGCTTCGGTGATGCGGCAACCGCGCTCTTCAAACTTCTGGCGCAGCGACCAGCGGATCAAGCTCTCGTCTTCAACGATTAGTATACGCGGCGTCAACACGAATCGGCCCCCTTCGACTCAGCAATGAATGCTGGCAATTCAACGATAACTTTGCTCCCCTTGCTGACGACGCTCTCCAGTCGGATATGGCCGCCGTTGGCCTCGATGATCTTCTTGCAGATGGGAAGTCCTAATCCAGTACCTTTCGATTTCGTCGTGTAGAAAGGCTCAAAAGCGCGGTCGCGCGTTGCGGGATCCATACCGCTACCGAAATCCTGAATGGTCAATTTGACCCAGCGGCCCAGGCGCTTGGTATCGATTCGGATCATGCTTCCTGCTGACGATGCCTGGGCCGCATTGAGGAGCAGGTTGAAGGCCAGTTGCTCGAGTTGTGCAGGGTCTGCGACCACTTCCATGTCTTCGTCGCATCGGATGCGTTCAATGCGAATGTCCACGAGTGCGGGCTCTTCTTCCAAGACCTGCAACACGCGATTGAGAACGTGGTTAAGGCAGCATGGCGACATCTGCGGTGGTTTGGGTCGGGCATAGACCAGAAGATCCTTAACGGTTGAGTCCAATCGGTTGATCTGTGTCAAGACCTCGGCCAGGATTGGGATGCGCGAGTCGTCACCACTCAAGCCATCTCGAATGACTTGAATTGCTCCGCTGATGCCTGCCAGCGGATTCTTGATTTCATGGGCCAGCGATGCTGCAAGTTGGCCGATCTGAGCGAGGTGTTCTGCCCGGGTCAGTTTTTCCTCGACGGCGAGCCTTTCGCGATCACGGATGACCTGGGAGTAGCTGTCTTTGTACGTGCCCAGCATCACCGACAGTTCCAGCATCAGCAATTTATGCAGTGACTGGAGTTTGGGTTCTTTGTCCGCCATATCTGACGCTTCGATTTTCGCCTCAAACGCCTGCCAGACCACATCCAGACCGCCCACCATGAAATGCTGTGGGAGGTTGATGTCAGAATGGGTTCGCCCGATGGCCGTCCGCTGTTCAAAATAGGCGTCGCCATATTCGCCGCAGAACAACTCGGATAACCAGCGGTCAAACGAGCGTTTTTGACGCTCGATCTGTGCTTCGCTCGTGAAGACTTCGCGCGTTTCCTTGTGGGAAGTGAGCACTTCATAGAACCGGTCGGTGATCTCGGGTAGGACGTTGGCCAGATCGTCCCTCAGGGCGACCAGATTGCGTGCGTCTGGCTTGCCAAAGCCCAAGTACCGCTTCATTAATTCGAATGCCGTGATGTCCATTTGCGCATCGTACACGGGGCAGAATCGGAACAAAACCCGCGCTGCCAATCGATTATTCGC
>JAUIEW010000166.1 GCA_030429365.1 Phycisphaerae bacterium
GGTGTGATGTGCTGCTATTTGGCCGTCAGTTTCATCTACCAGACCAAAGACGACGTGCGCTTCGTCATCCCATACGTGGAATTCGCCAAGGAGGTTAAGGGCAATCGCCCGCTCCTGTTGGATTCGTCGGTAATCATCGACGGTCGGATCGCAGATATCTGCGCGACCCACGTCATCGAGTCGGAATTGATTGTTCCGCGATTCATTCTGCAGGAATTGCAACTCATCTCCGACAGCGCCGACCGTTTGAAGCGCAACCGGGGCCGGCGCGGTCTGGACGTGCTCAACCAGATGCAGACGACCGAGGACATCGACATCCGCATCATGGACGTCGAGATGGCCCGCCAGGACATCAAGCGAACCGTGGACGAGATGCTCGTTGAACTCGCGGTCGATATTGGCGGCCGGGTCGCGACCAACGACTACAATCTCAACAAGGTCGCGCAGCTTCGCGGGATCACGGTGATCAACATCAACGACCTGGCCAACGCGCTCAAACCGGTGTTCCTGCCGGGCGAGCAGATGAAGGTGAAAGTGATTCGCCCGGGTGAGGAAGCGGGTCAGGGCGTCGGGTACCTCGAAGACGGCACGATGGTCGTGGTCGAAGGCGGACGCGACGCCATCGGCAAGATGGTGGACATCGCGGTGACGAGTGCGTTGCAGACGTCGGCTGGCAGGATGATTTTTGGCCGCGTTGAGTCGAATTCGTCTTCAACGGCAGCACAGGCGAAGAAGGCACCGCCCAAACGCGAAACGCAGGCATAACGCTGGCGATGCCGTTCACTCGTTAACAGGGAGATTGAAATCATGTCGAAGGTTGCGGTCATTGTTGCGGCGGCAGGCAAGAGTGAACGTTTCGGGAAAGACGAACGAAAGACAGTGGCCAAACTCGATGGCCGGCCGGTCTTCCTCCGCACGTTGGAAAAATTCATCAACCGCGAAGACGTATGCAAGACGATCCTGGTTGTCGCACCGGACGATGTCGAAGATTTCAAACAGAAGTTCGGACCGAATCTCGGTTTTATGGGGGTCACCCTGGTCACCGGCGGAGCGGAACGGGTCGAATCCGTGGAGGCTGGGTTCAAAGCCGTGCCCGAAGATGCGGAGTTGGTGGCCGTCCACGATGCGGCGAGGCCTTGTGTCAGCGATGAGATGATCGACGCGGTTTTCGCAGAAGCCGGCAAGAGTGGGGCTGCGATTTTGGCCTCGCCTTTGGTCGGGACGATCAAGCGAGCCACCCCGGAAAAGGTGATCGAGGAAACCGTCTCGCGCGAAAACCTTTACGAAGCCCAAACGCCGCAGGTCTTTCGCCGCGACATCCTCGAAAAAGCCTTCGCCGAAAAACCCGAGGATCTGGGTAGCATCACCGACGATGCCGCGCTGGCCGAGCACTTGGGCGTCCCCGTGACGATCGTGGAATCGGACCGAACCAACCTTAAAATCACAACCAAGTCCGACGTGGTGCTGGCGGCGGCGATCATCAAATCGCGACCGACGAAAGCCGCGTCCAAGTTCGGGGCTTTTGAAGAGGCCCAATGGTAGCCGATACCGAAGGCGGATTTTCTTGACCGATCCGCCGGTCGGATGTTAAATGGGGGAAGATTGGAAAGGAATTCAATCTTTGACCCGAGTCGTGGGGCATCCCTGCGACTGGACAGGTTTTCAGAGCCAAGGAGTGGCCCATGTCTCGTATAAAGCTTTCCCTATTGCTCCTTCTGGTTTTCCTCGTTGCCACGACCGGCTGCAACATCGACGGACTCTTCGCTGGCGGGCAACATCGCGACGCACCGCTGACCAGTTTCGATCGACCCGAAGGGGTTGAGATTCCCGACATCGTGATCATCGACGGAAGCGAAGTCGACATGGTCGAGCAGGTGTTGGCCAACCGCGCGGTCTATAAACGGTCGCTCGATGCACTGCGCGATTTCTACGAACGTCGCGGTTACTTCAACAAGATGCAGTGGGCTGAGACTGAACTCGACGAACTCGCCCACGTCAAACCGTTTCGCTACATCCTGTCAGCCGAGGTGCCAGCCGAGGATCTTCGTCCTTCACGTTCGATCGCAGAAGCCGATCGCATGTATGACGAAGGCGTGATGCTGATGCGCCGCGGTGGGCACAACCTTCCGGTGGTCTACCGCAAGGACTACATGCACGAAGCGCTCGAGACGTTCACGCAGATGATCACCCGCTATCCCGATAGCGACAAGATCGATGATGCGGCGTTTCAGTGTGGCGAAATCCTGAAAGAGTACTATGAGAATCAGGATCGGTTGGCGCTTCAGTGGTATCGCCGCGCCCGCGAATGGGATCCGCGAACGCCGCACCCGGTGCTGTTTCAGTCGGCGGTCGTGAGTGATTATCGCCTGCACGATCGGGCCAAGGCGCTGGAACTGTATCAGCAGGTCCTGCAGGAAGAGACGACGAACAAGTCGAACCTCGCGTTTGCGACGCGCCGCATCTATGAACTGACCAATGCCGACGATACCGGCGAAGATCCGTATCTCTACACCCGCGAACCGGGAAGCGAACGACGGGCTGCAAGAAACGCCAGCGATCAGCAGTCGTATGAACAGAACAATTACGATCAGCCGACCCAGGAGCGGGATTCTTACGATCGTCAATCGTACGACGATTCGTCATATGACCGTCAGTCTTACGATCGGGCGGCGGCTCAGCCGCGTTACAACGATCAAACGCGTTACAACAATCAAACCAAGTGGAGCAGCGAGCGCAACGACGGATGGCGCAATGATCGCAGCGGTGATGGGGTCGCCCGAAGCGGGCAGAGCAACAACCGCTCCAGCAATTACGAATAGTTCATTGCGCGACGGATCGCGAACGCCCTGTGCCACTGCTCTGTGAGCAGTGCTGAAAACGTCTGCCCTTTCGAGTGCTTCAGTTTTCTTGAATACAACCGCATTTCCAACGACCATTGCTCACAGAGCAGTGGCACGGTTGTGCTGCGCGTTTGAATCTGTGCTATGCTTTCACCATTCACTTCATTACCGATTGCGAGGAGCGACTGATGGACGCATTTATGGATGCAGCTTTGGAAGAGGCGAAGCTTGGACTTTCGGAAGGTGGAATTCCGATCGGTTCGGTTCTGGTGATCGATGGGAAGATCGTTGGCCGTGGTCACAACCGCCGCGTTCAGAAGGGCAGCGCGATCCTGCACGCCGAGATGGACTGTCTCGAAAACGCGGGGCGGTTGACGGCCGCTGACTATGCGCGATCGGTCTTGTATTCCACGCTGTCGCCTTGCGATATGTGCAGCGGAACGGCGCTGCTCTACAAGATTCCGAAAGTCGTGATCGGTGAAAACCAGACGTTTCAAGGGCCGGAAGACTACGTCCGGTCGCGCGGCGTCGAGTTGGTGATCGCCAACGACGAACGCTGCGTTCAGTTGATGCGCGATTTCATCGAAGCCCATCCAACGCTTTGGAACGAGGATATCGGCGTGTAAATTTGCCCCCGGATTCCGCGATCCGCTAAAGTATTCACTCGAAGTCAATCGAACTCGCCCCACGATCATCGACTGGGATGTTCACTGTCGGCCGGGTTGTTCACTGCGTACATGGAGAAGGCATATGAGAGTTGGTCTTAAAAGCACGTTGGTCGCACTGTTGGCTGGCTTTTTGGCGGTGAGTGCGACGGTCCCGGTCCTGGCTTGCACGAACTTTTTGATCACCAAGGGAGCGTCGGTGGATGGTTCGACCATGATCACCTACGCAGCCGACGCCCATGTGCTTTACGGCGAGCTGTATCACACACCGGCTGCCCGCCACATGCCCGGCGAGATGCTTAAGGTTCACGAATGGGACACTGGCAAGTACCTCGGCGAGATCAAGCAGGTTCCCGAAACGTACACCGTTGTCGGCAACATGAACGAACATCAGGTCGCGATCGGTGAGACCACCTGGGGCGGGCGCCACGAGTTGCAGGATCCGAACGGCATCATCGACTACGGTAGCTTGATCTATATCACGCTACAACGTGCGAAGACGGCGCGCGAAGCCGTCAAAGTGATGACCGAACTCGTCGCCGAATACGGGTATTACAGTTCCGGCGAGTCGATGTCGATTTCCGATCCAAACGAAGTCTGGATTTTTGAAATCATCGGCAAAGGTCCCAGCGCAGACGATGAAAGTCGGCGCGGTGCGGTGTGGGTCGCCCGCAAAATCCCCGACGGGTACATTTCGGGCCATGCCAACGCGGCGCGGATCAGGCAGTTTCCGCTTAACGACCCGGACACGCTCTACGCGAAGGACGTGATTTCGTTCGCCCGCGAACAGGGTTTCTACGAAGGCGCCGATGCCGACTTCAGTTTTGCCGATGCGTATGCGCCGCCGGATTATGGCGCGGTGCGCTTCTGCGATGCCCGTGTCTGGTGCATGTATCGGAGGGCGGCGCCATCCAAAAAGATTTCGGCTGACTGGGTGACCGGTGTTGATGGAGCCGAACCGATTCCGCTTTGGATCAAGCCCGACCGCAAACTCGGCGTGCATGACATCATGGAATTCATGCGCGATCACTTTGAAGGCACCGAACTCGACATGACGCAGGACATCGGTGCGGGCCCGTACGAGTTGCCGTATCGATGGCGGCCACTGACTTGGGAACACGAAGGCACGGAGTTTTTCAACGAGCGAGCCACCTCCACGCAACAGACCGGATTCTCATTCGTGACGCAGTCGCGGTCATGGCTGCCCGATCCGGTGGGGGGGATTCTCTGGTTCGGCGTCGATGACACCTACAGCACCGTTTACATTCCGATGTATTGTGGCATCAGCCGCGTGCCGCATTCGTTCGCTGTCGGGACCGGATCGTTTCAGGAGTTCACCTGGGATTCGGCGTTTTGGGTGTTCAACTATGTGTCGAACTATTCGTACCTGCGTTATCGCGACATGATTCAGGACGTGCAGCTTGTGCAGCGTGAGTTGGAGGGTCGCTTCCTGGCAGATCAGCCGGCGATCGATGCGGCTGCGAAGGCGCTGTTTGAACAATCGCCAAGGTTGGCTGTCGATTACCTGACGAACTATTCGTGCGATGCGGGCGACGCGACGGTGAAGCGTTGGCGCAAACTCGGTGAGGAACTGCTCTTCAAGTATCTCGATGGAAACGTGAAGGATGAGCACGGTAAGGTGACCCACCCGGGTTATCCCAAATCGTGGTACGAAAAGGTGGCCAAGGCGACGGGCGGCCACCTGGTGATGAAAAAGCTTAAAGCCGAGGAAGAAGCCAAAGCCGCCCACGAGCAGGAAAGCGAAATGCGTCGGACCAGCATCGCGGAAGGGGTGATCACCCTGCTGCAAGGACGAGGTCTCAACGTCGATTCGGCGACCGAGGAGAAGATTCGCGGCTGCAAAGACGTCAAGAAGCTCGAAAAGTGGCTTATTGAAGCCGCGACGGCTGAGGCCCCCGAAAGCCTGTTCGCCAAGAATTAGCGAGATTTCCTTAGTACCGGTCATTCCGGTGAAATCGGTAAGTTCGCACTGTCCGCCCAGGATTCCCGCCTTCGCGGGAAAGACGGATTCAAGACGGATTCATGGCGGATTGGGGTTCGGTTGAACCTTTCTTGACGGTCTGTATGATACCCGGTCCATCTCTCAAGGCCGAGGGATGTGCGCGTGTGATGAGGGGTCTTCCGCCCCCGTATGGCCTGACTGACTCAATTTGGAGGGACGTATTTCGTATGGGTAATTACACAGGACCAAAGGTGCGGTTGACGCGCCGTGTCGGTGTGCCGATCTGTGAAACGGCAAAGCACCTCAATCCCAACAAAGCCAATCGACCCGGCATGCATGGTTTCCGCCGCGGACGCCCGAGCCTCTACGGCACGCAGCTCATCGAAAAGCAGAAGATTGCTTTCTATTACAACATCCGCGACGGTCAGTTCCGTAAGTACATGGCCAAGGCCTCTTCGTCGAAGCGTGGCACGCTGACCGCCATTCAGCAGTTGCTCGAAACCCGCCTGGACAACACGATCCGTCGTCTCGGTTGGGCCCGCACGATCTGGCAGGCACGGCAAGCAGTCGCCCACGGTCACTTCATGATCAACGGTCGCAAAGCCGATCGTCCGTCATTGCACGTGAAGCCGGGCGATGTCATCACCGTTCGCGATCGCAGCCAGAAGTTCGTCAAGGATTGTGCCGAAACCTGCGAAGGTCCGTTGCCTCCGGAGTGGTTGGCCGTCGAAGAGGGCAAGCTCGAAGGACGCGTGGTGCGTTTGCCGGTGCCCGAAGACGTTCGCCTTCCGTTCGAAGTCGAGTTCGGTTCGATCATCGAATACTACACCCGCTAAGTTTCTTTTCGCGGGCGGGTTTGCGACAATTCATTGCAACACACTTTCGACTGGCAGCTTGTCTGCCAGTCTTTTTTTATGTCTGCATGGCGTTGCCCAGACGGTTGTGATTCTTCAGTCCCCCCACCCTGGAAGGGCGGGGCACCCGACTTCGGCTTTTTGCTGGTTTGGGTTGCCCTAAAACACTTTCAAATCATTCTTTTCTTGACCGAGTGAGCCCTTTGCGCGCAACATACGGATTGCGGCGCATTTTTCAGGGCATCTCTTTCAAGTGAGATTCGCATCATGGCATACGACACAATCATTACGGGCGGTACGGTTTTTACAGCGAACGGCCCAAAGAAAGTCGACGTTGGAATCAAGGGGCAGAAGATCGCTGCAGTCCGCAAGGGGCTGGTCAAGAGCGGCAGTTCAACCAAGGGGGGACGCAGCACAGCGAAAGTTGTCGATGCGACGGGTCAATATGTCATTCCGGGCGGATTGGATGTTCACGTCCATCTGGAACTTCCGTTTTGCGGAACGGTGTCGAGCGATGACTTCGACTCGGGGACAAAGGCGGCTGCCCGCGGCGGCGTGACGAGCGTGATCGACTTTGCGATTCCGTATGGCAAAGAATCGATGGCGACGGCTTACAACAATTGGCGCAAGAAAGCCGACCCAAAAACCTGCATCGATTATTGTTTCCATATGGCCATCACCAATTGGGATCGTCACGGTCCGGAGATGGCCAAGATGGTCAAGAAAGGCTGCCCGACGTTCAAGGAATTCATGATCTATGAATCCGAAGGTTGGCAGTCGGACGATCGGGCGATTTTCGGCGCGCTGGAAAACTGCAAGAAACTCGGCGCGATGCTTTTGATTCACGCCGAGTCGAGTCGCGTGCTCGATGAGCTGATCGATCGTCATCACACCAAGGCGCTGATGAAAAAACTCGGCGCGCAGTTGCATGGCATCACCCGACCCAATTACATCGAAGCCGAAGCGATTCAGCGGGCGGTCAAGTGGTGCGAAGTCACCGGTGGCACGCTATACATCGTGCACATGTCGACAGCCGACGGCGCCGACATCATCAAGGAAGCCCGCAAGAAAAAGGTTCCGGTTCACGCCGAAACGTGCGCGCAGTATCTGGTGCTTGACGATTCGGAATTTGCCAAGAAGGACGGACACCTTTTTGCGTGTTGCCCGCAAATCAAGAAGAAATCCGACCAGAAACGTTTGTGGCAGGGACTGAAGCAGGACGACGTCTGCGTGGTTTCGACGGATACCTGTTCGTTCACGCGTGAGCAGAAGGCCATGTGGAAGGGCGACTGGACGAAGATCCCGATGGGCATGCCCGGATTGGAAACGTTGCTGCCGATTGTTTACACGCACGGTGTGCTCAAGAAACGCCTGACCATGAAGCAGTTTGTGGAGAAGTGCTGCACCAATCCGGCGAAGGTCATGGGCTTGTATCCGAAGAAGGGCGTCATCGCGCCGGGCAGCGATGCCGACATCGCCATCTTCGATCCGAAGAAACGCATCAAGGTCGATCACAAGAAGATGGAGACCAACACTGACTGGAGTCCGTTCCAGGGTTGGTCGCTTGCGGGGTTTGCGCGCAACACCTTTAGCCGCGGGGCTATGATCGTGGACGATTACAAGTTCTGCGGTAAGAACGGGTGGGGCAAATGGATGCCGCGCAAGAGCGCCGGAAAACTGTAGTGAATTAGATCATACAGATGCAAGACCGTAGGGTGGGCCGTGCCCACCGCCGTTTCATGCGTAACGACATGGTGGGCACGGCCCACCCTACGCAATCGGGTTTTTGACCGTACGACCATCGAGGATTCAATATGGCCCGCGCGGGTGACATCTTAAGTTCGGAAACGCTCAAGCAGAATTTCGCCGACATGCCGCCGCCTTTGTTGCAGGATGAGGCGCTGATGGAATCGGCGAAGTGTCTGTTCTGTTTTGACGCGCCGTGTACGCGGGCGTGTCCGACGCACATCGATATTCCGAAGTTCATCCGCCAGATCATGCACCGCAACCCGATCGGAGCGGCTCACACGATTCTCGAAGACAACATTCTCGGCGGCAGCTGCGCCCGAGCGTGTCCGACCGAAGTGCTGTGCGAAGGGGCGTGCGTGGACAACACGTTGTTGAAATCCCCCGTGGAGATTGGCCGGCTTCAGCGCTTTGCGTGTGATGCTGCCCGTGCGAAGGGCGTTGAGTTTTTCGAAGCCGGTCCGGCGACTGGCAAGCGGGTGGCCGTGATCGGTTCCGGTCCTTCGGGGTTGTCGTGTGCCCATGAACTGCGGAAAGTTGGTCATGATGTCACGGTGTTTGAAGCCCGCGACATTCCGGGTGGGCTCAACACGTTGGGCATTTCGGCGTACAAAATTTCGACCGAGTTCGCCCTGACCGAAGTCGAGCTGGTCAAACAGATCGGCGTGGACATTCGCTTGAACCATCACGTCGATGGGCCTTCGCTTCTGAAAATGGTCGAAGAATACGACGCGGTGTTTTTGGGCATTGGACTGGGGCGCACGTCGCCGCTAGGCATTGATAATGAAGATGCGCCTGGCGCGTGGGAAGCGCTCGATTTCATTTTCCAGACGCACACGAAACCGTTTGAAGACTGCGAAATCGGCGAGCACGTTCTCGTGATTGGCGCAGGCAACACTGCCGCTGACGTTGCAACGGAGGCGACGCGACTCGGTGCGAAGAAGGTGACGGTTGCGTATCGGCGCGGTGAAGATGCGATGCCCGCGTTCGCGTATGAATACGAATACATGAAAGCGGAGGGCGTGCATTTCGAGTGGAACGCTCAGCCGACCCGCGTGGTCGTCGACAACGGCGCAGCGATTGGCGTTGAGTTCATCCGCACGACGCTCGACGATCCGTCGTCGCGCAAAGGAAAGCTCTCGACGATTCCCGGCAGCGAGTTTGTGATCCATGCCGACATGGTCGTCAAAGCGCTCGGTCAGGTGCCGCTGCTTGATCTGCTTAAGGCGATGCCGAACTTGAAAGTGGACAGCGGTAAAGTCGCGATCGACGCCAAGACCGGCGCGACGAGCATTCCCAAACTCTTTGCCGGTGGTGATTGCACGAGCAAGGGCGCGGAAATTGTCGACGCGGTTCAGGAAGGAAAAGTCGCAGCGTGGGGCATCAGCGCGATGTTGGCCAACTAAGTCGCGATTACAGAAAGTGACATGAAGTGGCACATTCACATCGCTTGCCCCGAACCTAGAATGAGGATTCACCCATGCCAATGCCAGATCTGAGTATCGAGTTCTGCGGCGTCAAAGCCCCCAATCCCTTTTGGCTGGCGTCGGCGCCACCGACGAATTCGGGGTATCAGGTCCGCCGGGCGTACGAAGCCGGTTGGGGCGGGGTGGTCTGGAAAACCCTCAACCACGAACCCATCGTCAATGTCTCCTCCCGCTACGGGGCTGTGGACTATGACGGCCGTAAAGTACTGGGATTAAACAACATCGAACTCATCACCGACCGCACGCTGGAGGTCAATCTCCGCGAAATCGCCGAGGTGAAACGCGATTTTCCCGATCATGCCCTCTTCGTTTCGCTGATGGTCGAGTCCAAGCGGGAGACGTGGCACGACATCGTCAAGCAGACGCAGGACACCGGCGCCGACGGCATCGAATTGAACTTCGGCTGCCCGCACGGCATGAGCGAGCGGGGGATGGGAGCCGCGGTCGGACAGGTGCCCGAATACACCAAGATGATCACCGAGTGGGTGAAGGAAGTCGCGACGATTCCCGTCATCGTCAAACTCACGCCCAACATCACCAACGTCACAACCATCGGACGGGCCGCGGCTGAAGGTGGTGCCGACGCGATCTCGCTGATCAACACGATCAATTCAATCGTCGGTATCGATCTGAATACGCTCGCGCCGAAACCCGCGGTGCGCGGCAACGGAAGTCACGGTGGTTATTGCGGACCAGCCGTCAAGCCGATCGCGCTGAACATGGTGGCCGAGTGTGCGCGCGATGAGAACATCAACATTCCGATCAGCGGCATCGGCGGGATACAATCGTGGCAGGACGCGGTCGAGTTCATTCTGCTTGGTTCGTCGAGCGTGCAGGTCTGCACTGCCGTCATGCATTACGGTTTCAGAATTGTCGAGCACCTGATCAGCGGCATGCAGGGTTGGATGCTCGAAAACAATTTCAAAAAGGTATCGGACTTTGTCGGCAAGTCGGTCCCGCGCATCAAGCATTGGGGCGAACTCGATTTGAATTACAAAGTCGTTGCCCAGATCGATCAGGACAAGTGCGTTCACTGCGGGCTGTGTTACATCGCGTGCGAAGACGGATGCCACCAGTCGATCAAAATTGAGCAGCAACCAGTCGACGAGTTTCTGTCCAATAACAGACACCGCGCCGACGTGCTCAAGAGCGGCGGAATCACGGTCGTTCCGGGCGCGGGCGATGACTACGTCAACATCCTCACCATCAATCAGGACACGTGCGTCGGCTGCAACATGTGTTCACTCGTCTGTCCGGTGGATCGGTGCATTACCATGCAGGAGGTGGACACCGGTCGCGAGCCGATGAGTTGGTCCGAATATCAGGAACGATTGGCGGCTGGCACGATTGAGAAAATCGCACCGCCCGAGCACGTGTAGACCGTCTATCCCAAGCCAAGGGAGGCAGCCGCCCCCAAAGCGTGTTCTCGCTCACGGCTCACATAAGATCGTGGACAAAGTCCGAATAACCAAACGTTGTCGGCGGCGTTTTTCACCGGATTGTTTGGTCATCTCTGCCCAGCTTCGCCGGAATTATCAGTCGAACCCTGGGAATGTGTGCTCTAAGTTGACATGGATTTTTTGAGGGCTTACGATCTGACGTCATGGGGAGCTTCCCGCATGTGGATGTCCTTTGCAGGGCGGGAGCAGATTGATGTATTGGTTCGTCTCTTGGGGAAGGGGCGAATGACGGGAATCGGGTTAGCACGGATGCCGAAGTCCCGCTGATGGGGTAAAGCGTAGTGCTGGGGTGCATATCCGCTTTGGGCCAAGTCGCCGACCTATCAGAGTTTTGCAGTCCTGTTGCGTTGGGCGT
>JAUIEW010000441.1 GCA_030429365.1 Phycisphaerae bacterium
CTCGATCGATCCGGCATCACCCGTGGGCAACGGAAGCTATTGCTTTATCGATCGCGATCACGCCGAAACCAACGATTGGATCGAATCGCTGGAAGCCGTTCTCGAACATCAAAACAGCGACCGGGCTCGCTTTCTCGTTTCGCGCTTGATTGAGCATTTGTTTCTTCGCGGCGTGCCCATGCCATTCAGCGCCAACACGCCGTACACCAACACGATTCCCAAGGCCATTGAGCCGCCATACCCGGGCGACCGCAACATCGAACGTCGCATAAAGAGTCTGGTGCGTTGGAATGCGATGGCGATGGTCGTTCGCGCCAACCGACAGTGCGAAGGCATTGGCGGGCACATTTCGACGTTTGCCTCTTCGGCGACGCTTTATGAAGTCGGCTTCAACCATTTCTTCCGCGGCAGAAGTGGTGACCGCTCGGGCGATCAGGTCTTTTTCCAAGGCCACGCATCACCTGGAATATATGCCCGCGCTTTCTTGGAAGGGCGTCTCTCGCAACGCCACTGCGAAAACTTCCGTCGTGAATTGCAAGCCGGCGGGGGACTGCCAAGCTATCCGCACCCTTGGTTGGCGCCGGAATTCTGGGAGTTCCCGACGGTGTCGATGGGGCTTGCTTCGATCGATGCCATCTACCAAGCGCGGTTCAATCGATATCTTCATGACCGCGGTCTGTGCGATACGCAGGGCTCCAGAGTCTGGGCGTTTATGGGCGACGGCGAAACGGATGAGCCGGAAAGTCTCGGCGCGATCACGCTCGCAGCCCGTGAGAATCTCGACAACCTGACGTTCGTGATCAACTGCAACCTCCAGCGCCTTGACGGTCCGGTGCGCGGTAATGGTCAGATCATTCAGGAGTTGGAAGCTGCCTTCCGCGGCGCGGGTTGGAATTGCATCAAGGTGATCTGGGGCGACGATTGGGATCCGCTTTTTGAGAATGACAAGGATCAGCTTCTCGTTCAGGCGGCAGACAACCTCATCGATGGTTGGAGTCAGAAGTACGTCGTCGAACCCGGCTCATTTACGCGCGAGCATTTCTTCAATTCGATTCCCGGTCTGCTCAAACTCGTTGAGCACTTGTCCGACGATCAGATCATGAATCTGAGGCGTGGCGGGCACGACCCGGCCAAGGTGCATGCGGCCTACAAGAGAGCGGTCGAACACACCGAAGGCCCGACCGTTGTGCTGGCGAAGACGGTGAAGGGGTATGGCCTCGGTGAAGCGGGCGAAGGTCGCAACGTCACGCACAACCAGAAGAAACTCAACGACGACGAACTTCGCGAATTCCGCGATCGCTTTGATATTCCCATCGCTGACAAGGAGTTGGCCGACGCCCCGTTCTACCGTCCGCCGGAAGACAGCGAAGAGATTCAGTACATGTTGGCCCGTCGTCGCGAACTGGGCGGACCGATTCCCAACCGCGTGGTGCGCCGCAAACAAGTGGTCGTTCCCGAGCGCAGCATCTTTGACGAATTCTATGGCGGAAGCAGCGGGCGCGAGGCATCGACAACGATGGTCTTCGTACGCATGCTCGCCCAGTTGCTCAACCACAAGGAAACCGGCAAATACATCGTCCCGATCGTGCCCGACGAAGCCCGCACCTTTGGTATGGAAGGGCTCTTCAGAAAAGCGGGCATCTACTCGCACACCGGTCAGCTTTACGATCCGGTCGATTCGCACCTTCTGCTTTACTACCGCGAAGCACGCGACGGGCAGATTCTTGAAGAGGGCATCACCGAAGCCGGTTCGATGGCGTCGTTCCTCGCAGCGTCCACGTCGTACGCGACGCACGGGCGGCCGATGATTCCGTTCTTCATCTATTACTCGATGTTCGGGTTCCAGCGCATCGGTGATCAGATCTGGTTGTGTGGCGACATGCGCGGTCGCGGATTCCTCTTGGGCGGAACGGCTGGCCGCACCACGCTCAACGGCGAGGGCTTGCAGCATCAGGATGGTCATTCGCACATTCTCGCGTCAACCGTGCCCAATGTGCAGGCGTATGACCCGGCATTTGCGTACGAATTG
>JAUIEW010000167.1 GCA_030429365.1 Phycisphaerae bacterium
CTGCTCACCTTCCCAATAGCAGTGCATCGCGAAGGTGGCTGTCTCCAAGTTTTTGGGGTTGTATTCTGTTGCGACCAGCGCGAGATACGGCGGAATGTCCTGCTTCGACGCTCGAAGGGCAGCCACCATCGACCGAAGCAGTCCGCCAGTCGAATAGTCATCTGCATGCCGTGCGACCAAATCCTTACCGCTGCTGTCGACGAAGCGAACGACCGGATTGTTCCACGTTGGTTCTTTGTACTTCTTGAGAATCGTTTCTTCCGCACCCGGAACATTGTTGTACACGACGGCTGTCTCGAAGAGGGCGGCAGCGTCGACGACGATCGGATGACTCAGTGGTCCGGTACCGAACTGCTTGCACGTTCCACAACCGGGTACCTCATCAAACAGCAGCATGACCGGTTTGCCCGACGTTTCGGAAGCGGTCAGCGCTTTGGGAAGATTCCGCACCCACGGGATGCGCCCCAGCTCGATCGGCGTAGCAATTTCCGGCGACGTTGAATCAGCCCGCGCAATTGGCAGCAACGCGGCCGCGGTCAGAACAAGCACAAACAAGTTGATGCCGACGTATTTCATTCCCATGTTCAGTTTCCATGATTGGCGGCAATCGATTCATTACCGCTTGATTCGCCCGGAGTTCCCAAACGCATCCAGCGGCTGCGTTTGGGCAGTTCACATCATAGGCATCCGCCCGAAATGCGCCCACCGCCACATCGCAAGTCACAGAAACCACCGTCGAAATCGGTTCAAATGCCCAATTGAAGCCGGCGGCTCGTGGGACTAAACTTGCATCGAACTTGATTGCACATTTTCGCCCATCAACCAGCAAGGATGCGAATTTTTCGATGGCGTTTATACCCAGAGGCACCATGTCGGCATCGCGCAAGCAGTGGATCATTAAACCGCATTGGCCGGATTGCCAACAAGCGGCGAAGGATTGGCGCGTGCCCGAAATCGTCGCGCAGGTGTTGTTCAACCGCGACGTCAGTTCGGCTGACTCCGCCCGATCATTCATGGACCCGCACTTGCAGGATCTGCACCCGCCCGAAATGCTGCACGGTGCGGTCGAAGCTGCGGGGCACTTAGCCGCCGCTGTCCGTGACGGCAAACGCATCGTGCTCTATGGCGACTACGACGTCGACGGTGTGACCGGTGTGGCCATCCTCTGGCACGCGCTGAAAATCGCCGACGCCAACGTGTCGTTCTATGTCCCGCACCGCATCGAAGAAGGTTACGGTCTCAACAAGGCCGCGATCCAAAGCCTCTCCGACGAAGGGGCTGACCTGATCGTTTCGATCGATTGCGGGATCGGGTCAATCGAAGAATGTGCGCTGGCCCGTTCGCTGGGTACGTCGTTGATCGTCACCGACCATCACGAAATGAAATCGGAATTGCCGCCAGCGACGGTGCTGGTGCATCCGGGTTTGGGCGACAGTTATCCGAATCGTCATCTGTGCGGCGCCGGTGTGGCGTTCAAACTGGCGTGGGCGTTTGCACGAGAAATGAGCGGGTCGGAAAAGGTCACGCCGGAATATCGCGAATATCTAAAACACGCACTCGCGCTGGCTGCGATGGGAACGATCGCCGACGTGGTACCGCTGGTTGGCGAGAACCGCATCATAAGCCGCTGCGGATTGGCTCGGTTGGCTGAGTCGCCTTGGCCCGGGGTTCGTGCGTTGCTGGAAGTTTCGGGAATTTCTGAGGGCGATACGATCGACGGAACGTCCGTCGGTTTTCAGATCGGTCCAAGGCTCAATGCAGCCGGTCGCATGGGCCACGCTCGTTTGGCGATCGAACTCTTGACCCGTGCGGATGAGAACCGCGCCCGCGAAATTGCGATGTATCTCGACGATCACAACCGTGCCCGTCAGACCAAGCAGCGGCGACACGTGAAAGAGGCGTGCGAACAGGTCGAACGTTTGGGCATGGACGGCGACACGCATCGCGGGATTGTGCTCGCGAGCGATCAGTGGCATCCGGGAATTGTCGGGGTGGTGGCGTCGCGGATTGTGGATCAATATCGCAAACCGACTGTCTTGATCGCGTTGGAAAACGGTGAGGGGCAGGGGTCGGCCCGCAGTGTGCCGTACTTTTCGATGCACGAGGCGCTCGAGGCGTGTAGCCAGCATTTGATCAGCCACGGTGGGCACGAGATGGCGGCTGGGCTGCGTATTGAGTCGGATAAGGTTGATGCGTTTACCGAGGCATTCATGCAGCACGCCAACAACACGTTGTCGGGCGCGTCGCACCTGCCGAAACTTCGGATCGACGCGGAAGTGCCGCTAAGCAGCCTCGACGATCGCACGGTGATGGCCATCCGCAACCTTGGCCCATTCGGCGAAGGGCATCCCAAGCCAATCTTCGCCACCGATTGGCTGGAACTCGCCCAGGAACCGCGCTGCGTCGGTAAGAATCAGGACCACCTGCAGGTCGTGCTATCGGGCGACAACAGCGTCATCAAAGGCATCGCCTTCGGCGCCGGCGAGTTGGCCGAAGAGTTAAAAGAACACCGCCAATGCCGAGTGGCCTTCGAACCAATCATCAACGAATTCAGAGGCCGCCGCTCGGTAGAGATGCAAATCGTCGACTTCAAATTTCCGGGTGATGAGTAGCGCGACTGACCGCTTTTCATTTCGCTTTGTACCGTTCGCGGTCGGCGAAGTAGTCGATGGCCCGGACCCTTGTCAGGAACGTTGCGCCGTGGACGACCCCGGCTGGGATGTGGTATGAGTCGCCGGGGCCGTATTCCTTCTCAACGCCGCCAATCGTCAGTTTCATCCGCCCCTCCAGCACGACGCCCCATTGTTCGCCATGGCTATGCGGTTTAACTTCGCCGATTGGCTCGATGTCAAAGAAGCAGACCTGGTGGTCATCCGCCTGCGAAATCCAAGCGCGCACACCGGGAAACGGAATGTCGGCTTCGGGAAGGCTTAAGATTGCGTCTGGATAGAATTGATCGTGCATGTTTTTCGTTTCGCTGGTAATTCTTGATCCATTATGACAACGCTGATGGCGCAGGTATCGGCACGTATTTTCCATTCGCGCCCGCTTATTCCTCAGGCAGAATAGCCGCACTCATCTTTGTTTCGATTTCTTGCGCGAGTTCAATGCGTTCAAGTCCGTCGGCTTCGCGTTTCTGCACGTATTCCATCCATGCACGCCTGAAACTATAGTAATCAATAGTCGTCGCCTTGCCATTGTGCGACAACAGGCACAGAAAATCTGAAACGAAATTCAATTCTGATTCATTACCGGATGTTTCCATCCAGCTTGCGGACGAGTCACAAGCCGCCAAGCCAAACAATGGTCCGCTCTCTCCAATTTCGACGACTTGATCGGTATCCAACAAGCAAAGCTTGCACGATCGCTCCTCAAGCTGATACGCTTGGTTGATCAAATACTCCGGCCAAGTCAAATCGCTCTCTAATTTTGAATAATCAAGATACATTCTTGCGACGGTTGCCTCGACCAATTGCGGCTCGAAAGCCCAAATGCCCATGTTGCTAAACATGATGACGTCGCGATCTGAATTAGATCGTTCAGATTCCGGCTTTGCCATAAGGCGTCTGATCGTGGAATGCAATTGATTCAGTTGCTTCGTCGTTTCATCTTCCGATTCGCTGACATCCCTGATTCTACATAACTCCATTTGTTTCAAGTACTCATCCACATTGATCAATTGCGTTTGGGCTGCACGGGCAATCAATTCGTTATCTGATTGCGCTAGTGATTCGAGCCGATCTCTCCATAATTTGATGTTGCTGCCGCTCTTTGATCGCTGTGCGATAATTGCGACGATGAGTTGTTTCTGTGCTTCGGAGGTTCTGCTGTCAAAAAGCAGGGACTCGAGGTCACGCTCACTCGGGAATGGCCGCAAGCCCGGCTGAAGCGCTTTGCGAAGATACGCATCCAGAAGGACCGGGTCTCTTGATGTCAGTGCGAATTGGGTCAGCCCTTTGTCGAACTCAAAACCTGCGGCGATGGCAGCGCGCTTGGTTTCTGAGAGGTCCTTCGATTGAAGCAACTTGATTAGTTGGTGCTGATTGCGAACCACACTGGACCACTTGTGCTTAGACCTCGCGACATCTGAGTCCGGCATGCAGCGAATGAACGCAATCAGTTGATCGCTTGCTAAACCGTACTGCCGCGAAGAACTGTCGTCGAACAGGCCGTCGAGAATCGCGCGGGCGAGCGGCGATTCCCCTGCATCACAGATAGCCGCAATGAACTTCGACATGAAATCATGCTGCGGTGATGCGATCGTCATTTGAATGATTTCTGATCGGCAGTTCACGTCGAGACAGCGGCCAAGATGCCCAACAGCGACGGCCACAAGTTCGTCTTGATGTGTTCGATCGCCTCCCCGTAAGAGTGCCTTTGCGTAGGCTTCCATTAGTTCCTGGCAAGGTGACGAAACAATACTGAGTGAATTACGCGGGACGTCTGAAACTTGGGAATCACTGATTTCTGGGAAGTACTCTTCACCGATTACGTCAGCAAATTGGCGACGCATCAACTTCTCTTCGCTGGTCAATCGCAGCCAATTCGCTTTTAGTTCGGCGTAGTTTTCCGTTTTGGCGGATTCGGTCCGTTGCTCGTAATTGGTGCGTAGAGCCGTTTCCTTGTATTTGAGTGACCATTGAAACAGTGCATCTTCATCAATGTCACCCACACCGGGATACCGCTGTCGAAAACGTTTGTTTCGCAACTTACTTGTGCGCCCGAACGGGTCCACCGGCATTTCAACAAAACTGTCAAACGCGCCTTTCAGCAGCGACTCGTCGACGTTGGTCTGAGCGGAGGATGGCTGCCCCTTGGCACATTGCGCAAAGTATGCCATTTGAACGAGGAGCAAGATTGTGTTCACAATTCGTTGCATGTCTTCACGAACGTCTCGTGAGGCTGGTTTGATTGGCCCGTGCAATCGCTTGATTGTACCCTAAGATCTTAGGGCGATATACGATTGTATGCCTGCATGTCTTATTTTCTCTCAGACAGACAGTACCGAACATCAAGCGAAGTAACCGATACATGCCGCGACGATCCCCAGGCCGATGACGATGATTGACAGCAAGAGCGCCAGTTGGGCCCATCTTTCGGTTCGTTCGTAGTTGGCCAGGGCGTACCACGAAAAGAATGCCGAGCCCATTCCGATCTTCATCGCCACCACGCCGCACACGTGCCACGCCTTGGTGTACGATTGGCATAATCCCCAGAAGGCGTCGCCGGGGAATCGGTCGAACGGCAAGTACACCTTCCATAGACAAATGTTGATGATGGCGATGGTATAGAACGCAAGCGGTACGCAGTAACCGAACAGGAAGACAATGTGGTCCGGGTCTTTGAGGTGGTCGGTGTCTGGTCCGCCGGAATCGTCGCTTGTGAACCATCCAAAATAACGCGACATGTCTGAACCTTTCCGAAACCCGAACCGCCCGGCACTACCAATCGCCACCGAAAACTGAGTTGGACCGAAACGCCGCTGGCAGGCCTGCGATCGATTATAGCCAACCCCTTCCCGGCGGCTGAAAAGGGCGTTTTCACAAGCCGCAGGGGCGTTTGGTCCGATATATTCCTAATGCCTGCGCTTGATCTGAAAACCCTGCCACCGATCTACGCGGAGTTGGCCCGCACGAAGAATACGGCTGCGGACGCTGCCCTCGTCGAGGGGCTCGCCCACATGGAACCGCCGTTTCAAGCCCTCGCGTTCAACGTGCTCTTGCATCGGGATCACGACAATTCGCTGGCACAAATCGTCGCGCTATATTCGAAAGCCGACGCGCCCCTGCGGTCCCTCATGATTGAGCATGTCGACAAGTTGGCCGGTGGCATTCGCATCGCCACGTCGCAATCCCTGTTTGACTCGCGGCGGTCGGCGATCCATCTGATTCGAGACAGCCAACACGGCAAGTCATCGTATTTGCTGAGCGATGCCTTGACGCAGTCGTGCCATCACACTGCCAGCCTGGCGGCAGAGGTCTTGCTGGAACTCGCGAAAGGAGTCGCAACTGACGCGACGCCCTGGGCCTCATCATCGAAACCAAGTCCGCATGACCAACTGGAATATGTGTCGTCGGCGGTCCTGCGGTCGCTGGGAAGTTGGTCGCTGCATTTTCGAAACGAAGTCGTGATGGCGGCGATCCTGTTGGCCGGTTCGATCGAAGAAGAACTCTTTAAGCTGGCGGAGGACGTTCGCGCGCCCATCGCGCGAGCAATGAACAACGCGGTGGCTGGCTCGCAGGATTCACGCCTCGTGGGCTATTGTGTTCGAGCGTTGCGATGTGCGCCTTTGCGAGAGGCGGCGATCAAGTGTCTCGCGTCGATGTCTGGTCCGGCGGCAGAAGCGGCGCTGGCGGATCATGCATGGTTGCTGTTGGATGCGGATGTCCGGCGGGCGTGTTCGAAGATCATAAAAGGCCCCGGAATCGACCAAGAAAAGTCCGACTTTGGCGTGCGCAGCCCACGTCGCAAACGGGCACTGGTCCGGATGATCGCCGCGTCTGGAGGAAAGGCCGGTGGAAAAGCCCACCGGCTTGGAGCGCTGGCGCTTGGCGGCGACCCGGTCGCGATGCGGGCGGCATTTTGGAAACTCGTCAACGACCATTGCGACAGCAGCAGAGGAACGCTACAGGCGATCGCGTCGCGCGGTCACAGTTCGTACGCATCGCTGGCTGCCCTCGAACTTCGCAGACGAAGCGGGCGCTCTCTCGCGCCCGATGGCAAGCACGTCGAGCACGCATCGTCAAGTACGTCGTCTGATGCGTCCAAGACAAAGCACGAGGTCGATGACGTATTGGAGCCATTCTGGGTCGAATGCGATGCGCTGGATGCGCCGCAACGGCGGCAACTTGCCCGAGAACTCGCCGATGGCGTGCCCGACTTTGATACTCGTTTGAGACGCAAATGGGCGCAGGACGATGCCGATTCCAGAATCCGCGTTCTGAAAATCGCGGAAGATGTCGGTCACATTCCGGCGTTTCGAGAGGAAATTCAGCAGGGCGCCGAGTCCGACAACGCCGTGCTGCGGAGCCTGTCTGTGCGATTGCTCGGTTCGGTACCCGACGCCAAGAGCCATCGACTGATTCGGCGGGCGCTGGAAGACGAGGACAGTCGCGTGCAGGCCAACGCGGTCGAATCGTTCGCCAAGAGTTCGCGTGCGCAAGACGCACCGCATGAGGCGGCGACGCAACTTCGACAGATGACCAACGCCAAAAGCAACCGAGTGCGGGCAAACGCGATCATGGCGCTCTTGCAAATGCGTGTGCGCGACGGTGCGGAGTCGCTGCTCAAGATGCTCGACAGTCCTTCAAGCGGGCATCGCACCAGTGCGCTGTGGGTGGTCGAGCATTTGAATCTGGCGCTGATGATGGAGCGCTTGATGAAACTCGCGGAAAACGATCCCGATGCACGCGTCCAACGCCGGGCCCAACGCATCGCTGAGAAGTTTCACCTCGAAGAACGGCGCCGGGCGATTGCCGGGCAATCAGAGACAAAGAACGAACAGCACGGAGTGGCCCATTGATCCTCGCCCAGATCAGCACAACTGCGAGTGAGTCGATCGCGCCGATCGACCGATTGCATGGAATTCGCGACCGCTTTGCGACGGGCGGGTCAATCGCGGACTTCATATTGGCCGTCACGCTGATCTTGGTTGGATTGGCGCTGCTCTACGGCGTCATGCGGTGGGGCATGCGTCGGCGAAGCGGCGCGATCTATAGCCCGAAGAAGATGTTCGACAAGGCGCTGCGGACGGTGAACCTGCGTGTCGACGAGCGCGACCTCGTGCGCAGAATCGCCCGTGAGCTACGCCTCCAACACCCCACGGTGCTCCTTTTAAGCCCGCAACTGCTCAACCTCTACGGCAACCAATGGATGAGCGCCACAAAAAACGCCACCGAATCGCAACGCGAACAAATCGACAAGCTCTCCAATCACCTCTTCGGCAAGCGATAACCCCAGCAAGCCAAAATCAACGCAACCCCCGTGCCACTGCTCTGCGAGCAGTGCGTTAAAGGTGGCCCATGAGCCCCAGTCAAGGATGCATGGCAGACGTATCACAAACGTTACAGTTGACCGGTGGCGGTTTCAGCGCAAAATATTTGGGCATGGATGTTCGGGCTCTTGTTATGAATGACCAACCTGTGGGAGGTGGCAGATGTTATTGAATCGATTTGCTTATCGTCGTGTTGCGGCGTTTTCGTTTGCTTGCCTGTTGGGCGTGGCGATGCTGGCCGGGTGTTCACAAACCGCATCGAAGCCGAAAGTCGATCCCTCCAAGTTCGCCCTCTATGAGCATCCCATCGAGATGCGGTTTCACTTCGCCACCGACAAGCCGACCCAAGACTACATGAAAGTCACCGACCCGGATGGTCAGACTGCGTATGTCGAACCGATTCCGCTCTTGACCGAGCAGGACGTGCAATCCGCCATCGCCCAGCGCGACACACAGGATCGACCCTGCGTCCTGGTTACCTTCAAGGACGCTGCCGGTGCGCGGCTCAAAGCGATTACAGCTGACAGCATCGGGGAGAAAATGGCGATCTTTGTGGACGACGAATTGGTGTCCTGCCCAAAGATCATGTCGGCGATCGGCAGCCGCGCACAAATCTCCGGCGACTTCACCGAGGAGCGCGCCCAGGAAATTGCATCGCTGTTGAACACGCATCCAAATCGGTAAAGCGATTCTGAGGGGATTTGTCCCCTTGGAAGCTGGGCTTTCGGGTGAATGCGACATTGGGCCTTGAAGCTTACGGCTGATGCGGCTATACCGTGCGCTGGTACAGGCTGGCAGTGCTATGTCGGCGACATGCAAATAACGTTTACTTGGGTCTAATGGATCGGTAACCGAGGGGTAAGCGACGGTGACCCGATCGAATTCACGGAGGAAACTCGCGATGTTTAAGAAGTTCATGTGTGCGGCGGTTGTCGGTTCGTTTTTGATGGTGTCGTCGGGTTGCAGCGTGACCGGTGCGGCGTGGCGGGCGGCGAGCGTCGGCAAGAATCTGTCGAAGAAGGATAGCCACCTGAGCCTTTCGCTCGACGGACTCGATGCCAAGCAAAACAAATTGAAGAAGGGCTTCGCTGGTTATGCCAAGTACAAGATCAAGGGTACGGTCAGCACAGCTCCGACGTTCAAATTCAGTTTCGAGGATCCGACGAAGTTCGGCCGCATCACCGGTACGAACATGCAGATCCACCAGGCGTTTGAAGCCGACTACTCGCACAAAGCCGAATTCGTGATCACGCCGAGGGGCAGTGGTGAGGAATCGCTCATGAAGCCGGACCGCGCCTACAACCTCGGCAGCATCGGCAGCGAATTCATGGTGCTGGATTTCGATGGCAACAATGTCGGCGGCGTGACGCTCAAGCCGGGTATGGACTACATGCTCGTGTTCACCATCAGCGGCGACCGCAGCGAGTCGATGCAGGTACACTTCAGCACGAAGTAAATCGAAAATCCAAAAGTCGAAACAAAAAGAAAACCGCGGATCAAATCAGGTCCGCGGTTTTTTGCGCGTAGGGTGCGGCTCGCCGCACCTGCTATTTCTTCGCAATGTAGGGTGGGCCATGCCCACCGCCGTTTGATTGACAACGATATGGTGGGCACGGCCCACCCTACGGGCATCTAATCGAGGTCGATGCCTTTGTTGTCGGACTCGTCCTTGTTGGCCATTGAGTAATCGGTGTCCTGGCGTTTGTGATTGACGCCGAGCTTCTTCATGTAGAGTTCTTTGATGTCGTCGGCAGTGAGCCCGAGACACTGGGCCATGCTGATCCAGAAGAACAGCAGGTCGATGACTTCGACGCGGGCGTTTTGCAGATCGTGGATTTCGTAACGCCGGCCTTCTTTGGCTTCCTTGCACCAGTGCTTCCAGTAGGTGCTGTCGCGAAGTTCTTCCAACTCGTTGCTGGCGGCTGCGATGTAGTCGTTGAGCCATTCGCCGGCCAGCTTTGGATCGAAGGATTCCCTCAACGCCGCACAATCGAATCCAATCCGCTTGTTCAATTCTGCCTGGGCTTCAAAAAGTTCATGCAACACTGGGTGTTCTCCGTCCGGATGCCGATGGCCCTTCACGCGATGGGCTGACTGGGCGGTCCAGGCGCTTGTGAATAACGAATCATTGCGATTGCGGCCAAGTTCGCAAGGTTATACCTCTGCGGTGTTGCAATTGATGACGGAAAGGGCGTCGCTGCGGTATGAGGCACTTGGTGGGTGGGGCGGTTGACACCCTTTTGACCCATCCGTACCTTCTCATTTCGTACCCCCCGAAACCATTCCAAGAAGGGCGACCATTGGCCAGAAAACACGGACAACGCGCAGATGCACTTAGGCCCGTCAAGATCATCCGGGGCTTCACACGCAATGCGGCTGGCTCGGTGCTGATCGAATGCGGCGACACGCAGGTCCTTTGCACGGCTTGTCTGGAGCAGGGCGTCCCGGAGTGGAAGACGGGTTCGGGTTCGGGTTGGTGTACGGCTGAGTACGACATGCTCCCCGGCGCGACCAACAAGCGAAAAGGTCGCAACCGCAGCAAGATCGACGGACGCACCCAGGAGATCCAGCGTCTCATCGGACGTTCGCTACGGGCGGTGATTGATCTCGATGCGCTCGGCGAACATTCGATTCTGATTGATTGCGACGTCTTGCAGGCCGACGGTGGAACGAGGACGGCCAGCATCACCGGTGCGTTCGTGGCGATGTCCGATGCCGTGCGGGTCGCCCGCGAGCGCAAATGGATCAAGACGAATCCCATCACGGACAGTGTCGCTGCGGTCAGCGTCGGGCTTGTGGGCAATCGGGCGCTGCTCGATCTGGCGTATGAGGAAGATGTGCGAGCCGACGTTGATATGAATGTGGTGATGACCGGTGCGGGCAGCTTCGTTGAGGTGCAGGGGACGGCGGAGGGCGCGACGTTTTCGCGCAAGGAACTTGATCGATTGACGACGTTGGCTGCCAAGGGCATTCGACAATTGCATCTTGAACAGAAAAAGGCGCTGCGGCGCCGGATCAACAAGAACGCTTCCAGGTGAACCCATGAAGATTGTCCGGACAAGATTCTTTAGGCGTGGCGATTTGACCGTGGTGCGGACGGTTTGCGGAGTTGTATTGCTTTGCGGTGTCGTTGCACTGACCGGATGCGGCGAGGGTTGGGCCGATCAATGGAACATGGACTGGGGCGGCGGATGGGGAAAAGGCTCCGGGCAAGGCGATCTTGAAGGCGTGTATCACAGCCCCACGAAGCGCGGTTGTGACGAGTGGACCATCCTCGCGCGGGAATCTTTCGGGTCGGG
>JAUIEW010000168.1 GCA_030429365.1 Phycisphaerae bacterium
GTGCGCCCAGAAATTCCTGCTCGTCATCAACCGTTACGAAATCAGCGACGTCGAGGGTTACAACGTCTACCGCGACCTATCGCCAATCATGTCGGTCCTTGCGGTCGTCGGACACTTTGGAATCCTCTGCCCCATCGCCATCGCCGGAATGGTTTTCGCACGGGCTGACCGCAAGCGACTCAGCATCTTCGTGATTCTGACCGCAACCTTCGCCGTCAGCGTCGCCGCGTTCTTCGTGCTCGCACGATATCGCGCACCACTCGTCCCGATGCTGATCCCGTTTGCTGCATACGCCGTCGTCGAGGTGCGCAAACGCTACCGCGATCGCAATTCGCTTGTCGCGCCGGCAGTGGCTGTCATCATCGCGACCATCGCATGCAATTGGCCGATCAATCCGCAGAAAAAACTCGACGCGATGGCCTACTCAAACTTGGCGACTGTGTTGGCTCAAAATGGAAATCTGCAAGCGGCGGTGGACGTGTGGGCGATCGCCCTCGAGGAGAATCCAACTGGACGGGAGCTGCACTACAACATCGGGCTAGCCCATCTGATGCAGCAGGACATTGCCAAAGCCGTCGAGCATTTCTCGACCGCAAAGAAGCTCGACCCGAACCTGGCTGAAGTGGATTATCAATTGGGAACGATCTACGAAGCCACGGGCCAACTCGATCGCGCCGCATGGCATTTCACCGAAGCGCTGCGGATCAACCCCGAGGATAACGAATCGAAAGCGCGCCTCGCGAACTTGCAGCAAAAGCTCAACCCACCGCCACTCAGCCCGCCGTCATCAACCAGTCCGCCGTCATCCGAGTAGGTCGCAGACTTACTTCGCGTCCAGCCACGTCGCACCCACGCCGATGTCCACCACAATGGGCACATCGAATGCGATCGCGTTGATCATCTTGTCGCGAATCATCGCCACGTGCGTATCGACTTCGGATTTCGCCACCTCAAAGACCAATTCGTCGTGCACCTGAATGAGCATCTGCACATCCAGATCGTTCGACTCGATCTCGCGATGAATGTCGATCATGGCGCGTTTGATCATGTCAGCCGCTGTGCCCTGAATGACCGTGTTGACAGCCAACCGTTCGCCGAGCGCCTGCTGCTGCTTGTTGCGCGAATGCAGTTCGTCGATGGGTCGACGCCGCCCCAAAATCGTTTCGGCATAACCCTTCACTTTCGCTTCGTTGATGCACTGTTCGACGAACCCTTTGATCCCCGGATACTGTTCGTTGTAACGCTCGATGAAATCCTTGGCAGCCGCCTGCGAAATGCCCAGCGAACGGGCCAACCCGAACGCGGTTTGACCGTAAACGATCCCAAAGTTCACCGCCTTCGCAGCGCTGCGCTGTTCGGACGTGACCTCGTCAATCGAAACATCGTTGACCTGGGCTGCGACGGCTGCATGAATATCGAAACCGTTCTCAAACGCATCGAGCAGCGCTTCGTCCTTCGAAAAATGGGCCAGCACGCGCAGTTCGATCTGCGAATAGTCGGCGACCACAAGCGTGCGCTCGGGCCCGCTGGCGACAAATGCGCCGCGAATCCGCCGGCCGAGTTCCGTGCGAATGGGGATGTTCTGCAAATTCGGATCGCTCGAAGACAACCGCCCGGTCACCGCGCCCGTCTGATGAAAACCAGCATGGATGCGGTTGGTTTTCTTGCAGACCATCTGTGGCAGCGTGTCGAGATACGTTCCTTTAAGCTTGGTCAGCTCGCGATACTCCAGCATCAATCGCGGGATCGGATGGTCGGTCTGCTGGGCCAATGCTTCCAGGGTGGCCGCATCGGTGCTTCGGCCGGTCTTGGTTTTCTTGATGACGGGAAGTTCCTGCTCATCGAACAGCACGACCGCCAACTGCTTCGTTGACGCGATGTTAAACGCATAACCAGCTGCTTCGTGGATTTCAGCCGTCAACTCCAGCAAACGATCGCCAAGCTCGTCGCTCATCTTTGCGAGCAGCTTTTCATCGAGGCTGACACCGTTGGATTCCATCCGCGCCAACGCCGAGACGAGCGGCATCTCAACGTCTTCAAACAACGGCTTGAACGAGCTGTCCTCCAATTGCTTCGAAAGAATCTCATACAACCGCCAGGTAAAGTCCGCATCTTCGCCGGCATATTCCGTCACGTGGGCCGCATCGACCTGATCGATCGTCAACTGGTCCTTGCCCTTACCGATCAAGTCGGAAATCGGAATCATCTTGTGGCGACACAGTTCGAGAACCAGCGCATCCATCCCGTGCGAGCGGCGCAGCGGCTCCAACACGAAGCTCGCGATCATCGTGTCGAACACAATGCCACCCAGTGGCATTTTAGCTTGCTCCAGCACGATCGCATCGTACTTGATGTTCTGCCCAACCTTGCCGATCGCCGCATCACCCAGCACATCAGCCAACTTGGATTGAACGAGTTCCAACGGCAGACACGCGCCCATCGCGGCGCGAATCGGAATGTAATACGCCTTGCCCGCTTCCCACGACACCGAAATGCCCGCAAGGTCAGCCGCCACCGGATTGATGTTGGTCGTTTCCGTATCGATCGCAAACACGGACTGCCGCGCAAGCGCCTGCGCCAATTCATCCAGCGCCGAATCCGTATCCACGCAGATGTATTCGCCAGCCGTTTCCGAAGACCCCAGCGCAAGTTCGCCTTGTTCTTCGGTCGTGCCCGAGAACTCATCGAGCTGATCCGTCAAACGATTGAAGCCGAGCAATTCAAACGTCGGTTTGGCATGTCCAAACGTCAGCGAATCGGTCTTAGCCGCTGCAAGATCGAAGTCGAATTCCACGTCATCCTTTAGCGTCACCAGTTGCCGCGTGATGGGCAGTTGTTCGGCGAAGGCTTTGACGTTTTCGCTCTGCTTGGGTGTGAGTTCGCCGGCATGATCCACGACGGCTTGGGCGGTGCCATACTTGCTGATGAGTTTGACGGCTGTCTTGGGTCCGACGCCCGTGACGCCGGGGATGTTGTCCACCGAATCGCCCGACAGCGTCTGGATGTCGATCACCTGCTCGGGCGCATACCCCTTGTTTTCCAGCAGCGCCGCGCGATCCAGCACGATATCCTTTGCCGGATCGTACAGAAACACATGGTCGGAAATGACCTGCTCCAGATCCTTATCCTTACTGACCAGATATACATCCAGATCATCGCCCGCAACGCGTTTGGCCAGCGTGGCCATCAGATCGTCGGCTTCAAATCCTTCCTGTCGCAAAATGGGAATGCCCATCGCCCCGACGATTTCGATGATGCGGTCGGCTTGTGGTGACAGATCATCCGGCGCGGGATCGCGGTGGGCTTTGTATTCGGGATAGATGTCGCAGCGGAAGACGGTGCGGTCGCTGACGTCGAGCGTCATCACCAGGTAGTCGGGCTTTCGCGTGCGCAGCAGGTTAAACAGCATGCTGCAAAAAACGTGGACGGCTTTGGTGGGTTCACCGTCGGGGGAGGTCAACGGCCGAAACGGCGCGTAGTAGCTGCGATAAATCTGGGCATGACCATCAATGACAAAAAGGGACTTGGGCACGGTGGGTCGTCTCCAATGCGACATGTTCAACCGCGCTAAACGGTTGGCCGCTTTGGCGCGGTTTGCGACTCTAGCCACGCATACACCAACTGTCAACGCGGCGGACACGCGGACTTCCAAGTGCGGCATTGCCTGTCAAATGACCCTGTTCATTCCCATCGGACTCCAACTTGCTGACGGATTTGTGAGCGTTGTCAACCGATAGATCACATAGCGAATAGACCTCTTAGACCAACGCTTCATTAACACGGCGCGGCCCGATCGCAGTGCCCTTGACGGAGAATCTCGAATGTCTGCCAAGACCGACATCCTGCTTGAATCCGGAACCAACGAACTCGAAGTTCTAGTCTTCACGCTGGGTGAAAATCGCTACGGTGTCAACGTGGCCAAGGTGCGTGAAGCAATTCGACCGGTGCCGCTGACATCTGTTCCAGAAAGTCATCCTTCCGCGATCGGCGTGTTTCAGCTGCGCGACACCATCACGACGTTGATCGATTTGCACACCTATTTCAACCTGCAATCCGAACCGCCCGAGTACGATTCGAGGCGGATCATTGTGACAGAATTCAACCAGGTCCGCATCGCGTTTCTCGTGGACTCCGTCGAGCAGATTTACCGCGTCAGCTGGGAATCCGTTTCTCCGATGCCGACGGTCGGCACGACCGAAACACCGATCACCAGCGTATGCACGATTCGCGACAACCTGGTGTTGATGATCGACTTCGAGCGCATCGTGTTCGACATCACCGGCCACGATCTCTTCAACATCTCGGTTGATCAGGACGAAAAGAGCGATGAGCGAAAGCAAACGCGCATACTCCTCGCGGAAGATTCCTCGCTCATGCGCAATCTCATTACCAAGAACATCGGGCGCGCAGGATATTCCAATTACGTGGCGGTCGAAGACGGTTCACTCGCCTGGAACCAACTTAAGCAGCAGGCTGCCGGTGAATTGAAAGACCCCTTCGACATTATTATCACCGATATTGAGATGCCCCAACTTGATGGCCTCGCGCTCACCAAGCGCGTCAAAGAAACCCCGCAACTCTCCAAGATCCCGGTCATCGTCTTCAGTTCGTTGGTGAGTCCGGACAACGCCAAGAAAATCGAACAGGTCAAAGCCGACGGTCAAATTACCAAACCGGAGCTTCGAAACCTGGTCAACCTGATTGACGGATTGATGGAGAAGGTGAAAGCCAACGCGACGGGCCAACCGGTAGCAGCGCCGCCGGCCGCTGCCCCACAAGGCGAACCGCTTCTGACTTAGAACGCACGGACGATGCGCGATCCGGGGTAGTAGTAGCGAAGGATCGAACCCGCCAACCGACCTTGGCGGGCGAGGCCTTCCATGCCCCATTGACACAACCCCAAACCGTGACCAAATCCATGCCCGTCGGTGATGCGAATCACGCTGCCGTCGTCGATGACTTTGCAGTCGGTGCTGCGCATCGTGCGGCTGCCAACCGCCAACCGAAACGGCTCCGCACGCATCTGAATCTCTTCGCCCTTGCTGCTTTTCAACGCAACCGTGTGAACGCGGCCAAATTCCGTCTCTTTGACCACCCGAACAGAGGCGATGGCCTTCCAATCGTCGAAATCGCTGCGACGTGATTTGAGCCTCTTCAGCAGGCGACTTTTCTTGATCTCGGTGGGCCCCCACTCGTAGATATTCTTCTTGGCAATCTTACAGAAATGACATTCTACCCCGCCCTGAAGCGGTTCCGGAACGGTGGCTGGCTGAACGTCCGCAAGACTCTGCGATCGCCCACCGCACGCCGACGAGTAGTACGCACAAAACACCCGCGGGCCATCCGGCGTGGCGTGCGACAACACCAGACCGCGTGTCGCCTCGACCGCCCGGCGCGCCCGCCGTCCAAACGCACCACTCGCCCAACCCCGGTAGACCTGCGCCCCTTCGGACGCGCGAAGGTCATACGAACGCTCGCTGCGGCGGGCCATGATGTACATCGCATACGTGCGAGCCGCGACGGCTTGGCCTTTTAGCGATTCGTCACCAAAGGCAGCCGACGCCTCACACGCCACCACACCACCGATATACGACTCGACATCGACCAGGTTAATCACCCGAATCGATCCGTTGTCTCGAATGGAAAACTCAAACGCGCCTGGATACGAATTGCGCGGGCCTTTCTTACCATCGCGAAACCGAGCGATGCGCGTACGCCCGACTTTGTCCACACTCAGCGTCACCGGCCCCTCAACTGGATCGAGTTCGCCAAACCGCAATCCATCGTCCGCAGTCACCGAAACACACTGCAGCGCGTCCCCCGAAGCGATCGTCTCACCATCAAATGTATCCAACGAAAATGGAGCACCGACGCAGACTTCGCAGCCTTCATCCGAATCAAACAAGAGCACGCGCACCGGGCGCACACCGAGTGGCGGTTCGACCGGCTCCTCTTCGGGCGCACAACCACCCGCCAGGAATGCAGCGATCAATCCAACTGCAATCAAACACCGAACCCGGCTGCGAGAGGCCACGCACAACCGGGATGAAAATGTGATCATCAAGTCCCGCATATATTCAGGGGATAGAAGCCTCGCCCAGAAAAAGCAAGCCTTTCCACCGATTTGGGAAGTGCGGCCATCCAATGTGACCCGGTCGCAGTCGGCTCCTACCGCGCAGACCGCAGCACAGTAGGCGCATGCAATTTGGACATCAATGGGGATGCGGTGTAGCTGTCAAGAACCCTAAAAGGGCTGCCAACTAGGTCGGTTGACGCAGCGACAAACCGAGTTCGGCCAATCGCTTCTTGATCTCATCCAGCGAGGTCTGACCGAAGTTCTTGATGGACAAGAGTTCCGGTTCGCTGTGCTGAATCAGATCGGTCAGCGTCAAAACGCCCAACCGCTGCAGACACTTGCGGCTGCGAACCGACAGCTCCAGTTCGGCGACATTGCGATTGAGCAGGTTGGCGTCACCGGCGGTCAAGAGTGGCTGATGCCCGGTCGGAGCCGCAGCGGCAGCCGCCGGACGTTCCTCGATCAGCTGGCCAAGTCGCAGACCCTTCTGCGCGAGCATCGCCTTGATTTCATTTAGCGAGGTCTCGCCGAAATTCTTGTAAGCCAACAACTTGGGCTCGGTGATCCGAAGAAGATCGCCCAGATGGTTGATGTTCATCTGCTTGAGGCAGTTGCGACTTCGCACGCTGAGTTCGAAATCGCTCACGGGGATATCAAGGACAGCGTCGTGCTGCTCACGACTGCGCTCACGGTCTTCGTCGTAGTACATCGTCAACGAACTTTCGACATCCGCGTAGAACAAACGGGCGCGAATGTGATTCGGGTGCTCGTCAACGATCCGGCTCAACAACCCGATCGCTTCGTCATGCTTGCCATGATCTTCGTAAAGCACCGCAAGGTTCATCATCGCGTTGACGTGTGACGGCGGCTCGGCCACGCACTTCTCGTAGAGTGCCATCGCCTCTTCATCGTCACCGTGAATATCAAGAATGTACGCGAGTCGAAACATCGTCTCGCTGTGGTCGGGATCGGCTTCGAGGGCCAATCGATACGAAGCAACCGCATTGGTCCAGGCGTCGCGCCGCTCGCTGAGGTAACCTTCGAGGTAATACTTCTCGACGCGCTCTTCGTTCGTGCTCGGAGACACGTTTCGCAATTGCTCTGCCGCTTCGTCCAGTTGCTTCGAATCGATCAGTTTTGCAATGCTCTCAAATGCCGTGGTCATGCGTAGCCTCGCTATCGTCCTATCTGTCGCGATTGAATTCGGGGGAATCGTGCTGCTCGGCCTGTGAATTCAGGCCATGCGCAGCCCGACATCTTATACGTGACGAAATGGGATGCAAGCGCGAGGGATGCAGCGGGTGATTCCGCGTGTGCCAGCCCGGACGACCCGCCAGATGTGAGCGCAGACAAGCCAGCCGGGGTGGTGAATCCTGTAGAGGTCGGCCATGTGCGCCCGCTGGGGAACCAGCAACGCCCCCAGGTAGGCCAACTGGTCCTTGGCTCCGCCGCCAACCAGGGCATCCACGAGCAACCGCGCCACCGGGTGCTGGTCGTCGCGAGGGGCTTGCCAAAGCGCCAATCGGTCCGCCCAACCAGCCGAGGTCGATTCCAGTGTTGAGACCACCGTTTCGGGTACTGTCGCGCCGAAGGCTTCGGTTGCGGCTCGGATCGCTGCCAGGGTGGGCCAAGCCAGTTTCATCGAGATCGCCCGATCGGCAAACGCAGACCAATCGATCTCGTTCGCAAATCGGCGGGCGTAGCGGTGGATATCCAGCAGCCAAAGCAACCGGCTGGCTCCGTGACATGCCGCGTGAACGCACAGGTGAATCAGCATGCCCTCATGGCCCGGGACGCGAACCTTGGCGCCACCGATCGCGATCGACGTTGAACCATCCCAAAACGATTCGAGCGGCACGCTTCGATAGCGCCATGGTCGAAACAGTCGAGCATGTACGTCGAACTTCACGTTGGGGGCGTCAACAGGTCGAAACTCGCGCTCGTAATAGAAGCGGGGAAAGAAGTCTTCGCGAAGAAGCGTCTCACCATCCACGCAACCGGCTTCCTTTAGCGCGCAACATGCCGGTGCGATGTCGTCCGTGCAAAAGAGCAGGTCGACGTCGGTCATCGGGCGCAGGTCGAGGCGGTCGTAGATCAGGTGATTGAGGGCCATCCCCTTCAAAACCATCACGTCGATGCCGGCATCGTTCAAGCGTTTCGCCACGCGCTCGAGGTGGTGTCGAAGGTGAAGGTTGCGGGCTGCGATCTGGGCAGCCGACTCGGCGAGTTTCTGTCGATTGGCGCCAGTGAACTCGAGGTTGCGTTCGGTGATGGCATGCTGAATCAAGCCAGCCAACCCGCGCGTGCAGGCGTACTCAGTGACTGTGTTTTCTAAATCAGGTGTAAGCGTGTCGATGGTTTCGGGCGCGCCTTCGCGAAGCAGTTCACCGACGATCTGCGTGACCGTTTGATTGGCGTTGGAATTGTCGATAACGCTGCGTGTCACGGTTTTCGACCTTTAAGACGTTATTCCATCAAGCGACGCTTCGAGCAATTCGCAAGTCGTGTCGATATCGCCGCTGGTCAGCCGATGGCAATCGGCGTGCTGCAGCGCGGACATCATCATAGCCATCCCCTCGTTGCCCTTCTTGCGAAGATTGAACGAAAGCTGGGCCAACTCGAATCCGGTTTCACCACGCGAGATTGAGCGAATGCGCGGTGTCGCCCCTTGTTCAAACTTGGGAAACACCACGTGTCGCAATTGGCAGCGTTCGCCGATTCCACGACTTCCAACCACGCGCGGATTCACGTAGGCGACGCGTCCTTTCTTGCCCTTGCGATAGCGGCGCGGCGACACCATCGGCAGACCCAAATGCTCCATCACTTCGAACGAGCCTTCCTTGATGCACAGCGCTTTGGGATACGGGTGGATCATCCCTTCGCCGTCGATCAGGGCGAACTCATCCGACAGAAAGCGCCACCCGCGCGAAAGCAAACCCGCACAAAGCGTCGTCTTTCCCGAACCGGGCGATGCCGGAAACACCACCCCCACGCCGTCGCGCTCCATCACGCCGGCATGCAGTTGCAGGAACGAATCCATCCGCCGCACAACTTCCCAATTCAGCGCCCATTCGACGTGCGGCAGAACTTCTTCGACGCGCCGCACCGAAAACATGCGCCCTTCGCTGCCGCTGACGATGAACCGCCGCCCCATGGTGTAGTGCGACCGTCCGCGCTCGACGCGTACCGCAATGTGTGCGTCGCTGTCGTGATTCGCATACCCGTGATAGAGCGAGGCGTACTCATCTGCGAGCCCGGCGATGGTGCTTTCGATTTCGATGTCGATCACGCCGAGGCGCAGGCGAATAAGATCGGGTGCAGAAGCAGTAACATAATCGCGCACCGCGCTGGGCTGATAGCGCTCTATGGACAGGGGGGCGACTTCGAGTTGGCTGGTGATTGCGGCGCCCATCAGTTGCGCTTCACCTTCAAGAGTCCGTTGTCCACCATCTCACCGACAGCCGACACCACATCGTCACAGGCGCGATCCTTCGGCGCATCCCATACACCGGTCATTTCGCGGGCGATGGATTCGCAACTGGACGTCCCGTCGCAATGTTCCCAGATGAATCGTGCGGTCGAGTTCAATCGGTGCGTCGCGCCACGATCGGGATCGTAGATCAGCGCTTCATCATCGATGATGTGAAAGGTAACGTCAGTCCGACGTTCGGGCAGACTTGTCGTTTTGATGCGCAAGGGCTCCATCCCTTTCCGGATTTCGTCTGCACGCGTTTAAGACGAAGGGCTAGCCGCCAGCGCCTTGGTGGGAATGAACAACTGAATCGCCGGCGGAACGTAAATCAGAAGCTTTCCCGACTTCCCCAGAAACTCGCGTCGGCCACGAAGCTCGCGACCGTCAGGCGTACCGGTGGCGTCCACGCCATTGGGCGGTTGCGCCGGTTCAGTCATCGAGTTGTTTCGCGACGTCTCTTGCATCGAGTCTTTCAGAGCCTTACCGCCGCCCCCGCCGTCCAGCAGGCGCAGCCGTTCCGAGTTCACCAACAGACTTTCCGTACCTTCGTTATCGGAAGGTCATCAAACCGAATTGAGTTATTGGACCGAAGCGAGAATCGCGCGCTCAGGCAGTGGCCATGCGACACCGCAATCGCCAGCTCATCGCTGAGCGCGATGACGGGCAAATCGCCGTACACAATGCTGATACGTGGGAAAAACCGCGGGAAGGCCGAATCAGACGCCCTGGGCGACCGATCCAAAGATGTTGAAGAACCAGAAGAAAATCGAGGAGAAAATGCTCAGAATAAGCGACATGGGCCCGTTGCTCCGCAGTTCGTAACCGCCTCGCGCGGGCGGTTTGGTTCGATTGATTATTCCAGTCAGGAAAGACTCTCTGCCAGTCAGGAAATACTCTCTGATCTGGTGACGCCCAGCATGGTGAAAGCCTCGTCGACGCTGCTGGCCATCTCAAACCACCGATCCAACTGCGTCACATCCAACACACCGCGCACAAACGACGACGCCCCGCACAGGATAACCCGCGACTCCGTCATCCGCGAATGCGTCACCAGCGAGATCAGATGGCCCAGTCCCGACGAGTCGATCGTCCGCACGTTCGACAGATCGATGATGACTTTGGCGTTGCGCTCACCGACAACCGGATGAAGCTGCTCCCGAATCGAATCCTCAGCATGCGAGCCCAACTCGCCATTGAGTCCAACGACTGAAACCCCGCCAGCTGGTTTTTCGATATGGATATCCATCAGCATTCATCCTGAGACGAAACAAACCGCGCCGGATCAGTTGGAGAGGTTGCCCACACTGCGCTTACGCAACAGCTTGCGCAACAGCAGGTGGTTCTCACCCATGAAATCCGTCACTTCACCTGAAACGATAAACTCAACACTCGACGTCGAGCCCTTCGACTCGCGAATCATCCGCTCGAGCATCCGGTTGGGAAGCAGTCGCATCGGCGGATCGGGCGTGGCGCCGGGATTGTTGTCACCCGTAAAGTTAAACACAAACCAGGGCCCTTCTTTGGTCACCCGACCGGCGCGGTCCACCAAAAAGTAACCTTCGGGCAGACGGGCAGGCGTGCGCCGCGGATCGTCATCGACAATCGTGTCGCGCACGACGTTGGTGCCGGGTCGCGATCCGGGAAGAAGCGGTCTGGCTTTGGGACGATCGCGCTCAAACTGCCTGAGCACGTCGTCGGCAGAGACCTTCGGAGCACTCTGCATGTCGGACGATG
>JAUIEW010000169.1 GCA_030429365.1 Phycisphaerae bacterium
TGATCATCGACAACTACGATTCGTTCACCTACAACCTCGTCCAGCGCATCGGCGAGTTGCAGAAGGGGCACGTCATCGACGTCCGCCGCAACGACGCGATCACCCTCGACGAGATCGATGCGATGGCCCCGTCGCACGCGATCATTTCGCCCGGACCATGCACGCCCAACGAAGCCGGCATGAGCATGGAAATCATCAAACACCTTGCGGGCAAGGTTCCGGTGCTCGGTGTGTGCCTCGGTCATCAGTGCATGGCCCAGGCGTATGGCGGTAAGGTCATCCGCGCCCAGCGACTCATGCACGGCAAGACGAGCGAAATCAAACACGATGGCAAAGGGATTTTCAGCGGGTTGTCGAATCCGTTTACGGCCACGCGTTACCATTCGCTGATCGTTGAAGAGAGCACCATCCCCGAAGGTTTCCATGCAACCGCATGGACGGCTGACCGCAAGGAACTGATGGGCATCCGCCACGACACCATGCCGGTCATCGGCGTGCAGTTTCATCCCGAAAGCTTCCTGACGACGGAAGGCCATCACCTGCTCAGCAATTTTCTTGAGATGTAATCCTGCATTCAGCAATTCGGGCAGGACTGCTGGCTCCGCAAACTTTGCGAGTGCGCGAGTACTGCGCGAGTTGTCCGAGCAGCGCGATTTGCGCCAATCAGCGGCCTCGCTAGAATTCCTGAAGCGACTGCTCGCAAAAGATTCGAAGACCGAGACGATATTCGTGAAGGGGTGTTTGAAATGCTTGAACGGCCCAAAACACTGGCGCCCGAGCCATATCTAAGTGCGTACTTGGAACTCTTATACCGAGTAAGCATCTTCGTTAGGAGCCGCAGTGAGGGCGAAAACCGCCTGCCCGACGAACAGCTCTACGATCTGATGGATGCGATCCACAACATTCCGGAAATGCTCATCGAATACGAGCCATCGGGTTACAAGGAAAGGGAAATGGTGTCGTATTTCCTGAAACCGTATGACGATAAATGGGCAAAGGGCGGAAGCAAGTGGGTGGAAGGGAGTCATTGTATCGCCCTCGTTGCAATCTTAGATGAAGCGATTCGATCAGTTCAAAATCGCGATTCTTCATAAACAATCCCTGCCTGGCTTACTTTTTCTGACTTGAAGACAACGACAGCTAGAACCAATGGCGCTGCATTCGTTTGAGGAATCCTTTTTCAATTGGATACCCAGATTGGCTGCCGATCACGGAATCAATGCCGCAGTTGGGGCATAACGCGGTCTCACTACCCGGATGATCGGTATCGGTCCATTCCTTGACCGCGCACGGCTCAAAAATCTCAAGGCAATAGAAGCACCCACATCGTTCGCTCGATTTGATCTCAGACGCGTGGTAGATGCTATGCCTGTGGGCAGCAATGTGATCTTGCGGGGGCATTTGATTCGAGCTCATTTCTGGTTCCTATGAGTCGAGATGAATTGCATCGCCGCACTCAGGACAAGTACCTGAAATGTTTGCTGTCAGGTTGTAACCGCAATTCTGGCAAAGCGAATACAAGCCAGCTTTTTGTTTTTGCAACCATCGACTTGAAATCACCCATAGATGAACCAGCGGATAGATGCCCGTCAGGAGTAAGAAGGGAAGAATTGGAAAACTCAACTCGAAGGACGGGTCTTTCAGTATCCGGATACATGTTCGCAATTCTGTGTAGTCATTTTCCAATGTGGGATTCACGATGTTCTGTTCTTCATAGACACTCGCAAAGACCTTCCCTCCGCCGACAAATAGATCTCCAAACCTGCGCCCGCCGACGGTGCGAAAATGCCAGCCCGACGAACCAGGAAGGCTGTAGACATGATCTCCAATCAAGAATGGATGACTTGGCGGCGGTATGTAACTGGCAACCAGTGTAGATGCGAGCACCAAACTGACACATGAGAGACTAGCGAGCACCGACCATCGCAGCACTTTGAAGGTCATTGATTTCAAGGATTTGAGAATCACGGCGCTACCCCTAGTCATACGGCGGAAAACGAGCACGCGGCTTTGAGCGCGATTCTGTTGATGTGCGACATGCGGAATCATCGCGTTCGCACAGGATAAATACGCGAGCGAGGCGGGAATCCAGAATCAAACGAGAAAGTCCACGCTGTTCTTCAGCGCCCGGTCGCGATTGAACCCTCGCATAGTACAGCAGTTCGGCTGGCAGAGTCTAATGCATACCGCTGGATTCCCGCCTGCGCGGGAATGACGGCTGAGTGCGTTCTCACATGGGTGGCACAACCATCGTGAATTGATCATCGAATATCGATCACAAAAAAACGGCAGGTACGCGCGACGTTCATCGCATGCGTACCTGCCGGTTGTTGTATTGCCCGGAGTTCCGGAGGTGTTACGCCGAAGCTGTTTCCATCGCGAGCGGTGGACGACGGCGGCGACGGCGTTTTTTTGGTACGCCTGGCAGTCGAATTTCCGGTTTGCGCGGTTGGGCGGCTTCCGCCATGGGGATGGCCTCTTGCGCGGTGGGGGCGTAGAGGTCGGCTTGCACTTCCTTCCAGAGGTCTTCGGCGCGGTTGAAGACGCCGCCCGACATCATGATGTTCATGGTCGGATTGCTGGAGATCGAGCGGATGTGATCGATCAGCGTCCGCACCTGCGACACGCCCGAAGGTTTCGTGCCGAAAATCAGCAGAATGTCCGGACGAATCTGCCCGATGAGCTGCGAAATTTCATCCATCGGTACGCCGCCGCCCAAGAAGTACACATTCCAGCCGCGTGACTCGAACAGATCGCTGCACATCTGCGCACCGAGTTCTTCGGGTTCGTCATCGGCGCAGGTGATCATGATGGTCTTGCCGTTGGCCGGCATTTGCACGAGCGACTGTTGCAACTGGTCGGCGATGGAGCGGCTGATGCGGGTGGCCATGTGCTCCGTGGCGACGCTGATGCGGTTTTGACGAAAGCACTCGTCGATGCGCTGCATGGTCGGCCAAAGCAGATCGTAATACAGATCGGTGACGGTGTTGTTGGCACGTTCAAGCTGCTCGGTGATGAACTGGCGGCAGGTCTTGCGGTCGCCGGCGAGCAGTGGTTCGAAGAAACGATCGAGGGTAGACGGCTGATACATGGGGGCGAACTCCAACAACGGCGCGACGGGCATAGACGGAGGTTGGTCAAACCAGGGCCTCCTGCCCGAATCCGTGTAGTGTCCGCGGCGTATTGCGAACGTGAACAGTCCTCCGACTGTTCGTTAAGATTGATCACGTTGTCCAACTGATAACAGCTCGGTTGAATGTTGTGATAAACGGCGATACTCGCGGTGCGAGGCGGCTGATTTATCAGAACAATGAAGGTATCGGCGGTGGCTTCGAACCGGCTAGAGGCGATGATTGCGCGTTTCGTTCACTTACGCTCGACACGGCGCGACGGGTTTCGCGATTCGTCGCATTGACGCAACGCCGTGTTGACGAGGAGCAACGCAAGCATGTCCAATCGGGCGATTCTGCGGCGAATCATGCGTCAACGGGTGTTATTATGTTCCGTCCTTTACGGTTTGAGGGCCAGCCGCATACAATCGAGATCACACATATAAGCGTACACGCCTCAAAGGATTGAACAGCATGTCAACGGAAGATGTCGCCGAACAGATACTGAGTTTCATCAAGAGTTCTGAATACCGCCCGCAAAAGGTTCGGGCACTCGCCCGCAGCATGGGCATCTCGGACAACGAATACGGCGATTTCCATCTCGCGGTCAAAGGGTTGAAGAAAGCGGGGCGGTTGGCCCTCGGCAGTCACAACGTCGTGACGCTGCCGCAACCGTCGGGAACCATTGTCGGGACGTTTCGCTTGAACCCGCGCGGGTTTGGCTTCGTCATTCCGGACAACCCGGATGCGCACGGGGACTTGTTTGTCCCGCCGGGTGATACGGGTAATGCGCTGACCGGCGACACGGTCGAAGCCAAGGTCGTCAAACGCGGGAAGCGCGGCGACAAGATGCTTTACGAAGGGCGCATCGTCGAAATTCTCAACCGCGCGCAGAATCATTTCGTCGGTGAACTGCTCCACGATTTCAACCGCTGGTTCGTTCGGCCCGACGGCAACACGTTTCACGGGCCGGTGTTCGTTGACGACCCCGGTGCAAAGTCCGCCCATGAAGGCGATCAGGTTGTCGTCGAAATCACGCGCTACCCCACACCGGGCAAGGAAGCCCGCGGTGTGATCGTTCGCGTGCTGGGTGAACGCGGCGTGCCGGAAGTCGATACGCTCAGCATGGTCGTGCAGTATCAACTGCCCGAGGGTTTTCCTGATGAAGTTCTGCAGGCGGCTGGCAATGCTTCGCGAAGCTACAACCCGGACGGGGACAGTCAGCGCCTGGACCTCTCGAAGGAAACGATCATCACCATCGATCCGAAGGACGCCCGCGACTTCGACGATGCCATTTCGCTTAAGCAGCTTGGAAAAGGTCAATGGGAACTGGGCGTTCACATCGCCGATGTCAGTCACTTCGTTCAGCCGGGAAGCATTCTCGATCAGGAAGCAGCCGCCCGCACGACGAGCGTCTATTTCCCTAGGCACGTGATTCCGATGTTGCCCGAAGTGTTGTCCAACGGGGTGTGCAGCTTGCAGGAGCGCGAACCGCGTTTCGCCAAGAGTGCGTTTATCACGTACGACAAAAGCGGCAACGTCGTCGGGCAACGTTTCGCGAGCACGTTGATTCGTTCGACCAAGCGCCTGACATATGAGCAGGCGTCGGCGGCATTAAACGGTAAGCCCGGTCGACTTTCCAAGAAGGTGCTGGCGTTATTGCACGATATGGAATCGCTGGCCAAGACGATCAGGAAGCGCCGGGTCAAGAATGGCATGCTCGTCTTGGATCTGCCGGAGGTTGATCTCGTCTATGATGACAAGGATCACGTCGTTGGCGTGACGCCGACCGATACGAGCTTCAGTCACACGATCATCGAGATGTTTATGATCGAGGCGAACGAAGCCGTCGGGCGGTTGTTTGCGAAGATCGGCGTGCCGCACCTGCGGCGTATTCACCCCGACCCAGCTGACTCGACGGCCAAGTCGTTGGGCAAGTTTCTCGGAGCCCTCGGTCTCAAGGTGCCCAACTCGCTCGATCGGTTTGAGCTTCAGGGCATTCTCAAGAGTGTCAAGGGCAAGCCCGAATCGTTCGCAGTGAATCTGGCGCTGCTCAAATCGATGCAGACGGCAGAGTATTCGCCGAAATTGTTGGGGCACTATGCACTCGCTGGCGAGCACTACGTGCACTTCACTTCGCCGATTCGTCGCTACCCTGACCTGACTGCCCATCGATTGCTCGATGCGTACATCAAAGGAAAGCTGCACTCCAAGTCGGACATCAAGTCGATGCCTTCGGATGCGGATCTGCGGGAACTCGGGTCGCATTGCAGCCGCTGCGAGCGTCGGGCTGAGGCGGCAGAGCGCGAGCTGCGAATGGTCAAGATTCTTCGACTGCTTGAGGACCGCGTAGGTGATTCGGTGGATGGCATCGTTACGGGCGTGACCAACTTCGGGCTGTATGTGCAGCTTAGTGAGTATCTGGTGGATGGTCTGCTGCGTTTCGAAGAGTTAGCCGACGACTGGTGGGAGGTGGATGTCGATCGCGGCTGCGTGAATGCGGAGCGTAGTGGCAGGCGTATTTCAATCGGTCAGGAACTTGAGGTCACGATTTCGCAGGTGGATATTGCGGCCCGCCAGTTGAACTTGGCGCTATCCGAATTTGTCGGGTTCAAACGACGGGCTGGCGGTCGTGTTCGTTCGGGCGGTGGACGTGTGTCGAAACGCAAGGGCGGTAACAAAGGCGGAAAGAAACCATCGCGCACCGGAAAGAAGAAACCCAAGTCCCGCAAGAAGCCAAAGTCACCGCGCAAGCCAGCGAAGCCAAAGAAACCGGGTAAGCGGAAGAAGCGTTAGCGGAGGCAATCGCCCCGGCGAAAGGGCGCTACTTCTTCCACAAACCGTGTTCGACGCCGCCAACGATGTAGATCGCAAACGTACCGTAACCCGGTATCTCCATTGGCGGGTGGGCAATCTTGGCGCCGGACTTTTCGACGGCAGCGACAGCCGCGTTAATGTCGTCCACCAGCCAATACGGTCGAACGATCGGTTCTTCGGTCTCGCGTAGCGGCGCTCGCACGCCAATCATTCCGCCATCGGGCATCGCAGCCGTCCGCGCACCGCCCAAGCCAGCCACGGGCTCGCTGAAAGTGATGTCGTGCGCCTTCGCATACACGGCGCATACCGCATCGACCTCGGGGGTTACGATCTCAAGATAGAATACCTGCATGGATTTCTTTCCTTTGTCCTGCTGCGGCTTGGGTGGGTCGGCCAACACCCATGGCGTCAGGGCCAATCCGCCAACGAACACGCCCAAGAACATCAGGGCAGCAAGTTGTCTCCCACGCATTCGTGAAAAGGGTTTCATTTTGAGCACTCCAAACAAGCCGTTACAGGCGGTCCATTTTGTTTGATCATCGGTGTCTATCGGGGGCAACTGCTTGGGTCTTATGGTTCGCAGTATAGATTGAAGTCTGTGAGTTGGGGAGGGCGGGCCACGAGGAGTCGGTTGGGCGGGTTGACATTCTTACCGCGCTTCACATAGTGTACTCGCGCCGTAGGCAATCGTGTTTTCACGACCGTATTTTCAATCGATAACCCCGATCAAGTCAGGACCATCAGGTGAACGAATCGCCGCTGCATAGCTTTCACGTCAAACTGGGTGCCCGCATGGTGGATTTTGCCGGCTGGTCCATGCCGGTGATGTATCGCGGCATCATCGAAGAACACAATCACACGCGGACGAAATGTTCGCTGTTCGACGTCTCGCACATGGGGCGGCTGTACCTGACGGGCAAGGACACCGAAGCGCTGCTTCAGTTGGTGTGCACGCGCAACGTCGGTGACATGTCTGTCGGCCTTTCGCGCTACACGCACATGTGCCGTGAGGATGGCGGGATACTCGACGACGTGATCGTGTCGCGCTTCGAGGATCAGTACCTCGTGGTGTGCAACGCGTCGAACCGTCAGAAAATCACCGATTGGTTGAGCAGGCACGCGGCAGGCAAAGACGTGCAGATGACCGATCGCACGATGGAAACGGCGATGATCGCGCTGCAAGGTCCGGAAGCGATTCCGCAGGTTGAAAAGCTTCTCAATATCGACCTCAGCGGATTGAAGCGCTATCACTTCCAAACCGGTTCGTACTTCACGTTCAAGTACGCGATCTTTCGCAGCGGTTACACCGGTGAAGATGGTGTTGAGTTGATCCTGCCGGCGGGCATCGTGAAACTGGCAATGCCGGCGCTGATGGGCATGAGCAATACTGACGACGCCGTGATCAAGCCAGCCGGTCTGGGCGCCCGCGATTCGCTGCGGTTGGAAGCGGGCATGCCGCTTTACGGCCACGAGTTAACCGAAGATTGGGATTCGCTCACCGCCCGGCAGGGTTGGTGCGTGCATCTCGACAAGGATTTTATCGGCGCAGACGCGATGCGCGAGAAGAAAGAGAAGGGGCTGACGCAAAAGATCGTCGGGCTCAAGTTGGAAGGTCGGCGGACAGCCCGTCAGGGTTTTGAAGTTCGGGCAAACGGCGAGACGGTCGGGCAGGTGACCAGCGGTGTGTTGAGTCCGACGCTTGGCGAAAGCCTCGCGATGGCGCTGGTTGGAATGGACCACACGAAGGATGGGACGCAGCTTTCGGTGCAGTTCGGCGAGAAGGAAGTCGCGGCTACGGTCGTCAAGATTCCGTTTTATAAGTTGTCGTCCTAGCAGAACGAGTCGTCACGAGACCAGACGCGATCATCGCGCTGAAACACATACACAACTCCACAGAGAGACTTTCGATGAGCGTTCCAAACGATCGCAAATACTCCGATTCACATGAATGGTATCTGGTCGACGGCAACGTCGTGACCATCGGCATCACCGAGTTCGCAGCCGAAGAGCTGACCGACATCACCTATGTCGAGTTGCCCGCGGTCGGTAAGGAGTTTGCGGCTGGTGCGGCTGTCGGTGAGATCGAATCGGTCAAAGCCACGTCCGACCTGATCAGCGCGATCGGTGGAAAGGTGGTAGCCGTCAACGACGAGTTGGCAGACCATCCCGAACTGGTCAACGACGACGCCCACAATCGCGGGTGGATGGTCAAGATCGAGGCGTCGGACCTTTCTCCGCTCGACGATTTGATGGACGCTGCCGCCTATGGCGAGCACGTCGGCTAGAGCGGGCGTATCAGCCGCTGTATCGCCGATTTGCAGGCCCGCAAGCCGCCAATCGGTCACAAGACCGTTCTGTCGCCTTGCCGATAGACAGGAATGGTCCCTGTCAGCACAATCCAGCCCATATCCGCTAGCGAAGAGACGCGGGAACTGGCCCAGGCGATTGCCAACCGCCGGTCCGAAGTCCGCGTGTATCCGTTCGTCTCGCTTGGTGATGAAGCCCCCGCCCAAAAGTGGGATGCATACGTTCGCGCTCATGCCGAGGGCACGCTCTTTCACCTGACGCCCTGGCTGAACTCGGTTGAAAAATCGTTCGGGCACACGTCGCGACACTTCGTGGCGTTTCGCGGGTCTGAGATTGTCGGCGTGCTTCCGCTGGTCGAGATCAAGAGCATGTTCGGCGGGCGGATGCTTGTGAGCGTACCGTACGCGGTAGCTGGCGGCATTTTGGCTGACGATCATGCGGTGGTCGATGCGCTTTGGACCCAGGCCCGCGAACTTGGCGAACAGATTGATGCCAACTTCATCGATCTGCGTAGCGAACACGCGCAAGTCGACGGCCTTCGACAGTTGCAAGGATACGCCGGTTTTCGCAAGACGCTTCCGGCAGCCGCGTCGGACGTGCTGGGTTGGCTGCCGCGCAAAGCTCGAGCCGACGCCCGCAACGCCCGCGATAAACATGGACTCACCGTTGAATTCAATCGCCGGCGTACGCCCGACGTGTGGCGTCTTTATTGTCGCAACATGCGGCGATTGGGGTCGATCAACTATCCGCTGGAATTCTTCGAGCGTCTGGTTGGTGGATTTGGCAATGACGCGATTGCTCAGGTGGTGCGCAAAGGTTCGCGGATCATCGGCGGGCTGGTGAGTTTTCGATTTGAAAAGACGTTCCTGCCGTATTTCGTTGGCTGTGACGAGCGGTTCAATCGCTGCAACACCAATCACTTTATCTACATGACGGCGATGGAACGGGCGGTCGAGATGGGCTGCACCGTGTTCGACTTTGGCCGAACCCGTCGCGACAACGAAGGGTCGTTTAACTTCAAGCGGTTCTTTGGTTTCGAACCGACGCCGCTTGAATATCAACGCTACGTTTTTCCCGGTAAGGCGCTGCCCAACCTGACGCCATCGAATCCCAGGTTTCAGTTGGCCCGTCAGATTTGGAAGCACATGCCCATGTCGTTTTGCACTGCCGCGGGGGCCAGGCTTTCGCGACACCTGCCGGGTTAGTCGCAACGATTTGGTTGGAACCATGAAACTGCTCTACATCTGCCATCGCTTTCCATATCCGCCGAACAAAGGCTGCAAGATCCGTGCGTTCCACACGATCGAGCATTTGGCGAAGAATCACGATGTGTGGTGCGCGACGTTTGTCGATGACCCCGCCGACATGCAATACGTCCCCGCGATGAAGGAATTTTGCCGGGAGGTCGTGGCGATTCCGCTTGATCGGTTGCGGGCGACAGTGCGCGGAGCGTTTGATATGGCCATCGATGAAACGCTCACCGAAGGGTTTTATCGTTCGCGGGCGATGCGCGATGCGATTCGCGAATTGACGTCGCGGATCAAGTTCGACGGAGTCGTCGTGTTTTCGTCGAGCATGGGACAATACGCCCGCTCGATCGATGCCGGCATCAAGATTATCGACCTGTGCGATCTCGACAGTCGAAAGTGGGAGGCGATGGCCAACCGCGCTCGCGCCCCGCGCTCCTGGTTTTACGACGCCGAAGCCCGCCGACTCGCCCAACTCGAAGCCGAACTCTACGACGCATTCGACGCGACCATTCTCATCAGCAAACAGGAAGCCGACGATTGGATCGGTGATCGATCGAAACTCCACGTGATGGGCAACGGTGTTCATTGTCCGACCAACGCGCGGACCGGTCTTTGCGAAACCAAGACGATCGGTTTCGTTGGCGACATGCGCTACATGCCCAATGTCGATGCGGTCTGTTGGTTTGCTGAAAGTATTCTGCCCGCCATTCAATCGCGCGAGCCCGACGCGACATTTCGCATCATCGGCCGATCGCCAACCCGCCGCGTTCGTCAGCTGGAAGCGCTTCGCGGCGTGCATGTAACGGGCGAAGTCGATGACGTCGTGGAGGAATTGAACCAATGCCAGGTCGTCGTCGCGCCGCTGCGGATCGCGCGTGGCGTTCAAAACAAAGTGCTCGAAGCGCTCGCTGCCCGCAAAGCAGTTGTGGTCACCTCGCCGGTCGCGACTGCGTTAAACGCCGTCGCCAATAAGCATCTTCTCGTTGCCGACGATCCCGCCTCCATTGCGTCGCAGGCGAGTGAATTGTTGAGGAATCCGTTGCGATGCGCCGAACTTGGCGCTTGCGCCCACCACTGGATTGCCGACAAATTCCGCTGGTCGCAGCAGCTTGGCGTTTTGGATCATCTGCTCGCGCCATCTCCTATTGCTGCTGGCTGCGCCGTCTAGTTGGTCCAGTCCCTATTTTTGCTGACATTGTGCGATCGCAACGCCCGAACTTGACCGGCTGGGGTCTGTGTGGCTACGATTCGCGATCGTTCCAAATCGTCGATTTCAAGTTGAATGGGGTGGTCATGGAAACCTGCTTCCGAATGTTTCGTTCGTTGACGTGTGCCATATTGGTTTTCGGCGCGTGTGGTTGTGTGTCACCGGAGGACCGTTTTGTCCAGACTGGGGCGCAAGCCTACAACGGAAGCGAGGGGCTTGAGGGCGTGGCATTTGGCGCTTTGATCGACGCCCGGATGTTGAGCGGCGAGCAGTTCATGTTCAAGGTGCGGTTGATGGATGAGCGGGCCCGGGCAATCAAGTCGCGAAACGGAGCCTATGAAGATGAACGCGGAAACGTCGCCGCGCAGAAATCGGTCATGATTCTCAGCGGTGGTCCGGGGACCCAGCGGGCAGAGGTTCGCATACCTGCCCAGGAGTTGGAATTGCGTTCCGGCGATTTTCCGGTGTGGATCTCGTATGGCTTGATACGTCCAGATGGATCGACATTTGCCGAGGTATTTCGGCCGTTGCCTCGAAACACGCAATCGATT
>JAUIEW010000170.1 GCA_030429365.1 Phycisphaerae bacterium
ACCTTTCGGGTTAAGCGTATGATCCGGAATCCGTTCCACCAACCAATCGAGTTGCTCTTCCGTGAGTTTCATCATGATGCAAAAGTATACGGAAACACCAAATGTCCGGTTTTGGGATAGCCTCTAAGAAAATTAGGGAGGTTATTTCTCCAATCAGCAATGAACTGATCACTACTAATTTTTCACTCATGGCGGCGAACATACAGGTGAACTTACCTTTGATGGGCGATCATGACCGATTGGGGCAGTGCGAATTCGAAATCCAACTCAAACAATGCAGTGTAACTGCCTGCCTCGCGTATGTTCTGGTAAGCAAGGGCAAAGAGGCCTTTATTTATCGCGCCCTCGTGGAGATTGCACCGAACAACAAGAAGACATTCCTAAGAGAATGGGAACTCCTAAAGACGTTCAATGCTGACTACACGCCTCCTTTAGGCGAAATCACAGAAGACGCTCGCCCAATGATTCGCGATGCAATAAATCATCTTGGGCAAATCTGCACGAACGACCAAGTCTGAATTTGCGCATCACAGTACTTCCAAGAAAACCAAGTCTAAGCGGCAGCCAGACGCCGCCGGTCACCGCGCATGTCTCCAATGGCGCACCCGACTAATGATGGATGCAACGAAAATTCCCCAGATCATGCTATTAGCGCATAGCAAAAGGAACATCGTGGGCAACGAACCACTAAGACCGAAGGCGTAATGGCACGCCAACAAAGGTTGAAGAAGAATCTCTGAGAAAACTGTCAATGCGCGTGCGAACCAGTCGTTGCCGAGCCTTGCTCCAGGATAAACAAACGCAATTACTACACTTAACCCAAGATGTACCAGCCAAATCCAATACGCCCAATTCCAAGAAGTGCGATCTGATTTAGGCGTTCTAATTGAGCCAGGATCGTTCAAATCAAACTCAGTTCCGCACTCGGGGCAACGTGATTCTTCAAGCCCGAACAGGCTGTACCCACAGTTGATGCAACTTGCGTCCGATTGTGGCCCTAGATTCATGACTTCATGATACTAATGATCGCTTTCGCAGAGAAGTCCTCTTCGTGCGTATCGCCACCGGTCTCTTCAAAAGTTAGCTTGTTCGCCGCTTCCATTTGCCACGCCCAAGTCAATGTCACCGTCGCCATCCAGTTCGCCCATCGCAACGGAGACTTGACTGATTCCGACATTGCGACGGCCAACCGTACACATTACCCTAACGAAGCAACTTCGTTGACATTGATCCCACCGGGCATTTTTGTCATGAACAGTTGATCCGCGGTGGTGACAAAGTGGGCGAATCCATCAACGCGATGAAGAAGATCGTGAATGGAACCGGATGAGCAATCGCCCACTTGACCTGTCGGTGAACGAGGACAATGGGCATGAGATTGCAATCGCAAATAGCGAAACGCGCATATGCGCCCGTCAAGCATGATAGACGCGAGCGTCAGACATAATGACCAATAACAGAGACGGCGCTTTCGATGGTCTGAGCGGCCATCGCTTGATCCTGATCCATGTCGATGCTGAATTCGGCTTCAAATGCCATCACAAGTTCGACGCTTTGCATGGATTCCGCGCCCAGATCGAAGATGAAACTGTCGCTTGGCTTGATCTCGTTTGGATCAATGTTGAGTACCTTGCCCGTGACTTTCTTGACCCTGTCGATAAGTTCATTTTGATCCATGATTAGACTCCGTTGCGATGGGCTCGCGTTTAGGTTTCTTGTTTGAAAGTCTCTTTGGCGATCCGAATTCGAATGTCGGCGATGTGGCAGCCGTCGCCTTTTCGATGGACGATCATTGGATTGATGTCGAGTTCTTGAATGTCGGGCCGATCGACAGCAAGTTGCGAGAGTCGCATGAGCGCCTCTTCAAGGGCCGCGACGTCGCGGGGCGCCTGGCCGCGCAATCCCGCAAGAATCGGAGATGTCTTCAGTTCGTGCACCATTTCATGTGCGGCAGCGCGCGTGATCGGCGCGACCCGGAAGGTGACATCCTTAAACGCTTCGACGTAGATGCCGCCCAGACCGAACATCAGAACCGGACCAAACACCGGATCGCGACTGACACCGAAGATGACCTCGTGACCTTTCGGAATCATCGGACGCACAATGATCCCGTCGAATTCTGATTCACTGATCTTCGTTCGCGCACTTTCGTGAATCTGCTTGAATGCCCGCCGAACGGCGTCTGCGTCAACCAGATTCAGCGCGACACCTTGGACTTCCGACTTGTGGATGATTTTCCTTGAGGCAATGCGCAACACGACTGGGTAGCCGATCGACTCGGCGGCGGCGACAGCCTCCGCTGGCGAGTGCGTCAGTTCATACGCGGTCACCGGCAGGCCGTAAGCCTTCGCGATTTCCAAAGCCTGCGGCTCGGAGAGGTAACCTTCCTCAGCGCCATCGATGATGTTCGCGACGCGGTCCGCGCCCACCTCAAACGCAGTCACCTTGGAAGGCTCGCGTTCGAGCCAGGATTTGTATTCGACGACTTTGGCCATCGCCCGAACAGCCGCCTCGGGCAAGATGTAGTGCGGTATTTCGGCATTCTCCAGAATTCGAATGCCCGGAAGAACATCCTGCGCGCCCATGAATGAGCAACTGATCGTCTTGCCCGAGTCACGGTGCTTGGCTGAAACTTCGCAGACCGTCCTCGCGATGTCGGTGATGTTGGTCATCGATTGGGGCGTCAGGATCGTCAGAATCTGATCGACGCCCGGATCGGCATAGACCGCTTCGAGTGCGGTCGCGTATCGATCATCACGCGCGTCGCCGATGACATCAACCGGGTTGGAGGTGTTGGCCGCCTTTGGCAAGCCGGCGCGAAGCACTGCCCCTGTTTCTTCGGAGAACTTGGCAAGCCTTAATCCATCATCGACGGCGGCATCGGTGGCCATGACCCCCGGACCTCCCGCGTTGGTGATGATGGCGATTCGATCGCCTCGCGGGAGGGGCTGACTTGCAAACAACTGAGCGGTGTTGAACATGTCCTCGATGGTGTTGCAGTGGATGATCCCGGACTGCCGAAAGGCGCTTTCGCATACTTCGGCACTCGAAGCCAGGGATCCGGTGTGGGATTGGGCGGCTGACGCGCCTGCGGCAGTGCGTCCGCTCTTGATCGCGAGGATCGGTTTGGGATTGTTGCGATTGCCGGCGATCATTTCCGCGGCCCGCATCAGCTCCCGGCCGCGCGGAATGCCCTCCAGATAAAGCAGAATAACCGAAGTCTGCGGATCGTCGGCGAGGTATTGAAGCAGGTCCACATCATCGATGTCGGCTTTGTTCCCAAGGCTGACAAACTTGCTGAACCCGATGTTCTTTCCAGCCGCGTAATCGAGCACCGCGGTACACAGCGCGCCGCTTTGCGACACGAATGCAATCCTCCCCTCGTTGGGCATGTTGCGGGCGAAGCTGGCGTTGAGGCGAACGTCTGGATCGCAATTGATCACGCCCAGGCAGTTGGGCCCGAGGATTCTTATTCCCGCTTCCCTGGCGATGGCCGTCACACGCTGTTCGCGTTTCAGACCTTCCGGTCCTGATTCGCGAAATCCCGCGGAGATGATGACTGCAGATTTGACGCCTTTTTCTGCGCACTGACTCAAGGCTTTTTCGCAGACCATGCCGGGAAATACGAGTACGGCAAGATCGACCGGGTCGGGAATGTCGATGATGTAGTCGAATGCGCGGACGCCGAGAATCTCCTTCTTCCGCGGCGCGACCGGATAGACCGGACCGTTGAACCCGCTGTTGATCAGGTTGGCAAAAATATCGTGCGGTACGGTTCCGGGCGTATTGGTTACACCCAGAACTGCCACCGAGCGCGGTTCAAACAACGCACTGAGATTCCCGAATGTCTTGTCGTCCTGTGTTTCGGGCGTCAGGATCGTATCCATGTTCTGGCTCCCGCCGTTTCCATTAGATTATCCGCAAACGATTGCCGTTTGGCATTCGCCAACGACGATCGCCCAACGTTAAGCGCCGACCATTGCCCGACGCGCCCGTTCGACGTGGGCATTGCGGTCGGCGGCTGTCATTTCAAAAACGTGATGAAGCAGTTCTTCCATTGAGTCCGTCAAATCGACCTTTCGACGCGACATCGCCGTTCGGGCGGTATCGATCAATGCGCGCAATCCAAACCCCTTGGTGATCGCGCCGCCGAGGAACCATGTGAACGGTGGAATGTACTTGGGCAGGGGGGCGCCCGTTGCGACCAGAACGGCCATCGTTCCCACAACCGACCCTGTGTTGAGAAGCGTTCCGATGCTCGTTTTGACATGGTCGCCGATGATGCTTCCCACCTTGCGCGAACCCGTGTCGACGGGGCGATTGTTGACGATCACGCTGACGTTCGAATAGTCGTTCTTCAGATCGCTGTTGGTCGTGAGCGCTCCGAGGTTGACCCATTCACCGACATAGGCGTGCCCAAGGAATCCGTCGTGGTACTTGTTGGAGTTGCCGTGGATGATGCTTTCTTCGACCTCACCACCAACGCGACAATTCGGGCCAATGGAACTGCCTTCACGCACTTTCGCACCGAGCAGGATGGATCCCGCGCCGACGTAGCACGGGCCCTCGATGCGCGTGAATGGATGCACTTCGCAACCGGGCTCGATCGTGACCGGGCCCCCATTTGTATCGATGCAGACCAGCGGGTGAATCGACGCGCCGTCGCCGACAAAGAGTCGGTCCTTGGGCCCATGAATCACGGCCGATTCGTGCATGACACCATGAACGCCGCTCTTGCCAAGCGCATCGAAGTCGGCGGTGATTTCTTCGGGATTGGCCAGCATCACATCCCAAATGTAGTCAAACCACTTGCCTTCATACTCGGCGCGCGCGGATTGCTCAGCGGCTGCGAATAGCGTTTCGACACTGTCGATTTCAGCGAAGTGCCCCGTCGTGCGCCATGCGGCCAGTTGATCGCCTTTCCAGAATGCGATACCCGGATCCGGAACCTTCCAATCTTCACAGCGCATTCGAGCGTTGACGAACAGGACATCTCCGGTGACTCCGGAAAGGTCGTTGATCGGTTTGTCGCAGCGCGCCTCGAGCGTTGGCGCCAGGTATTCGCGCACGAGCAGAGCGGAAACGTCTCTGCCGACATTGCGGGCGATTTTGGAGCAAAGCGATGTTGCGCCGCATCGCAGTTCGAATATCCCGCGTACATGGCTGATCGGTGCGAAACGGTCAGTCTGCTTGTCTTCAAAAATGACTAGGTTCATGACATCTGCCTTTGCAATTTGCCGTATCTCTACATTTGTCCCGGTTGCAATGGACCGCGATCTATAACGCGGGTGCCCCTGGCTTCTTGTCCTGTATCCATCGGTAGTAGTCGCGCATCTTGAGTTGTTCTGAGGCAGCCGCATCCACGTACACCGTTGCCATGGGATGCAGTTGCAGCGCGCTGGCCGTGATCATGCTGGTCACTGGACCTTCGACGGCTTCAGCAATCGCTTTTGCTTTGCTGGAACCGTTTGCGATGAGGATCAGTTTGCGCGATTCGAGGATTGTGCCCACGCCCATGGTGATGGCGTAGATCGGAACGTCCGACGCCTTGTCAAAAAAGCGTGCGTTGTCATCGATGGTCGACTTGGCGAGCGTCTTCAGGCGCGTGCGAGACTGAAGCGAACTGCCGGGTTCGTTGAACGCGATGTGGCCGTCCGAACCAATGCCGAGAATCTGAACGTCGATCCCGCCGCACTCCATGATTCGACGCTCGTACCACTCGCAGAACGCTTGATAGTTGCTCGTGGTGCCCGACGGGATGTAGATGTTCTGCCTCGGGATGTTGACCGCCGAAAAGAAGTTGTCATGCATGAACCGGTGATAGCTCTGCTCATGCTGTGGGCTGAGCCCAACATACTCATCCAGGTTGAATGTGGTCACCTGGGAGAAATCCAGCCCCTCTTCTTTGTGCAACCGTACCAATTCCTGATAAAGCCCCAGTGGAGTTGAACCGGTGGCCATCCCCAGGACCGCATTGGGCTTGGTGTTGAGTACGTTGGCGATGTCCCGTGCTGCCGCCTTGCTCATTGCCTCGTATTCTTCGCAGATAATGACTTCCATGGGTGAATCTCCCTGTTTGGTGGATTGATGTGTCACGCAACTCCGAGATTGGCGCTGAAATCGAATGATTCAGTCGCCCCCAAACGGGTTGATTGCACTGGCCCTGGCCGCGTTTCGACCCGTTTAGTTCAATTTCCGTTGGTTATTTGGCGCAATTAAATGGCGATTTCGCCCTATTAATTCGAAAACCACCCTAATTCTTTAGGCCGGCAGACGGCTTCTTTCATTGCGCCAACAGAACAATGGCAGTTGGTGTGCCAAGGGTGGGGGGCTGTTGTCCAAAGGCCTGAACGCGCGTTGGCTTCTTGCTGGCGGGCCGGCACGTGTCCGTTCACTCCCCAGGTTTGGGCGATTTCTCGAACACCCAACACTGCGGAAGGCGGCTCGCACTATCTAACACTAGAGTTGCCCCAGCGAACGGCATTGCGGCGAGTCCTGGAGTATGGAAATTGTGTACTTGTAATGAGTTAACGTTGATCGCCTTGCTGGGTAGAGCGCACATGGCGAACCCATGTCCCCAGTTTTGATTATTTAATTCATTTTCTGATTTATTTGCGGTAGCATGGGTCCGTGATCGCTTGAGTCGGTCGTGATTGTCAGCCATCAAATGCAAGGCTCCAAAGTTCGGCCGTTAATTCCAATTGCGGTTCCCGATTCAAGAAATCTTCGCACCTGAATCGAACGTGCCTGACCGCTGCCCGCATGAGCGCCCTCATGTACTCCGGACATCTCAAACCTTTGAGCGTCGTCAGAAAGCACCGCCCGGTATCGCATGCCCGAGCAACGAAGCGTGAAGTGAATTTCGCAAATCACAGTCAAACGCGCTGCAATCACGATTTGTTGTACGTCGCGTTGAGCATTGCTCCATCAATACTCTTGAGGAGAAACTGAAATGCCAAGGAATACAAACACCCGACCGTCAATGGATCGCGTCATGCACGGCGTCGTCTGCTGCGCCGGGTTGATTCTTCTATTGTCATCGAGTTTGGCAAATGCGCAGGTCGTCGTCGACAACGATGATGGATCGCCTGCGTACGTTGAAACCGGAGGTTGGTCGGCCAGCGGATCGACAGGTTACGACGGCGGGACCTACCGGTTCGCATCTCCGGGCGGCGCCAGCACTGCGACCTGGACGGCGTCACTCCCAGCCGCCGGCGACTACGAGGTCTTCGTCTGGTACGTCCCTGGATCAAACCGCGCGACATCCGCCAAGTACGACGTTGCGGCAAGCGATGGCGTGCACACGGTCTTCGTCAATCAGACTGGCGGCGGGTTCACGTTTGATTCCATCGGAACATTTAACTTCAACGCAGGTAGCGCGTCGATCACGCTCGATGCGGCCGGCAGTTCCGGTGGCAGCGTGGTCATTGCAGATGCGGTGCGCTTTGGTGGAACATCCGGGGGCGAGTGCACGCTGGACACGTCAGACGAGGTTCGTCCCGGCGTCTTTCACAAAGCGTACACGTGTCCCGCCCCGCGAGCCATCCACGTTCTCGAATTCGATTTGCAGAATCCCCAGTATACGATCGATATGGGCTTTGCGCTGGGCAAGCGCAACTACGCGTTCAAAGAACCGGTCACCGGAATCGCGCAGCGCTACAATGCGCCGGGCAATGAAGTTGTGGGCGCGATCAATGCATCTTTTTTCGAGGCGGGGCTTGGCATCATCGGGATGCTGGGCACTGGAGGGAACCTGATCGCCTCGCGGGATGACGTCGCGTGGGACCAGCAGACCTATATGCTCATGCAATCCGGAGAGGGGTGGGCGGCTTCGAACCTAACGACCGCTGCGATGACCGCCCGCTTTGCAGACACGACCGAAGTACCCGTCGACATTCTTGATTACCCGTGCGCGGGCGGTTCGATCAGCGTCTACACGACTGATTGGGATGCATCGACCGGTTCAACGATTGAAGGTGTTGAGATCATTGTCGAGAATGTCAACTATCCGTTGCGCCCGAACAAGGAAATTGTGGGTACGATCACTGCGATCCATACGGGGGCGGCGTCACTCGACAACACGATCCCCGAGAATGGACTCGTGCTCGCTGCATGTTCCGGAGCCGAATCGGAATTGCTCCCGCATGCCGTTGTGGGCGAAAAGGTCTCGATTCGTTTTGACATGTCGCCTCCCGATTTGGTGAACCTCAAGACTCTCTGCACCGGCAACGCCTGGATGGTCAAAGATGGCGCGCCGTTTCATGGTGGTGGTCCCGATCGTCATCCCCGCACCGTCCTTGCGTGGTCGGGCACGAAGCACTGGTTCGTCACGTTTGACGGACGTCAGCCGGGCTACAGCGTCGGCGCCAACGTCGCCGAGATGACCGAATTTCTCATCAATACGCTGCACGTGGACAACGCCATCAACCTGGACGGTGGCGGATCAACAACGATGGTGGTCGAAGGCGAAGTGGTGAATTGTCCATCGGACGGCGCAACAACACCCTGCACCGGAAACGAACGGGCGGTGCCCAATTCGCTGATGCTCGTCGAACGGGACGCGACCTCGTCCTTCCCACTGGTGGATTGGTTTTCCCTGCCCGGCCGATCGCTACCATGGGATGATAAGTTTCGATTCAATACGTTGTTCGGCGGATTCACTGGGGGGGGGCCTGATGGGCTGCAGGTGCTAAATCCCGACGGCGGGTTTGAGACCGTATCCGTCGGGGGCGCGGGCGATCACAACTACACGGTTTCGACCAAAGTGCTCTGCGAATACCGGCCGGGATTGGCGGCTGACGGATTTGAGCGTCTGGGCATCTTCGCCCGCGACGACGGCAACGGCAACTTCGACAGCACGACCTTGGGCGGTGGGAATTGCTACGCATTGACCTTCGATTCCAATGACGGCCGCATTCGCGCGGGCGTCATTGTCGATGGCGTTTTCACCGACTTTCTGGAATCCTCGCCGCATTTTGCACCATCCACCGCTTGGCGCACGTTTGAAATCGATTGCCGCGAATCGATTGTCACTTTCAGCGTTGACGACGAAGTACTTGCCTCCGTGACGGATTCGACCTACAGCCACGGTCGGTTTGGAATCGGTTACCACGATTACTTCAACACGGACCTTAACATTAAAGGAACCCGCGCAGCCAGCTTCAGCGCCATTTGGCTGGACTTCGACTGGGACGATGATGGCGACGTGGATCTGGCCGACTTCAATATTTTCGCATTGTGCGCGGCGGGTCCTGCGATTGCGTATCCGGATGGGCATACGTGTTTGTCGATGGACGGCAATCAGGATTTGAAGATCGACCTAGCTGATTTTCAGTTGATGCAAGAGGTCTTCACGGGCAATTAGCGCCGCGCAGTCGGCGGTTCGAATCCAGACCGCTTAGCTCTTACGACAGGCTATCGACACGTGAACGTGATAGCGGCGCCGATTCTATGGACTTCAATCTGCTATTGCCTTCGGAGCGATTCATCGCTGATTGAGTCTTGGTCATCTGAAATGGGTCTTGAGAGCCCGTACTTCAGGCTTGCAGCGAGGTGGGGCGTTCTACGATGGCGTCTACCACGGCGGGGTCAAACTGGCGGCCTCTTTGGCTCTTTAGTTCTTTGATAGCCGACTCAAAGGGACGGGCGGATTGGTAGGGGCGGCCCGTCGTCATCGTCACAAGGGCGTCCGCCACGCACAGGATCCTTGCACCCAAGGGAACATCGTTGCCGGCTTTGCCGTTGGTCTCGTCAAATCGGTCATGGTGGTGGCGGACAAAGTCGGATGTCATGGTGTCATTGCATAAGAATTGGGTGATGTCAGCTCCATCTTTGGCATGAAGCGACATGAGATACTGCTCGTCATCATCCAATCGTGACGGCTTGGCCAAGATGCGCTCGGGGATATACATCTTGCCGATGTCGTGGCACAAGCCGGAATAGTGCAGGCGGTTCATGCGTTCAGGAGGCATTTGCATGGCCTTGCCAATACGTCCTGCGATTCGACTGACTTCGTGAGAATGCGCGGTCAGGTGATTGTGCTGGGTGGGGCCCAGCAACGAACGCATTTCGTCGAGCGCAGTGTCGAGTCGTTTAGTGGGGCTGTCTTGACCGAGCTTTGACGCAACCCGATCAAAGTTGACCATCTCGGCTGTGCAGACCTGGTTGCGGCCACGACGTTTGGCAAGGTAAAGCGCTTCGTCGCAACGGTTGATGGTTTCGCATCCCAACGACTCCGAACGATCGGTCACGACGCCAATGCTGGCGGTGAATTGGACCGACGAACAGTCATACTGGAGGGAGATTTGGGCGATGTCACGCCGGAACATTTCCGCCCAGCGTACGGCACTCTCCAACGACTTGCCCGGCTGAATGATCAGAAACTCTTCGCCACCGTATCGGATTGCTGCATCGGTCTTGACCGTGTGCTTTCGAATGGTGTCGGCCAATGCACGGATTGCGCGGTCGCCGCAGTCGTGTCCGTATCGGTCATTGATTTGTTTGAAGTGATCGATGTCGATCATGACGATCGAAGATTCACCGCGTCGATCGAAGATGCCGCGGCCATTGCCTTGAATCAACTGTTCGAGCGAGCGCCTGTTCGCCAGTCCGGTGAGGTGGTCGCGATTGGCCATCTGGACCAGGCGTTTCTCGCGCCGGATAGCGCGTCGGCGTTCTCGATTCCGCCGCCGGTGTTTGTCGAGGACGATGTCGATGCGGTCCCAGAGGTTTTTTCCTTCGATGGCGTCGTCTTTGTGGATGAAGTCGACGCCGCCGCTTCGCATGCTTTGCACAACGACTTCTTGCTCATCGGAACCGGAGATGACGATCGCCGGAGCGGGGCGGCTGAGCCTGTTTTGAATCTCGATGAGGTGATCGGCTTGGCAGTCGGCGAGGTGAAAGTCAAGAATCATGCAGTCAAACGATTCCGACGTGACAGCGTCTTGAAATTCGGCCTTGCAACACGCCGTCGCTACCTGGACGTGCGGTCGGTTGTCACACAGGATTCGTCTAAGCAATTCCCGATGACCTGGTTCATCCTCAACGAGCAGGATTTTAATCTGCTGGTGCATGAAGTCTCGGCCCAGTTCGACGTCATTCGAAATGCATTTGGCTGTTACGTACATCGGCGATCGCCTGAGCGCGATCAAGCAACGAACAGGAAATCCAGTGGAATTGAAAGAGCAAACCTATCGTTCAGTGTAATGGATGAACGAAATCCCAAATCAGATCAGCA
>JAUIEW010000171.1 GCA_030429365.1 Phycisphaerae bacterium
GTTCGGTTCAATGTCCTCGGTTCGGCTGGCCAACCCGGGCAGTTCAAACGTCCAAAGGTTAATACGAGCCAGCAGATCGTCGCGAAATGCGCCGCTGCGCACCGCCCGACCAAGGTCGCGATTCGTCCCACAGAGCAGTTGAAAGTCGCTGGCGATTTCCTTATCCGATCCCAACGGGAAAAAGAGTTTCTCTTCTATCGCCCGCAGCAGCATCGCCTGTTCATCGAGACCGAGTTCGCCGACTTCATCCAAAAAGAGCACGCCCTCATGTGCCTCGCGCAGCAAACCCTGTCGATCCTGCGTCGCGCCGGTAAACGCGCCGCGCTTGTGACCGAACAACGTCGACATCGCCGTATCGCTTCGCAGCGTGGCGCAGTTGACTTCGACGAAGCGGCCTTCGGTTCCGCTGCGGAGCTTTCGCAATTCATAGATGCGCCGCGCGAGGCTCGACTTACCCGCACCGGTCGGACCGGTAAGCAGGATCGGCGCTTCCGAATGGGTGGCCACGTGTTCGATCTCGTCGATCATCCGGTTGAACGAAGCGTTGCGCGTTTGGATGCCGGCTTTTAGAAAGTCGGAACCTTCGCGCTTCTCGCTGGCGAAACGTTGTGCGATGCGATCGTACTTCGACAGGTCGAGATCGATGATGCTGTAGTGGCTGGGTTCGCCCGAACTCCGCCGCTTCGGTGGCGACGTTTGCACAAGGCGGCCGGGGAAGTGTCGCGACTCGGTAAGCAGGAACGTGCAGATCTGCGCGACGTGCGTACCGGTGGTGACGTGAATCAGATACTGTTCGCGCTCCGTGTCGAAAGGGTAGCCCCGCGCGAATTCGTGCAGCACACCATAAACATCTTCGAACGCCCAAGGGTCGCGAAAGTGAATCTCGTGAAGCCGCACCTTCGTCTCGGGCGACACCGACCGAATGTCGTCGGCTACAAACTCCGCCAACTTGCGCGTGCGCTTCTCAGTCAGCAACTCAAACCGATGGATCAACAAGTCCTCATGCTGACAAAGCGAAACCGTAGGCCGCCACCGCGACCAACGATCCACCCCATCCCCCCGATCCAGCTGCGTTCCAAGCAATCCAATGGCCACGTTGTGCATAGCGAAAATTATAAAGTACGCGCTCAGCAGCGACAATGGAGATTGCTGGCCAGACGCGAACCCAGCGGTTGATTCTGGATTTGTGTTGATAAAGCGATGCATAGCAAAGGGTTACGGGATTGGCTGCAAATCCTCTCGGTCGTGGCACGGCTGGTGCCTTATGGCAGGCGTTGGAACATCGGTCTGGTTCGGAGGCTCGGGATGGCTGGTTCAAAGCAAGTCGAACAACTCAGTGTCGCCAGACTGATTGATGTCGCCGAACTGATTGAGATTCACCAGCGGGCATACCGCCTGTTGATGTGGATCAACGATGAAGCCGCTCAGAATCCGGCATGGTTGCGGTCGGATGCGGTTGAGCAGATGTCGAGTCGATCGGCGTGCGAGCGATGGCTTCGGGAAAATTGCTCGAATCTTCCGTCGCGATTGATGCCGGATCGGGTTAACGCCCGTGCGTTCGCCGCGATGTTTGCATCGTTCTTCGACACATCGTTTCGCCTGGACCGATTCGAATTCGATGGCGAGCTGATGGATGCCCGCTTACGGCGGAGGCGCAACCGGATTCATGGCGGCAACCACAACGTGAAGCATGTTGTGGCGTCGGCGCTTCGGCACGTGCTGTCACGCGAAGGTGTTCGACTGACGAAGGACGAAGTCGCGCGGCTTGCAACCAGTGAACGTCTAAAGACGGAAGTCCGCATCGTCGCGTACGTTTGGGAGTTGGGGCAAAGGGCACGCGGAAAATCGAAAGGGCAGATCATTCATCGATTGTGGAGGAGCATTCCAATCGACGTGCGCAAGAGTTTGAACGAGGACGTCTATTGGTTGGCGAAGTCGCACATTGTGGAAGCCGGTGAGAAATTGCGACGCGGTTGATTCACGTGGCACCGGACGCACTCATGAAGGGGCGGGCGGCCGACTTGGCGCCGCCCGCCTTGGAACGGGGTTGGATTGAACGTTGCTTTCGGATGGTGCTTTGGTTGATCGACCTCATGGTGAAATGGAGATCATCGGAGCTTGCGAAGCTTCAGTTCCAGGTTCGAGTCCTGGTGGGGTCATGCGTGAAGGTTTGAATCGACTGGGTGTGGGGCAATTGGGAGCCTACCTGGTTTGGATCCAGGATGTTGCAGGTTCGAGTCCTGCCACCCAGATTTTCGGATGGGGTTGTTGGTTGGTTCATTTTGATCGGTGTTTAGGGCGGGATGGTGTAACGGTAGCACACCGGTCTTTGATACCGACAGTCCGGGTTCGAATCCCGGTCCCGCTTGTTGCGTTTGCGGCTGTGTCGGAACTGGCAGACGAACGCGCCTCAGAAGCGTGTGGGCGAACGCCCGTGTGGGTTCGACTCCCACCAGCCGCATTGGATTTCGTATCGTTTGCGGTTGTGGCGGAATTGGCATACGTACCAGGTTGAGAGCCTGGAGGTGGGTACACCATGTGGGTTCGAATCCCACCAACCGCAGTGGATAAACTTCGGATGAGAGAGGACGCGGTTACAATCGAAACCGCGATATGTATAAAAGCTTCGGAAGTGAGATGCAATCATGGCAGACAACATGACAACGGAAAATACCGGTCAAATGATCTCAACGGGTGAGGCGACGGCTATCCTGCCGGTTGACGGTGGAAAGCTTTCGCCGGTGACAGTTATTGGCACTGAGAAAATCCGCGAGACGTTTGACGGCCAAACGCTGAACCAGGCGCTCAACGCGCGAAGGTCTCCGGGGGTCGATGAAGTCGTCCTCAACCCGGATGCGCACGTCGGATACGGTGCGCCGATCGGGTGTGTGATGACGTCGGGTTCGCACATTTACCCGGGACCAGTGGGCGTGGACATCAAGTGTTCGATGAGTCTGCTTCAGTTGGACCTGCCAGCCGACGCGGTGATCGATCGCAAGACGCGCCGCGCGGTGATTGAGGCCATCTGCGAGCGAACGCCAACCGGTGCGGGTCGTGGACAGCGCCACGTGCGAAAGTCGCGACATGTTTTTCGATCGGTCGGGATGCAGGCGGCAGTCGAAGGTGCGTCGAAGGAAGTCTGCGAGCAGATGGGCATTCCGCCGCACTGGGCTGACCGCTGCGAAGACGCGTTTCACGTCGGACACGATGACACGCGCGATGCACTCGCGCTGCGATTGGAAGCGCTCAAGCAAACCGGGCAGTGTGGCCGCCTTGAAGACAAGGTGACGCAACTCGGTTCGTACGGCGGTGGAAACCACTTCGGTGAGTGCGAGGTGGTGCGCATTGTGGATAACGATCGGGCGAAGGCTTGTGCAAAGGTGTTTGGTCTGCGTGATAACCACGTGGCGTTTTTGTCGCACTGCGGTTCGCGCGGATTCGGGCACAACCTGGCGATGGGGCAGTTCCGTTCGCTTCAACAAAAGTTTGAAACGTGGGGGACGCCATTTCCGGGCAACGATCGGCACATGTGTTACGCGCCGCTCGGTACGCCGGAAGCCGACGCATACATCGACGACATGTCGCTCGGTGCGAACTTCGCGACGGTCAACCACATGTTGATCAACGCGCTCGTGCTCGAAGCGTTTCAGGAAGTCTTCCCGGGCGTCACCGGTGAACTGGTGTACTTCATCAGCCACAACATCGCCCGCAAGGAGATCGTCCGCAACAAGCTGTCATGGGTGATGCGAAAGGGCGCGACGCGCGCTTTCCCTGCCGGTCACCACGCACTGCGCGAGACGCCGTTTGCGGACACCGGTCATCCGATTCTGCTGCCCGGCGATCCGCAACGTGGGTCGGCTGTCATGGTGGCGGACGCGGGTGCGGAAGTGAGTTGCTTCAGTGTGAATCACGGCGCCGGCCGCGTGCTGGGTCGAAAGAATGCGATCCGTACGCTGGACCAGAAGTCGATCAACGAGTCGTTTGACAAAAAGGATATTCTGACGAACTGCCGGAACTATCCAAAGGACGAATCGCCGGCAGCGTACAAGGATTTCGAAGAGGTCCTGCGCTCGGTCAAGCAAGCCGGACTGGCGTCGGAAGTCGCGCGGCTACATGCGCGGTTTGTGATTAAGGATGCGGATAAGGCGGATGATTAGGATTCTTCACTCTCGTCTGGAATAAAAGTAATTAACAATTGCCAGGTGCGCTCAACATGTGAAGAGGCAGTCGAAAAGGATGCAAGAGATGTCTAGTGGAACCGAATCGACGATGGTGCTTGATCGCGTAGAGGGATATTCCTGGGCGAGTAGTCTCGTTTCCAAATTCTACAATGATTTTGAGAAACGAGACTCGCTCTGGGCAGGCCTGGAACTGCATTATCAGCAAACTCGTGAATTAGAAAAGAGATTTGCCCCGAAGTCGGAACCAAAGTTGGTTGAAATGTCATGGGGAAATATCCCAGGAATTCCTGTTCGCCTATTGAGGCAAGTATCGTGCTTCTTTGACTGGTATTCTGTCAGTGCATCCAGCTTCGTTATGTTGACAGGTTGGCTGCTGGAACAGGGAGGCCAACTAGTCAAAGGAGAGAAGTACGACTATCGGCGCAGGGTCATTCCTGCGGTTACCAAGCACCGCAACAAGATTGGTGCCCATCCGTCGAGATTCAATCCGAAAAAAGATGTCCGACCGGTCCAAGAGATGAGTTGTATCCGGAATATTGGTCTGGTCTGCGGACGATGGACGGCAAATTGCATGGTCTTAGGAATTCGAGATAAGTCTGGGATCTCTGACTCGAGTGAACTCGCGGCGTGGAGCCTTACTGAATCGCACGAAGCGCTAAGGGAAAGGTATGCAGAGTCTGGCCCCAAGGAGGACGATGCAGAATCGCAGATGAGAGAGTCGGGTCGATGACCCGACCTACGGTGTTCTTATGAGTGGTTCTATTCAGATTCAATGCAAGCGTTGCGGGCAGGTTTTGTCCGGCGTGCTGACTGAGCTGACGGATTATGATGCGCTCAACTATGAAGACGATGAGCCGCTTCTGGATGTTGGCGTCTATTGTCGCAGCGAGGTGATCGTTCCTGAGGAATTGTTCTTTGGGGCTCAGCCGAAGGAGATTCTTGTCTATCGAAAGTCGCTGATCGACATGGTTGAAGGTGGGCCGCGGGTTGGTTGTTGCGGGCCTGGCGATGGAAAGTGGAATCTGTTTTGTCAGAAGAAACATCGCATCGGGATTGAGATGGCCGACTGCTACATGCCGCACTTCGTCCGCGTGCCGCTGAATCGTGTGAAGGTGATTGCGGTGGAAGGCGAAACGTCAACATCGTAAACCGGAATGCAAGTGAATTGGAGAAAGTGATACCGAACAACATGTTTTACAACAATCGAGGCTTGCAATTGCGATTTCGTAAGGTAGACTTCTGCACCGTCGTAGCCCGAAATGGGCGAAATTTGCTATAAAGACGGTATGAAACGGTTTATTAGTTTGTTTGCAGAAGTGCAGGGCGTGGGCCCTGTGTGAGTGAAGGCAGCAGAATGCTCGCAAGTCTACATCACAAATTGCAATTGTCCGAAGCACGTTGCAGCGAGTCGTCGCAAGGCAATATGTTTGGCGGCCAGATGTTTGATGGCGTGGCGTTTGATAACGCCATGACTGAAAACTTCGGCTGCTCGATGCACGAATACGCGCAACTGTCAGGACACACGCCACCGTTTAGGGATTCAGGTCCGTAACCGCATTATTTGATACGGTTTCCAAGCCTCGAAGACCCAAACACGGCGTCTTCGAGGCTTTTTTTGTAGGCAAAGTTGGCCGCATAGGGCGGCGGCTTGCCTCATGCGGAGACAGTATGCGCGGACTTGCTCGTCGCGAGTGGTCCGCTTGCAGAAAGGAGTATCACAATGCTGAGTAAAGAAACCAACGCATTTCCAAAACGGAAAAGTGAACGGTTGAGTTTCGCTACGGTCGAGACTCATCGATCGAATTTAGAGAAATAGCTTCCTGAGAAAGGGAAGATCATGAACACTGAGATTATGCGGCGGCACTTTGCAAAGATGGGTGCCCGCCTGAGAATTGAACGAGGCGTTGAGCGGCCTCGGTTTGGCGGTTCTGCTGCGTCGCCCGGTCCGGTTGTGATCGACGTGCGGCGTGATCAGGACGGCGAGTATTTTCAGATCAACGTGGAGCCCGGCGCAGTTGAGTTGCACGTTGAAGATGTACGGGCCAAGGATCGGCATCTGCTGTTGCTCGCTCGGCTGACCAGGGAAGATCGCAAGGATAAGTTTCTTTGCGGGCATGACGAACGGGCATGGTTTGTGGCGGCAGTTCCATCGAAGCGCGGCGTTTCGAGCGTGTCGACTGCGATGGAGGCATTGAAGCCGCCCGTGGTTCGTCGCGTGCAAGATGCGATTCAGTTGCGTCAGCGCGATCGAAATCGTCGGCGTAACGAGGCTTTTATTCGGCAAGGAGAGTGGTTTTTCATTCCCGCGCCGGGCTTCGAACCGCGAGGAGCCATACACCGGAATGAACCGCTTCAACGTGGGGCAGGCAATCCGCACATGTGTGCGTACCTGTGCCGCGCCGGTGGTGAAACGGTCTATGTGCACGACCGAGCCCCCAACGGGTTGACTGAAGCGGAACGTATGAAGCTCTTTCGTCGGAACCCGGATGCACGGAATTTGCAATGGCGGGTGATGACCCGTGGTGCAAGGGTTTACGCAAGGGGAGCAGTTCGGCATGCAGATCATGCAACGATCTCATTGCCTTGCTGGCATCTCGTGGTGCTGAATACGGAAACGGATGCACCCGCGATGCGACACGTTGCCTTCCTGGATTGATGCCTGACCGGTCCCCCGTACCGATTGGTGCGGGGGGCCACACTCAGGCTTGAGCGGAAAGGAGTATTGGTTATGGAAGAACGACATGAAAACGAGCAGTACTTCTTTACGCCTCGGACCGTCGCCGATGTTTGTGACGCATTGGATGGATTTGAGCGTTCGTGTGTTCTTTGTGCGCCGATGGTTGGCGGAGAACTTGAACGGCGTGGGCGTGAGGTTGCGACGCTCGATGTTGATGAACGGTTTGCGTCGTTGAAGAGTTTTAGGAAATGGGATCTGTATCGACCGGAGCGAATTGAAACCAAGTTTGACGTGATTTTTTGCGATCCGCCGTTTTTCAATGCATCGCTCAGTCAGTTGTTCAAGGCGCTTCGGATGTTGGCCCATTTTGATTTTGGGCAGAAGTTGGCATTGAGCTATTTGAAACGTCGCGAGGATGCGGTGCTGGGTACGTTCGCTCCGTTCGGACTTGAACCGACCGGGTTTTGTCCGGCGTATCAGACGGTGCAGAAGTGTGAGCGAAATGACATCGAGGTTTATGCGAATTTCGCGTTCGCAGGTGAATGTGATGATAACAATTGACGGATCATTTGGAGAAGGTGGCGGGCAGATCTTGCGGTCTTCCTTGGCGCTTTCGATTGTGACGGGTTCGCCGGTCCGGATTGAGAACATTCGCGCGGGTCGACAGAAACCGGGTTTGATGCGGCAGCACCTGACGGCTGTCCGAGCCGCGGCTGATGTTTCGCGGGCTGGTGTGACCGGTGATGAAATCGGTTCGACAACGTTGGAATTCGTTCCGGGTGATGTTGTCGGTGGTGACTATACGTTCAGCATCGGGACGGCTGGCAGCACGACATTGGTATTGCAAACCGTGTTGCTTCCATTGGCGTTGGCGAAGACGTCGTCGCGATTGGTGCTCGAAGGTGGGACGCACAATCCTTACGCGCCGCCGTTTGATTTTTTGGTGCGAGCGTATCTGCCGCTATTGCGGCGAATGGGTTTGAATGTTGACGCGCGGTTGGAGCGGGCTGGGTTTTATCCGGCTGGTGGCGGTCGAGCGGTGGTGGAGATCGAGCCAGCCGCCGGTTGGAATGAACTTGCGATTCTGTCGCGCGGGGCATTGAAGCGGCGAAGCGTGATGGCCGTGGTGTCGAATTTGTCGCGGTCGATCGGTGAGCGCGAGTTGAAAGTCGCGCGGCGGCACCTCGGTTGGAATGAGGATGAGTTTGGCGTTGTCGAGGTGGAGCGATCGGTTGGGCCGGGCAACGTGGTGACGATCGAGGTGGCGTATGAAAACGTGACCGAGATGTTTACCGGGTTTGGGGCTGTCGGGCGAACTGCCGAGTCGGTTGCGCATTATGCGGTGCAGCAGTGTCAGCGGTATCTCAAGGGTGATGCGCCGGTGGGCGAGTATCTCACGGATCAGCTGATGCTGCCGATGGCCGTCGCCGGGTCGGGTTCGTTTCGCTCGACGGGTTTGTCGCTGCACGCCCAGACGCATGTGGAACTCATCCACAAGTTTTTGGATGTGCGTATTGAAACGGAGAAGCACGACGGCGGAGATGTGACGCTGTCGATTGTGTGAACGAATGGCACATTAAGACTGACGTAGGGTCCGCTGTGCGGACCGTTTGTTCGAAACGATTCGACGTGCGATTGGTCCGCACTGCGGACCCTACGTTGGTAGTTAAGTTTATTTAGGGTTTGACCGGTGTTGTGCCGGCGGCGCGCTTTGCTTCCGTTGGATTTGTTGGGGCGTGTTCCGTGAACGGCATCGGAAGCGATATCGGTTTCTGGAAGCTCGGTGGACGAGCGCAGATTTGAAGGATCTGAAGCCGAAAGGCAACGCAGGTTCGATTCCTGCCCAGACCACACTAGGGTAGCTCATTGGTAGAGCACACGATTCTAACCGTGATGTAGCGGGTTCAAATCCCGTCCCTGCGAAGGCGGCTTAAGTGCCGCCCCTGAGACGCAAGTTGTGGGAGTGATCCAACGTGAAGTCAGCCGGCAGTTGACCGCTTTGGCGCAGCGTATCGCGCCGGGCGGGACCATGCGATTTCGATCGCGTGTTCAGCTGTCGGCACCGAAGAAGCGACTTTGTATTCGGGTGGATACCGTTGGGCCTAACTCGTTTACGCCAGCACGCCGGGCAAAGCTGTTCGCCTGGGGCGTGTGGCCGAAACGAGACGGGCTCATCTCAAGCTCGATTCCGCCGCAGACGCGGGACCAAGCGGGACGGTCACCCTGCACTTGCCTTTGATAGCAAACGCCAGTTGGTATGGCGAATGTAATAGTAGTAACTCGTGGGTGTTTGGTAGTAAGAGGTTTGTAGGGTGGGCCGTGCCCACCATGTCGTTGGTATTCAAACTGCGGTGGGCACGGCCCACCCTACGGTAAGTCGTAGTTAACGCCTGTTGGAAGGCGATTGTATGAAGGCCGGAAAGAAAGGCCGGCGGTAGAAAGTAGAGGTGTCGTATGTTCGGAGTAACGCGAATCAAGTCGTATGAGAAGGGTTTGCTGTATCGACACGGCGACTTCGTGCGACTCCTGGAACCCGGTCAATACCGGTTGTGGAGTCGATTGTGGAGTGCGGGTCGCGAGCGCATTGAAGTGGTCAGCACGCTCGACACCAAGTTCGAGCACAAGATTCTCGACCTGTTGGTCAAGAATCAGGAGATGCGGACCGCGCTGCACATCGTCGAACTCGGTGACCACGAGCGCGGGCTTGTGTGGAAGGATGGCCGCCTCGCGTACATCCTCGGTAAAGGGCGCCATGCGTTCTGGACCGAACCATACAAGATCGAAATCGAAATCTTCGACTCGAATAACCTGCGCCTGGAGCACCCAAAGATCGAATCGGTTGTTTCGCTCTTCGGTAGCTCGAAGTGGCTCAAGGCCGTCAACGTTGACGAGCACGAAGACGCGCTTTTGATCAAGGACGGAAAGATCATCGAGACGCTCAGCAAGGGGCGTCACGTCTTCTGGAACAATGTCGGACAGGTGACGTGGAAGACGATCGACCGTCGCGAGCAGGTGGCCGACGTCGCGGGTCAGGAAATCATGACCAAGGACAAGGTCACGTTGCGCGTGAATTTGCTGGTGGCGTACCAGGTTGTTGATTCGTTGCTGGCGGTCACGGTGGTTAGCGATCACGCGCAGGCGCTGTACCGCGAGGCTCAGTTGTTTCTGCGGGCCGCGGTCGGTACGCGTACGCTCGACGCATTGCTGGCCGACAAGGAATCGGTCAGCGGTGAGGTGCGAAGCGCGCTCGCCAAGCGGGCGAAGGAATTCGGTGTGGCGATCAAGAGCGTCGGTTTGAAGGACATCATCTTGCCTGGCGAGATGAAGACGATCTTGAACCAGGTCATTGAAGCAGAGAAGTCGGCGCAGGCGAACTTGATTCGCAGGCGAGAGGAAACGGCAGCGGCACGCAGTCAAGCCAACACGGCTAAGCTGCTGGCGGAGAATCCAACGCTGGCGCGCATGAAGGAACTGGAGCAACTGGCTGAAGTCCTGGCTGGTACGCGATCAACCTTCGTATTCGGTAACGGTGACCTGTCGAGCCAGGTGCGCAGCCTCGTCGGAAGCTGGGCCAACGACGACGGTTGACGCGGAGTAAGTGTGGCCTTTTTTGAAAACCCGCGCCGGTCGGTGCGATGCGATGGATGCGTCGTGTCGGCCGGCGCTGATGGTGGCTGTAGCTCAACGGTGAGAGCATCGCGCTGTGAACGCGAGGGTACGGGTTCGATTCCCGTCGGTCGCCCTTTTGTAGAGTGAATCAAAAGCGAAGTGTTGTTAAGTCGTGAACCAATGAACCGACGCCGTCGCCGTCAGAAAATGCCTTGTTCGGCTTAGTTCATGGATAAATCGGATGCCGCCGGGGGATCGGTTGTCACCGGAATTGAAGAAAATCCGGCGCCGGCGTATCCGAGCAGGGTGCCGGTTGCGAACGCGAGATCGATTTGGGCGACCTGGTATGCGACGACGGCTTTGACTTCGCGGAGTTGGGCGTCGCCCAGTTGCGTGAGGACTTCGAGGACTTCGCGCATTGTTCGCAGGCCTTCTTCGAACTGGGTTAGCTCGGCTTCGTAGTTGACGCCGGAGACGATGACGTTCTGCCGGGCGGCGAGGATGCGCTGCCAGTTTTGATCGAGCACATCGAGTGCGTCGAAGACTTCCTGGCGGATGGCCATCTCGCGCTGGTTGCGCGTGGACATTCGTTGGACGCGGGCCAGCATTGCCCTCCGCAGTTGCGCCTCGCGGGCGTTGTTGGTGACGGGAATTTCGCCGCGCAGTCCGACGGACAAACCGGAGTTGTCGAAATCCCACATACCTCCCCATGCCGACCCATGCGAGCCTTGGCGATCGAGCAGTCCGTATTCAAAATCGACG
>JAUIEW010000172.1 GCA_030429365.1 Phycisphaerae bacterium
TATCAGGACGTTGAAGCATTGGGGGCGATTGCCGATGCTTGGTAATCATGCTCGACAATTACCATGGCTTTTCTGCTTGTTCGTCGCCATGCCGGCGCTCGCCGAGGTTACGGTGCGCGACCCCGGCATATTCGTCGTTGACAACGCCCAGATTATTGACGCTTCAGCTGAACAGACACTCAACACCACACTGAAGGAACTTGAGCAGAAGACTACTGCCCAGGTTAAGATTCTGACCGTCGCCTCACTTGACGGCGAAGACATCAACGGCTTCGCCATTCGCCACGCAGAAAACTGGCGACTGGGTCAAGCGGGAAAAGACAACGGCGTCCTCATCGTACTTTCGGTTGGCGATCGCAAGGTCAAAGTCGAGGTCGGATACGGTCTCGAAGGAGCACTTCCCGACTCATGGTGCGGCAGTGCCTCGCGCGCCGTCGCCCAACAGTATTTCAAAGCCGGCAGTTACAGCACCGGCCTGCGCGAACTGGGCGTCGCCGTTGCCAATCAAATCGCCGAAGCATCGAATGTGAAACTATCGGGCAATCGCCAGTCGCTTCTCAACGTCAGAAGGCATGACGAAGCGCGCAAGGTACGCATGGTTTTCGGCGGGTGTTTCCTGCCGTTTCTTTTCTTCGTCTTGTTCATCATCCAAGGGATTTATCGACGGCGCGGCGCTCGGCATTGGAGTGGACACGTCGCCGAGGGGATTCTCTGGGGCATGGTATTTGGTGGCCGCGGCGGTGGAGGCTGGGGTGGCTCTGGCGGTGGTTGGGGCGGAGGTGGCTTCGGCGGTGGATCATTCGGTGGCGGTGGCGGTTTTGGAGGAGGTGGTGGCGGTGCCAGCTGGTAATCGATGTAACGCGTGCAATACGTCAAACGCAGTGGACGCGAAGTTCTGCGCAAAATGTGGCGCGACTTTGACTCAATCGGGAGATTCGATGATGAAATCAGGAATGAAACTATTGGCCTTCCTTGCGGTCATGTTTGTCGGTGCGCTTGCCATCGGCGGCTGCATGACTTATTCCGGATACGTCAAGGCCATCAAGCTAGACGAATCGGTCAAGTCCAATTGGGCACAGGTTGAGAATCAACTTCAACGAAGATACGAACTGATTCCAAACCTCGTGGAAACGGTTAAGGGTGTAGCAGACCAAGAGAAGGATGTATTTCTCGGCATCGCAGAATCGCGCGAAGCATACTTTAACGCGGCCAAGGGCAACTCCAGAGGAGAACAAATCAAAGCAGCGCAAGGTCTTGAAGGCGCTCTCTCGCGGCTGCTTGTTTTGCGTGAAACCTATCCGGAACTCAAGTCCAACGATTCGTTCATGAAACTCCAAGACTCGTTAGAAGGTACAGAGAATCGCTTGTCTGTTGAACGCAAGAGATACAATGATTCGGTTGAACAACTAAACGTGTTCAAGCGAAGGCCTTTGGGAGGTCTATGCGCCGGATTGGCCGGCGTCGAAGAGGCGGAATATTTCCAAGTCAGCGAAGCCGCCAAGGAAGCCCCGAAGGTCGATTTCTCCAATAAGGACGACGGGTAAAAAGAAAAGGGGCTCGCCCTTCTTCTGCAATCAAGATCGAAACAACTCCTAAAAAAGTAACCCCTCCCGACGCAGCATCGCATCGGGAGGGGTTTTGTTTACGTCAGTAAAGACAGTCGATTCGGTTGCTTACGGCGTGCAAGCCGGAATCGTTCCACCGTTACCGTCTTCGATACCCGCTGCTTCCTGGTATCCCATGTAGTCCTCGAGATCAACGGTTCCGTTGTTGTCGAAGTCACCACAAACGCAACCGGTACCGGCAGATGAATCCGGTCCGTTTGCGAGACACGCATTGAATGCAACCGTATCCTGAGCATCGATGTCACAGTCGCCGTCGAAGTCACCCAATGCCGTCGGACAACCGGCAAGCAGAAGGATGTCCATCTGGACCGGCTTGGTCAAATCGATGATCGGGTTGGGAACTTCGCCACCGCCGGAGCTGGATGTCGTCAAGCGCACCCAACGTCCTTCGTTCGTATCGACGAAGAACCACGTCACCAACTGCGAACGCGTGCCACCGTTGTTGAAGTTGTCGCTGTTCGCACTAGCCGACGGCGGGAAGAGCAGGTTGCCACTCGTGCTGCCCGAGAACGTCGGTTCCTGGAACAACACTTCGTCACCCAATGCGTAGCCTTCAAAGTCGGTGATCACCACATCGGTGTCACCAGGCCCGGCTTCGACGTTAACGACATTGTCGATGTACATGCGGTAGACGCCTGATGAACGGTTCGGTGAGAGGTTATCCACCGAAATCGCCAAGTGCTCAAGCGTTCCAGTTGCCGTGTCCAACACCCCGTCACCGGTGAATCCAGTCACGTTGCCAGTTGGATCAAACGTCACCGTCTGCCAACTGTTTGACGGAGAAAGCGACAAACCAATCGGGGCGCCGCTGGCTGCTCCTGAAGCACCGATCCATTCGAGGCTACCCAACGTCGTACCCTCGGATCCAATCGGGCCCGCATCGCCGGTCTCACGAATACCAAGCGAGAGGGTCACGACGCCGTTGCCATCACCCACTTCAATGCCAGGTGAGGCGGCGCTGACGCCGTCGGCGGTTGACTGGCGAACGGTGATCTCTTCCAGATGTACCAATGGCGGAACAGTGATTTCGAATCCATTGGATGCACCCATCGGATCGACCGAGGCAATGACAGCGCCTTCGGCCAACACGTCAACCGACGTCGCGTCCGGAAGAATGTCGTTCACAGTCACCGACGTATCACCAGCTTCCAACGGGCTTTCCAATGAAGGAGCAGCTGGGGGCTGGCGTTCAAGAACCAGGATGTCGAACGTGAGCGGCTGATCCAACCGGATGAACGGGTTGGGCAGATTCGCGGCATTGTTCGTGGTCAAACGCACCCAACGGTTCTCGCCTGAATCGACGAAGTAGAACTGGGTGTTGATCGATTTTCCTGGATTACCGATGCCCGCAATCTCAACCGAGTTTGGCGGCGGATTGAGGTGGCCACTGGTCGAACCAGAGAAGCTCGGTGTCCTCAGCAACACATTCGTGCTACCGGTCGTGAACTCTTCAAAATCAGTCAAGAGCACACCACCGCTTCGAATGTTGTCGATGTAGATGTCATACGCACCGACTGATCGGTCCGGATTGTCACCATCCACCGTGACTGCGAAGTGCTCGAGTGCACCCCACGTCTGATCGATCGTGCCGTTTGCGCCTGAACCTGCGAACGCAAGGATGTCATCAACACTCGGATCAAACGTCATGGCCTGCCAACTCGGTCCAGGCGTAACCGGTTTACCTTGCGGAGCCCCGCCGATCTTTTCGGCAGGTCCGATCCATTCGATACCGTTAGCGGTACCGGCATTGTCACCCACAGGTCCAGCCCCGCCGGTTTCGCGAACACCAACCGAAAGCAGGAACACACCGTTGCCGCGTCCCACCTCAAACGCTTCCGATGGATCGCTTTCGCCGATCGGATTGGAGGCTGTCGCATCGATGGAATCGAGCGCCACCAAAGGCGTGACCGGTACATCAATCGTCGACGCCCCGTTGGGGTCAATTGAGCCAATGGCGTTGCTATTGGCATAAACCGTGACGAGCGTTGCTGAAAGATCGATGTCCTCGATCGTCACCGTCGCGTCGTCGGCCTGGATCGGCGTGACGACAGTGGGTGAACCGGGAACGGCGCCCACTGGTGACGGAACCGAATCACAACTTTCAACGCCACCGACAGTCTGTCGCACGGTAACCAAGGCGCCATTGTTGAGCGGCGGGACAGAAATCGTCATCGAGGTCGATTCAAATCCACCGTTTGAATTGACGAATCCAACCGATGTCGCGTTTTCGTACACCGTGACGCGCGTGGCGTTGGTGTTGATGTCGACAACCGACACGCTGGTGTCGTTGGGCAGCAGTGAGCCACCGATTTCCGGTGACAACGGGGGCGGATCGCCAAACGGAAGCACCGGTGATCCGGTCGTGACGGCAATGTCATCCCACTGCATCAAACCGGAGTTCGTGCTGACACCGACACCGAGAATCACGAATTCATACGGGCTTGCGTTCGGGCGCGGGACGCCATCCGGCAGGCCGGCAAACTCGATGAGTTGATCGTCGATGTAATAGTTGATGAAATCAGTCTCAATCACGACTTCAAACTTGTGCCACACGTTGGGAGTCCGGACCACACCGGTCGCCGCCGTGTAATAGTTCGTTCCTGGATCCAGGACGAAAACTGTCCCGGCGCCATCAGGATCGAAGTCCGAACGGATGCATACGTTGTAATCAGTCAGGAATGGTCCTGCGATCTGATTCGTAAACGTAAATCCAGTCGAACCGGTGCCGCGCGGACCTGGCGACCAGTCGCCCGTTCCAAATCGTGCGAGCTCAAACCGTGTACGCATGTTCGGGCTTGTGCTTGTGTGACGGAAGCGCCACGTTGCACGGAGCGGCGTTTCGTCTGTTCCGTTGGCCGATCCAAATCCACGATACGAACGTGCTTCGGCAAACGTCGTCGAATTTTCGTTGAATTCCTGGATGAAGTTGTTGCAGCTGACCGCGTTACCCGACTCGAGCGTTAGTTCGTCAGTCGGCTCTGCGATCGAATTGGGCCATGCGGCTTTTAGCTCTGCCTCAGACGCGTAATCATCAAACGTCTCGACGATGAGCAGTCCCGGAGGAATAGCCACTGCCGGCTCTGAGAAACCGCTCGTTCCGGTGAATGCTGAGACCTGCTTCGCCCAGAAGACATCGTCCGCAACTGCCGGCGAGAGCAGCGTCACTTCCAAATCGTCATTGTTGGCGACTGCGACGGTTCGTTCCGGTGTCGTCTGAGTATTCCTAAACACGCGGACTTCATTTACATCGGGGATGAGATTGGTCACCGTGACTGATGTGTCTCCCGCCACAATTGGCTCGACCAGCGTCGGCGCGACGGCCGGGTCAGCGACAGGTGACTCAAACCTCAGATCATCGATGGCCATCTGAACGGTAACTTCCGGATTCGTGGTTACGTTGGTGATTACCAGGTGCTCCAGCACACCGCGCCCGTTTGGCGCATCTGCCAACGTCGCATTTCCGGTGAATGCAGCGAAACCACCAACGGGTGCACCGAAGTTCGCCGGCGACGTGTCGCTCGAAACCCGCACCGTACCGGCTGCAAGATCCCACTCGACCAACTGCCCGAAGAACGAAGGTGACAAGGTGATCGCCGGGACAGGAACGCGCCCGCCATCACCAGCAATGATGAAACCTGTCGTCGCTACGTCGTCTCCTGCAGGCGTCGTTTCGAGAATACGGTTCGGCCCCCAGTTGATCGACTCGACGCCGCTCGAGTTAACGAGAACATCGTCACCTGCTGGGATGGACTCGATTCCGTTTGAGTTGGCAAGAATGACCGTCAAATCGGTGGTCACGCCGACCCATTCAATCGGACCGGCTGTTCCGCCATCCGACAGTTGAGGAACATCGACACCGGTCTCACGAATTCCCAGAGCAAGTCCGACATCCGACGTAAAGATCAACGACGTGAAAATAAAACGCACCTTACCCGCGGTGTTCAAACTTGGGTTCGGTGTGAGCGGACCATTGGCAGATGTCAGTCGCACCCATGCATCGGGATCGGCTGCATCAAGCCAGCTGAAAACGGCATGCAGCGCTGCAACGTTGCCCGGGGTGGGTGGTGCAGCCGCCGTATCACGGAACGTGGCATTGTTGTCGAGACTTCCCGACGAGTTTGGAACGATGTAATCCGAAGTTGACGGCGAAAACTGCGGTGTGCGAAATATTTCCTGCGAGTTTTCGGGTGACCCGATTGGGGCCTGGTTGAAGTCAACTGTTTCGGACACAAACTGCGCCGATGCCGTCGCTGCAAAAATGCATGTCAGGCAGCCGAGCACAACGTTCCGATGACTTACGATGCGCATGGTTTCCTTGCTCCTTTTCCGTTTAGAATTCTGTGAACAAAATTCCTGATCGTTCCACAACTTCATTTCACGCAGCAGCGAGGTTGGCGGTTAAGCGAATCGTGTGGATGTTTCGATGAATCGCGGCGGGAGAGTGTTTGGCAAATAATCTTTGACCACCAAAACGTCATCGACCAAAACGTGTGCAGCGACACGACCACAAATCCCTGACTTGTCGCACACGTGCCCCTTCTCGCCCCTCCCAGTTCGCTTCCCTTGTTGCCTAGCGTGAATACATTCACGATGGAGACTGAAACAGTGTCTTGCGATCAGCGCGCAACCGCTTCCTCTCCGAATACCCTTTTTATTGTAGCCATTAGGGCGCATTCAATGGAAGAGGGAATAATTCAGTTTCCGACTTTTTTCCGCTCTTCTCGACGCCGATTACCGGACGCCACGATGGGGCAACCACCCCGCGGGGACCGTGAACCCCGGTACTCGCTTCAACCTGAACAAAAAAAGAGATCGCCCCGTCGGAACCCAACGGAGCGATCTCGAGAAAGTCAAGCTGAAAGACCCTCTTGCGATCCAATCGCAACTGGATGCGAGGTTATAACCTCACATGCAATTAGCGACGACGACGCAGGACGGCGATACCACCAAGCGCCAACAGCGAAAGCGTTGCCGGCTCGGGAACGACTTCGAGGGTGATGTTGTCAAATGAAGCTCCACCACCTCCGGAGCTGAGGTTTGACGGGCCGCCGAAACGCAAGTCAACAAAGGGGCTGGCCGAAGGTGCACCAGCTGAAACGAACGTGCCATCAATCGAGCCGTCAGCACCCAAGTCGATCGTGACGGTCAAAGAGGTTTCGGTGAAAATCGCCTGATAGCGATTCCAGCCAGCCGGCTGACCCGACGAAGTCTTGAGTCCAGCCGAGATCGGAATCCAGTTCTCGCCACCATACATGTTCAGAACGCGAACGTGATAGTGCTCTGTGGTGCCATTGTAGTGGCCCATTTCAAACAACGGCGTCGCACCATTACGGAGACCAACCGTCATACGCTCGTTCGCACTCGTGCCGTCATCATAGATGTCGGCCGTCAGTACGACTTCAGCACCAGCAGCCGGAACAAGCGAGAAGGCTGAACCCTGCCAGCTGTTGACCGTGCCGCCCGGATGGGCTGCTGACTGCCCTGGATTGCCGAATCCATTGTCGAGCGTTCCGAGACCAGTGTTTCCCCAGTTGGCCTGCATGGCCGCGGTGTCGACATACCCTTCGAAATCTTCGCTAACGATGACCGTTGCCATCACCGGCTGGGCAATCGCGATCGCAATCCCCAAAGCAAGTAACTTCTTCATAATTTCCTACTCCTCCTTTTGTGATACGCACCCGAGAGCGCTGATGCCCGTTCGAGAGATCAAGCACTTTCACTAATTCAACAAACCGACCACGAAATTTGATGCGCATTAACCAACGATCGACCGGATGGTGATCGCATGGCAAATCGAGGAATCGCCCGACCATTTGGAAGGCGAATCTTGAAGGCGGGACTTGCGATATGGGGCTTCTGTGAAGAGCGCCATACCGCATGGTCTCCACCATGCGCAGCACGCTCTCTCTCTTTCACAGCTCCTTAATTGCATCTTAACCAACGAGTTGGCCTAATTTCAACGTGAAAGCGAAATAAAATTCAAGAAGAGACTTAATTCTCGGACGTTGTGCCTGAACCCGCGAGGAAACACGTCTAACACATTATTGTCAAAAGATTTATGCGATCTCTGGGTCTATAATCACAGGCAATCGGTCGGGCTGGAACCTTTACAAGGGAGAATGCTATCATCGAACAGGCCCGTTTTGATAATCTGGAGCACGGACAAATTCTATTGATTCGCCGCATGAACTTATTGCCGATGCAATAGTGTCTCAGATTCTCGGAACTTCCGAGCCAAGATTGCAAGAAACGGGGGCAATTAACGGACTACATCGCAACATTCAAATGTAAGCCGCAACGCCAATCGCACGAATAACCATAAGCCGGATGCATGACCGCCAAAGGCGGGGAACGCAGCAGCCAAACGAATGAATGGAAATCTGATGATCAAACGAATATCGAAAATGCACCTGATCCGATCTATCGCAATCATCTTGTTCGCATCGCCCGCCTTGGCGATCGGCCAAGTCATTACGATCGATAACGACAACACCAACAATGGCAACGGTGCGTTTGCGGTAAATTCCGGCACGTGGACAACCGGCAGCTCTTCAAGTGACAAATTCCTCAATGACTATCGTTTCATCGACGTCGTCGGGGGTGGAACTGCCGAAGTCGAATGGCGCCCGACCATTGCAACACCTGGAGACTATCTCGTCGAAGTCTACTACCCGCAAGGCGGCAACCGTTCCCCCAACGCACCGTTCACGGTACATCATGCTGGCGGATCAACGACCGTCGAAGTCAATCAGCAGGGTAATGGCGGCCAATGGAATTCCATTGGAACGTTTGCATTCAACTCTGGTACAGCTGGTTACGTTTCACTTGGAAACGATGCGTCGCCAATCGTTGTGCTAGCCGACGCCGTGCGCTTTACGTTGGGCGCGCCTGAACCGGAACCGGAATTTCGCGGCATGTGGATTTCACGTTTCGAATGGCCTAGCACAAGCCTCTCGACCGTGCAATCCCGGATCACCAGCATGATGGCCAACCTCGAAGCGCACAACTTCAATGCGGCGGTCTTTCAGGTGCGCGGTCAAGCCGACACGCTTTATCCGTCGCCCTTCGAAGTATGGTCGAACATCTTGTCGAACAATGGCAATGCCCCACCCGGCTGGGGATCGTTCGATCCGATGCAGTTTGCGATTGATCAGGCCCACGCTAGGGGCTTGGAATTCCATGCATACATCAACACACACGTCGCATGGCAGGCGACCTGCGCTGTTCCTGCGACCAAACCAACGTACTCGTTGAGCCACATTTTCTGGGATCACTTTGACGCCGACAATCCCAGCGCACGCGATTGGCTCGTTCACAATGAGTCGGGCACGCCTGTACAATGCGAGGAGTCAAGCTACACGTGGATCGCGCCCGGCGTCCCCGATGCGTGTGCTTACACCCGCAAACAAGTCATGTACGTCGTCGAAAACTACAATATCGATGGCGTTCACTTTGACCGCATCCGCACACCCGGCACGGAATACTCTCACGATCCGATATCAGAAGCACGTTTCGCTGGCGAAGGAAATCCCGACGGTCTTGGATTTGCCGATTGGACGCGCGATCAGATCACACGAATGCTCTGCGATCTCTATGCACAAATCATGGAAGTCGATCCGTCGATCAAAGTCAGTTCCGCGCCTTTGGGTCTGTATCAAGGCAGTCGCTATCCCGGTTATCCGCAATCTGCGTGTGGTTTCTTCTACGGAAAGACCTGCGTGTATCAAGATGCACAAGCATGGTTGGCAGCCGGCGCTCAGGACTTCATCGCCCCGCAAATTTACTGGGCAGATGGCGGTGCAAATCCTGACTTCAGTGAAGTGCTTCCGGACTGGGTCGCCAACAATGCCGGCCGCCATATATACGCCGGACAAACCGACAACTTGGGTGTCGCAGAATTGGTCAGTCAGATTTCGGCGACGCGCTCGCTGGGTGGCGAAGGCAACGTCGTCTTCAGCTATGGCGATTTCAACAACAACAATTTCTGGCCAGTCTATTCGAATCCAGGCGGCCCATATGACACGCCCGTCGCAACACCATCGATGCCATGGAAAGACACACCCACAGATGGCATCCTGATCGGAAACGTCACCGAACTCGGCACTGGAAATCCCATTGTCGACGCACACGTCACCAGAAACGGTTCCACATACACCGCGCTGTCGTCTGGCGATGGACTTTACTCAATGCTGAAAGTCCCCCCGGGCACGTATACTTTGTCATTTGATAAGCCGGGCGTGGGTAGCGACGTTGTCACCGGCGTCCAGGTGTTGGCCGGACAAGTAACCCGCATTGATGTGGAATTGGGGCAACCGCCAGTCCCCTGCGACATCGATGATGATGGCGATGTGGATGCAGACGATTTTGCATTGATGGGTCCATGCCTTCTTGGACCGTCGGTGAACTTTCCCGATGGCAACCTCTGCCTCGATTGCGATCTGGACGGCGACAACGACCTCGACCTGGTCGATTATGGAATCTTCCAGGAACTCGTCGCCCCATAGACTTCAGCTTAAGCTACAACCAAACAACAAAAACGCCATTCGTCGGTTCGTCGGCGAATGGCGTTTTGTTTTGCATCGATGGAATCGCCTTGCGTTACGGCAACGAACCGGTGAAGAACTGCTGGAACAAGTAGAAATCAACCAAGTCAACGGTTCGATTACCGTCCCCATCGCCATTCAAGCAGATGTTGCCTTCGGGATAGGTCACGGTTGGCCCCGCAAGACAGAAGTACACAAACTGATAATCCGACAAATCAACATCCCCGTCTCCATCCGCGTCAAACTGAATCGATGCAGTCGCCCCATCGAGGAACGCAATCACTTCGGCCATCACATCAGCACGAACCGACGCCGATGAAATCGTTTCGAACGGGAATCCAAACGTCACAGTCCGGTAGGTCAACGAGTCGTATTGGATTCCGGCGATGCCGCCCGTCGAATATGAAAGCGCCCCATCGCCACCGAGGCTGATTCCCAGAACATCGGGTTCGTAAACCTCGTACCGCGCACCAGATGCCGGATCGAAGTCAAAGCTTCCCAATGCCGCAAAGATGCCACCAGCTTCTGTGTTCACATTGAATGTCGCGGCATCATCATCCACGAAAGACATCGTCAATCTTGTGCCCGCAAACGATGCTCCGCTCCCTTGATTCACCAGGTCAAATGCGATGTCTGAACCTGAAATGAAGAACCCGCCGCCCGCATCGAGGTAGGCTTCTATTTCCACCTGTTCTGACGCTGTCAGCACGGTGTCTTCGGCACTTTCCGCGCCGGCGTTCCACATCACAATTTCATAGTTTTCCAGCGCGACGGCTGCCTGATCGACGGCTTCGTTCTCGCAGGAATCGAATCCCCGTCCAGCAGCCGCAATCGCGTCACCGTATTCGTTTACGTAGTCGAATGCGTTGATGCTTCGCCACAAAGGCCGCTGCGGAGCCAACCCGGCATAAGCCGGCGGTTGCGTAAACAGCGTGACCGGATTCTGCTGGCGGCGCAGGCGATCGTAACCGTTGACCACCAGGATATCCGTCTGCCCAGTTGCCGGTCTGCGGACAGCCACGGTCGAAGACGGAGGCGACTCACCACCTTCA
>JAUIEW010000173.1 GCA_030429365.1 Phycisphaerae bacterium
CGTGATTACATTCATTTCAATCCCGTCAAACATGGATACGTGGCAGAGCCGGGTGAATGGGAGTGGTCAAGTGTGCATCGGCACGTGAAGTTGGGGTGGCTCGCGCCCAATTGGACTGGTGATCCCAAGATTAGCATTGATCCTCGTGCGGACGTCTAGAACGGGGCGCTGCCGTTTGCTTTGGTGGGCACGGCCCACCCTACATGGGATTTCTGCGTCGGACGTAAAATATTGTTTGGTGACTGCCGAATACCTTTGCGATTGGCTTAGAAGCGTTCTGTTTTACTCCGGCTAGGAGAGGGTTTTGAACAAACGTAAGCTTTATGTCGTCCCCCGAGGCGCATCCCGCATGGTGCGCAAACCGGCTTGGCACTTTCTTGTGGCGTTCTTGCCCGTGATTGCAGTGACGGCGTTTTCGATTGTCTCGCAGATTGGTCAGTACCAGCGGGCTGTTCCGGCCCACCACCTTAATTCGATCGTAGCCGCTGCATTTTGCATCACCGCCGCATTCGGGGTGTTTTGGGTGGTTGCGACCATCTGGCTGCGGAAACGTCGGCTAAGAGCGCTCGCCCAATCCCTTCATTTCGAGCTCTGCACGGAATGCGGCTACAGTCTTCGTGGCCTTCCAGACCCACATCAATGTCCAGAGTGTGGTGTTGGATACACCAAAGATGATGCGCGCCAGAGATGGCAGACTTGGCTGGCCATCTAGACTTCAATTCTTGTCGCTGATGTGTCCGTCGATGCCGCGGATGGTCTCAACTCGTGCTCACCGCACCTGCTTCCCCGTAGCATAAGTAATTCAAACTGTGTCGGGTTTTTGCAATGATCGTCGGTTGTTGTGGGAATCCGCAAGAATGGCCATGTCCATCTAATTGGCGAAGCTTATAATCCCCGATTGATTCAAATCCTCGAATTGGTGGGACGCCTTAAACTATGTTGCGAAAAATCGTTTTGTCCTGTGTCCTGGTCGCCATCTTCGGCGTGATCGGACTTGGTACATTTGTAATCCTAGTAAAAACGAGACCCACACCGCCTCAGCGTGAAATCGAGTCGCTGGCGCCGATCGTGGCGACGGTTGAACTGACACCGCAGCGTGTTCGCGATGTGCTGCGCGGATATGGCACCGCCATGGCGGACAAGCGGGCAACACTGACAGCCGAAGTCAGCGCTCCGGTGCTCGAACGCGTCAACAACATCGATGTTGGTGACAGGGTGGCCAAGGGCGATGTGCTGATTCGGCTGGACGATCGACAGTACGTTCAAGAATTGCACGAAGCCGAAAGTCGGATGGCCACTCAGGATGCCCAGATTCGCCAGCTTGGCGTCCAACTACAAAACCAGCGATCGCTTCTGGAAATTGCAGAGTCCGATCTCACGCTGACGCGCGACGAATATGAACGCGTCGAAGGGTTGTTTGCCAAGGGAGCGGCTCCCAAGACCGAGCGCGATAGCACGCGACTTCGCTACCAGGTGGCGCTGCGGGCCAAGCAACAGATCGACAACCAAATCGCATTGATCGAACCGCAGAAACTGGAACTGCAAGCCGTCCGGGCTGGCGCAGAAGCAGCGGCTGAGCGCGCCCAACTCAACATTGAACGCTGCAAGATCCAAGCGCCGTTTGAAGGTCAGATCGAATCGATCAGCGTTGACGTGGGCGACCGGGTGCAGATGGGGACACCGATGCTCGAGATGCTCAATCTTGATCGCATCGAGATTCCAATCGAGCTACCGGTATCCACGCGCGCCCAAGCCAGGGTCGGGGCAAGCGTGGATCTCTATGTTGAAAGCATGCCCAAAGTGCGATGGGACGGGGCGGTTGCCCGCATTGCGCCAAGCGCCGACATGCTCAACCGCACCTATCGCGTCTACGTCGAGGTCGACAATCGCGCGCAGGACATGCCCTTGCTACCGGGATACTTCGTCAAAGCCGCCGTCGATGGCGAACTTCTTGCTGCGGCATTGATGGTGCCGCGGCACGCGGTCGTGGATGGCAGAGTATTCGTTGCCAACGGTCATAAGGCCCATGAGCGCGTGGTCGAAGTGGAGCGGTATCTGGAGGACAACGCGGTCCTTGCAGGCAACGTGAAACCTGGCGATCAGGTCATTGTCAGCAACCTTGACGTGCTCTTTGATGATGCCCCCGTGCGACTAGAGGGAGAACCGGACCCCGTCGCGGCTGACCAGGACGCGTCGTCGGTTGGTTTGGCGATGGATCGGGAGGGCGAACGGTGAAATCGCTTCCCAAGCTAAGCGTCGAGAATCCAATCCTCGTCAATCTCTTGATGTTTTCCATCATCATTGGCGGCGGGTACTGCGCGTTTACCCTCGTCCGCGAGATGTTTCCCGAAGTCCGTCCGAAGCAGGTGATGATCAACACGCCGTATCCCGGTGCATCACCATCCGAGGTCGAAAAGGGAATCACGATCAAAATCGAGGAACAGATCAAAAACATTCAGGGCATCGAGAAGATCGAGTCTACGATCCGCGAAGGCTCCAGTGTCATCGTGGCCAAGCTTTATAACGAAGTTGATGACGTCGATCGTGTGGTCACCGACATCAAAAACGCCGTGGACTCGATCCCGCGCGATGACTTCCCGCAGGAAGCGGAAGAAACGGTCGTCGCCCGATTCGAACCGACCCTGCCGGTGATCAACGTCTCCCTGTTCGGTGACATGACCGACGTGCAACTCAAGGCGTTCGGCAAGCAACTGCGCGACGACCTGTTGGCGCTTCCGGGGGTGACGGAGGTCATCCTTTCCGGCACGAAGCGCGATGAGATCAGCGTCGAGGTTCGACCCGAGCAACTGCTCAAGTACGGCCTGTCTTTCATGGAGGTCTCTGAAGCGATTCGCCGAGGCAACATGGACCTTCCCGGCGGGCAGATCAAAACCGGCAGCGCCAACTTGGCCGTCCGCACCTTGGGCGAAAAGGAGGTCGGTGTTGAAATCGAGGATCTGATCGTTCGCGCCGACACGACAGGTCGCCTGGTTCGACTGAACGATGTTGCCGAAGTTGTGGACGGGTTTGAAGACACCGACCTGTATTCGCGGATGGACGGCAAGCCGGGCGTCAGCGTGATGGTCTCCAAGACGGACGAACAGGATGCCATCGACATCGCTCGCAAGGTCAAGGCGATGGTGGCGGGCAAGATGCACGAACCCTTCCACATCCCCTGGTCGAGCAAGTTGACCGGTCAGGGACGATCGCTTCAGAAGATTTACGACGACGCTTACGCTTCACCCTATCCGAAGATCGGATCACTCAAGACCCATTCGGACCTGTCGGTCTACATCGAAGGACGTCTCGACCTCCTGCAACGCAATGGTTTCTGGGGGTTGGTTTTTGTGTTTGCGTCCTTGCTGTTCTTTTTGAACTGGCGGGTGGCGTTCTGGGTGATGATGGGGTTGGTGCTGGCGATTCTTGGAACGTTTTCGCTTATGCAGGTTGGGGGGATCACGCTCAATCTCATTTCGATGTTTGGATTGATCGTTGTCCTAGGGATGCTCGTTGATGATGCGATCATCGTCGGCGAACACATCTATACGAAAATCGAAGAAGGGCTCGAACCGAAGTTGGCTGCGACCGTCGGTTCGGAAGAAGTAACCATGCCCGTCACCATCGCCATCGCCACCACGATGATGGCGTTCGCGCCGTTGCTGTTTATCAAGGGCATGATGGGCGACTTCATGCGTGTGCTTCCCATGATCGTGATCGTGTCGCTCGGTATTTCGTTGTTTGAAGCGTTGACGATTCTGCCTTCTCACTTGGCGGAAACGTTTGAACGGGCGGCCCGCAGCAAGAAACGCGGCAGAAGCAAAGGACGCATCGGTTTGTTTCTTGACGGATTGCGCCAGAAGCAAATCTGGTTCGTCGATCAGAAACTCAAGAGAGGTTACCGGCGATTGCTGGAGGCGGCTGTCGCGTACCGTTACGTGTCGGTGTCGATCGCGTTTGCGCTGCTTACGATCGCGGTTGGAATGGTTGCGGGGCATCGCGTGCAGACCGTCTTCATCCAGAAGATGGATGCGGACTCGCTCATCGTTGCGTTGGAACTGCCGATCGGTTCGACGATCAAGCAGACCGATGAGAAAATGCGTTTTCTCGAGAGGTCAACCGCAGGTTTCCCTGAAGTTAAGACCCGCTTTTCGCTGGTCGGCGGCCAAATCGATATGAACATGCAGGGGGGTGATGCCAGTGCCTCGCACCTCGGGCAGATGATCATCGAATTGGAACCCGGCGAAACCCGCGAGCGATCCAGCGACGAACTGCTGCGGGAGATGCGAGCGCGAACGGCCAGCCTGAAGGGGATCAACTCGCTGACATTCCGCTCGGTCCACGGCGGACCCGGTGGAGCCGCGATCCAGATTGAGATTTCCGGAGAGGATCCAGAAGAACTGCACACTGTTTCCAACCGCGTCAAAGCGCGACTCTATGAGTTCGAAGGCGTCTACGACATCGAGGACACGTTCGATTCCGGGCAGCGCGAGGTACTGGTTGAGCTGCTCGATTCCGGGCGAGCGTTGGGGCTGACCACGGAGAGTCTCGCCACCCAGGTCCGGGCTGCATTCTACGGATTGGAAGCTCGCAAGATTCAACGCGACCGCGAAGACGTCAAGATCATGGTGCGCTACCCCGAGGCTCAACGGGCCAGGATGGCTGACCTCGAACAAATGCGCATCGCCACGCCGACCGGCCACCTTGTGCCCATTCGTGAAGTGGCCTCAATCCGCGATGGTGTCGGATACGCCACGATCCGCCGCAAAGATCAAATGCGCACCATCACAGTGAAAGCGGATGTGGACGATGATCGCGCCAACTCGCGCGAGATCCTCGCGACGATGGGGCCGGATCTTGCGCGTTGGGCGAGGGATTGGCCAGGCATCAAATTCGGGTTTGGCGGTCAGTCCGAAGAGTTCGCAAAATCGTTCAGTTCGATCAAGCGAGATGGGGCGCTGGCGCTTGCCGGCATCTACATCCTGCTGGTCGCGTTGTTCAAAAGTTATACGCAACCTGCGATCGTGATGACGGCGATCCCGTTCGGATTTGTCGGGGCGTTGGCTGGCCATTATGCGATGGGGTATCCGCTCACGATGTTTTCGATCATAGGGTTGGTGGCGCTGACGGGTATTGTGGTCAATGATTCGCTGATCCTCGTGAGTTTCGTCAATCAGCGGGTCGAAGAAGGGCGCAGCATCGTGGAAGCCGTCATCGATGGGGGCATGTCCCGCCTGCGCGCGATTCTATTGACGTCGATCACGACCATCCTCGGGCTCGCACCGCTGCTGACTGAGACGTCGTTCCAAGCCCGATTCCTGATCCCGATGGGGATTTCGATCGCAGCTGGCTTGGCGTTTGCGACTTTCTTGACGTTGATCCTCGTACCGTGCTTCTGTGTGATCGAGAAGGATGTCAGGCGTGCTGTACATGGGTTCTGGGAGTACCTTTGGCCGACCCAAACCCCCAAGCCCGTGACAGAGCGATAGGCCCTGGCAGTCCGACCAAGGCCCCTCAAGGGAGGTGGCGGCGGATTCGGCGGAACTGCTTTGACCGTAAGAACTTGTTACCGGGGCGGAACGGCGATGTTCAATTGGGGTGATCAATTTCGGGTCCGCTGGCCGATGTCAGGTAGCGGTAACGTTATTTTGGGTCTGAACTTATGTTTTTATGGTGATCGCGGGTTATCGGGTGCAACGTTTTGGCGGGCTTGCGGGTATTTTCTTGAGGTATCCTTTGAGCATGCTATGCTTCCCCCCTTGGTGAGCAAACTTTCCAAGGTCACGGGCCCCGGCTCCGAACCGACCTTCGGCTGAGAAAATCAACATGAATGATAAAACGATGACCGAAACGCCTTTGGCGTCAGGCAACGCGGCGAGCTATCTGGAATTTGAGAAGCCTCTCTACCGCATCCAGTTGGAAATCGAACAATTGGAGCGTGACCAGATCGAAGGGGGGCGGGATTTCTCCGCCGACCTGAAGGAGTTGCGCCAGCGTCTCAAGCAAATGACCAAGCGCTTGTATTCGCACCTGACGGCATGGGAGACGGTCCTCGTTGCAAGGCATCCGCAGCGACCCCTCGCGCCCCATTATCTCGGCACGATGGTTCGCGACTTCTGCGAAATCCATGGCGACCGGTTGTACGGCGACGACAAAGCCATCATCACTGGGTTCGGACGAATCGGTCCGCACAAGGTCATGGTCATCGGTCACAACAAAGGCCGCGACACAACCGAGCGCATCTCGTGCAATTTTGGTTGTGCCCACCCGGAAGGTTATCGCAAAGCGCTTCGGGCCATGGAGATGGCTGAGAAGTTCGGTCTGCCCGTGGTTTGCCTGATTGATACGCAGGGTGCATTCCCGGGCATCGGAGCGGAAGAGCGCGGCATCAGTTCCGCGATCGCCGTCAATCTTCGGGAAATGTCGCGGTTGAAGACGCCGATCGTTTGTTGCGTGATCGGTGAAGGCGGCAGCGGTGGCGCCCTGGGTATCGGCGTGGGTGACCGCGTCGCGATGTTTGAGCATTCATTCTATTCGGTGATTTCGCCGGAAGGATGCGCCGCGATTCTGTGGCGCACCGGCGAGCAGCGCAAGTTGGCGGCAGAGTCGTTGAAGCTGACGGCCAAGGACTTGTCCCGTTTGAATATCATCGACTCGGTGATCAAGGAGCCGTTGGGCGGCGCTCATCGCGATCCAGCCGCCACGATCGCCAGTCTCGAAAAGTACTTCACTGATTCCCTTCGCGAACTGAAGCGCTACAAAGTCGACACCCTGCTTCGCAAGCGCTACGAACGTATTCGCGGCTTGGGAAGTTTCTTCGAAAACGCAGCCGAGAAAGCCAAAGAGCAGGTTACGAGCAAGCCGCGTTCAAGGTCCGCGTCCAGCAGCAGCAAGATTTCTGTCAAGTCAGGCCCACGCCAGGCTTCCGGGATGAAACGCTCGTCGCAGACCACGTCATAATCTGACGTCGAAAGCCTTAATAATCATTGACGACACTTGCTGCGCCCAGCGTGTGCGCTTCGACAGAGCCGCTTGGTTGTCTTGCGTTTCAATCGTCCTCAGGCAGCGCCACCTTTTCGAGGTCTTTCTTCATCGCCTTGATGGCTTCCTGGACTTGCAGTTCGCGTTTCGCGTTTTCCTCGGGCGTCAGATCGGATTCGCGGATGAACCAGTCATAGGTGAATCCGCCGTCCTGGCTTTCCACGCGGATGGCGCCGACGATGGCGTTGTTTCCACGTCGTCGACGCGACGGTGGACCGACCCGATCGCTGCGAACAAGAATGACCTTGTCATCGCGGATGACGTGATCGAGGTCGGCGGCCATCGTGATCTGGGCGATGGCTTCGCGAATGCTGATGCCGTCCGCCACTAGCGTGAAACTGTCTTTGATTTCAAGCGGAAGCGTCGTGGCGGCGCTTCCCTTCATTTCGATGGGCACGTGAGCCAACCGCGACAATTCCTGCAGAATGTTCGCCAGTGGCGCGCCGTATTGCTTGATGGAAATAACCCGTTCGAGTTGGCGGGCGACTTGATCCTCTAACGGCAGTACGACAATTTGGTTGCCCTCCGGATACCACGTCCATTCGGACGCGTTGCACCCTTCCGTCAGCGCTGCGTCGATCGGGCCTTCACGTTGCGGATTGATTGCGTTCTTCAGTTTTTTCCAGTTCGTATCAAAGTCACCTTCGATCCCGCTGAATCTCAATCGATCAGACAACACCTGTTTGACTTGGTCCGCGTTGGACCAGTCGGTTGCATGCAGTTGAGTGAGCGTGTCGATTTCGTCCCAGGTCGCAGCCCGTCCGATTCGTGCAAGTGCGGGCGCCGGCTTAACGGTTACAGAATCGGCTGACGCTTCGAAGGTCAGTGCGAGCTGGTTGCAAACCGCGTCGAGACCCATCCGCACCGTGGCGTCGTCAAGGACCATGGTGATCTTGGTTCGATCGCCGTATGGCAGGGCGCTGATCGCATCTTGCGCCACGTTTATCTTGATCTCTGCGCTGTTCGCCAGTTGATTGAAGGCGTCGGCAATCGGTAAGTCTTCGAGGCGAATCGTCAGCCCCGCATCGAGGCGCTCCGCCACGGTCGGACCGGTGGCATGTACATCTGTGCTTAAAAACAACGGCAGCATCAGCAAAATCATTCGTTGCATGGTTCGTCCAGTCATTTTCAAAATCGCTTGACCTCACGAAACGGGTTCGGCAAGGAGGTTTAATTTAATCCGGTCGCCACAAGAATGGTCCGCTCGTAGTAGGGCGGCCCAACGAATTCAGAGCCCAGCGCCGCGAATTCGGCTGGCCGATCGCGCGAGACCGATGCGACCACCCGCCCAGGCGACGCCTGACTGCCCGCCGCTTGCATGGGGCGATCGACCGAAACATTCACGGTCGCATTGGAAAGGATCGGCGGCGGTGTATTCGGGTTCCGCTCAACCATCAGAAACGCAGTGAACGACATCGCCAGAACTGCAGCGGCTGCCAACGGTCGCCACACGCGGAATATCAGATTGCGCGAACGGGGCTTTTGATTCTTCGCCGATTTTTCGATCCGTTTGCGAACCGAATTTGAAAACGAATCCCAGTCGATCTCGGGCATCTCTTCCTGATGCGTTTTGATCAGGGCGTCTGCCGCCCGCAGCGCTTCGAGTTCTTTTTGCAGGGCGCGGTCCGTCGCGACGCGCTGCATCAACTCGACTGCCGCCTTCGGATCGAGCGTGCCATCCACGTATTCGCTCAATTGGCGAATGGTGTCGTCATTGGGTTGGTTTGAATTGGCGTTCATTGTCTGTCGTTAATCTTCAACAAAGCTAGTCTTCAACATAATCAGCCAGCATCGTTCGCAATTTCTTACGCGCCTGGAAGACGTTCCACTTCACGAGTTCGATCGAGCATTCCATGATGTCAGCCACTTCCTTTTGCGACCGTCCTTCGAGGGCGAAGAGCGTCAGAGCGGTGCGCTGTTTTTCCGGAAGATCGTCGATCGCTTCGCGGACCACCCGCTTGAGTTCCTGCTGAGAAAGCGAGTCGTCGGCAGCGGCTGTGATCATCTTCGCACCGGTCGGATCGCGGGGGGCAGCGTCGAACTTGAGCGTGTCGTCGACGTCGGCCATCTGATGTCGGGCCCGCGACTTTCGAAAGTTCAGCGACAGGTTCGTCACGATCCGCATCAGCCAGCCAGCGAACTTGCTTGGCTCGTCGAGCTTTTCGAGATTCTGAAACGCCCGGACGAAGGCATCCTGAGCCACGTCGGAAGCGTCTTCGATGCGGTTGAGCAGCCGAAACGCCACCGAAACCGCCTGACGCCGATGTCGCTCCACCAGTTGGTCATAAGCACCAAGATCGCCCGATCGGCTGGCGATGACCCACAGAGCGTCCTGCTGGGCGGGTTCGATCAATTCCGATTGATCAAGTGAATCCGGGTTTTCCTGACGCTTTGAGTCTTCCAATGGAGTAGACACCGGTATGACGGGTTGGGTTAGTGCAAACGGGATGAATTTTCCGCCGGCGACGATATGAGCCCGATCGGAGGGTGTCAACGCGATTTGGGAGGGGGCAAATGGGGCGGTATTGTTGTCTTGGCTGAATCTGCGAATAGGATGCTCGCATCGTTTTCAGGATCGCAACCCCGAATCGCGCCCATGACCATTGCCCACACCATCTTAGACGTCCGCAAATCGCTTGATGCCGCTCGGCGGGAGGGGCGGTCGATCGGTTTCGTGCCGACGATGGGGGCGCTTCATGCCGGACACTGGGCGTTGATCGAACGGGCCCGCGCCGAATGCGATGTCGTCGTTGTGAGTATCTTCGTCAATCCGCTTCAGTTTGGACCGACCGAAGATCTCGATCGATACCCAGCCACCCTGGATGCGGACCTGGCGGGTTGCGAGCAGCGCGGAGCCGACCTCGTTTTCTGTCCGAGTGTTTCGGAGATGTATGGCGACCGCACGCGATTTAAGACCCGAGTTCATGTGGAAAAATTATCGAATTGTCTGTGTGGCCGCTCGCGGGCGAATCACTTCGATGGCGTGTGCACGGTCGTCGCGAAGCTCTTCGGTATCGTCGGGCCCGATCGCGCGTTCTTTGGCGAGAAGGATTATCAGCAGCTTATGATCGTGCGGGAAATGGTGGCTGACCTTTCGATTCCTGTTGAGATTGTGGCGTGTGCGACGTGTCGAGAAGCGGACGGACTGGCGATCTCGAGTCGCAATCAGTTTCTGTCGGAACAGCAAAGACAAGACGCAACATCGATCTACGCGAGCTTGGCCGGCGCTGTCAAGTCGGTGAAGGCGGGCAACACCGAAGCGGCCATCCTGGCGCAAAACATTCGTCACCAGATTGAAACAAGCGGGGCCGATCGGATCGATTACGTTGAAATCGTTGATGCGATCACCCTTGATTCACTCGCCACAATCGATCGGCCGGCGCGAATCTGCGTCGCGGCGTTTTATGGCGAGACGCGGCTGATCGACAACGTAGCGGTGGACGCACCCGCACCCGCCCGCTAGGATGCGGCGAGCGAAAATCGTCGGATTGGCGAAACTTCGTAGGGTGGGCCGTGCCCACCATTGCGGTCGCAGGAAACGACGGTGGGCACGGCCCACCCTACATTGCAACATCACCTGGAGGCGTTGGCCTCTTTCAACGTCATTCAAGCTAACGATCTATGTATCCAGAACTATTCACCATTCCGTTCGTTGACATGCCCGTTAAGAGTTACGGGGCGATGCTCACGCTGGGGTTCTTGACCGGCGTATGGTTGTGCATGCGGCGGGCCGAACACGTTAAAGCCGACCCGGATATTGTGCTGAACGTCGGATTCGTCTCGTTGCTTTGCGGCGTCGGCGGCGGTCGGTTGTTTTTCGTTCTGCACTATTGGGAGACGAGCTTCGCCAACCAGCCGAATCCGATCCTCGCGGCGCTCAACATGACCAGTGGCGGGCTTGAGTACTACGGCGGGTTGATCTGCGCGGCGCTGGGCACGGTGACGTACCTCGCGATGAAACGCGTGTCGGTGCGGATGTATCTGGATATTCTCTTTCCCGGTGCGGCATGGGGTTTGGCGTTTGGTCGCATCGGGTGTTTGCTGAACGGTTGCTGCTGGGGCGGGATGTGCGTGGCGCCCAACGGTGCGGCGACTGTGCCTTGGGGCATCACGTTTCCATATGGCAGCC
>JAUIEW010000442.1 GCA_030429365.1 Phycisphaerae bacterium
CTGATCGCCACCGACGTAGCCCAGGCTTTCGAGATGGGCCAACTCACTCGCGTCCATCGATGCGGCATGATCTTCGCTATCGCCGATTTGCGGGGATTCTGCAATCAAACTGCGTAGCGTTTCCTGCATGGTTTGCATTTGGTCGGGAAATTTCGCCGCGAGGTTTTCAAGTTCGCGCGGATCTTGCGACAGATCGTACAACTCCGCACGCGGTGCATGGATGTACTTCCATTGATTCATGCGAAGCGACCGGAGGATGGATGTGCCCAACGTCAACTTGCCCGCAATGGTTTCTGCATACGCCGGGATTTCGAGTGCGTCCACGGCGCCATCGATCAGCGGTACGAGATTCGCGCCTTGGCTGACCGGAAGCGCGGGCAGGTTCAACATGGATAGCAGCGTCGGCGCCATGTCGATTGTTCGAACCGGCGTTTCGATTCGCAGGTCCTGCGGGAGCAGCCCACCGGCTTTTAGAATCAAGGGGACGTGAATGGTTGTGTCGTACAGAAAATATAAATGCGTCATTTCGTCATGCTGACCAAGGCTTTCTCCGTGGTCGGCGACGAGTGCGATGATCGTGTTGTCGTATAGATGCAATCGCTTGAGTTCGGTGATGATGCGTCCGATCTGGGCATCCATGTACGAGATTTCGCGCAGGTAAGGATTCGGCGCGGACGTGACAAAATCGCTGGGCGCTTCATATGGAAAGTGCGGATCGTAAAAGTGGACCCAGGCGAAGAGACGTTCGTTGGCATGTTGTTGCAGCCACTCGATGGCGCGATCGGCTGTCGTCGACCCGAGCAGCATGGGTTCGGTATCGGCGTCGCGAAATGTCTCAAATCCCTGATCGACGCCCGAGCGACGATGGAGCGGGGTGGCTGAGACGAAGGCTCCTGTCGTAAATCCATTCTCATGAAGGACTTCGGGCAATGTCGTGTTGGCTTCGCTGAGGCGGTAACCCACATTGTCGCGAGCGCCGTGGACATACGGATAAAGGCTGGTGAGGATGGATGCGTGCGAAGATAACGTTCCCGGTGCGGCCGACACACATTGTTCAAACAAGACGCCTTCACGGGCGATCTGGTTGATATTCGGTGTGATGCTGTCCGGATGACCATAGCATCCGAGGTGATCCGCCCGCGTCGTGTCCATCGTGATCAGCAGCACGTTGGGTTCGGTAGGCGGGCTGATTGGATTCGGAGAGGTCGGGCGATTTTGCATCCAAATCGCGGCGCCAACGCCCAGTGCGATCACGCCAAAGATGGCGGGTACAATCCACGTGCGGCCCCTCGCGGAAGATGCAGATTGATTGTCGGTTGGCCGCGCCGTGCGCGCACTCATTGTGCTCTCCTTCCCGTCCTCGAATCGGCTGCAACCACGCGACGTGTGGGGGGCGTTCCGCGAAGTTGCATGCGTGCACCCAAGGTATCGTGCGCGCGAGCCGAATGTGAAGCCAAATACATGCGACGATTCAAACTTAGACACGATCCGACAGAAAATTACAACCGCGCGACGCGACGATTTGAGCGCGGTCAGTGAGCAATCAAAATTTAACGCACGACTGTCGAAAAAGTGCGCGCTCAATGTGTTATCGGAACTTCGTTGCCGTAGTTTGAATGGGGCGTTGCGATCACGGAAGACACGACGATGGCGAACAAGATCAAACGTGAACGGTTGTCGGGGTTTGCTGCGGCGATTGTAGCGCTGATCGTATTCGGTGCAGCCTATACGTACGTTTGGTGGCGTGCGCAACAAGCGATTCGAATGTTGGGAACGCCGCGATCGACCGGTTTGACGCATTTTCAATCGGTTCAGTGGGACGATTTCCTCGGGGCGACATGCTTTGTCTTGCTTGCGGCGTTAGCGTCGTGGTGCATTTACCGATTCCTGCGCTGGAAAACGGTCATCGACGACGGCGTCACTTGTTTGAACTGTCGCTACAACCTAACGGGAAATGAGTCCGGTGTATGTCCGGAATGTGGATATATGGTAGATCGCAAACGTGG
>JAUIEW010000443.1 GCA_030429365.1 Phycisphaerae bacterium
GATCAAGCCGGGAATCAGCACTTTTTCGGATCCGTCTATCGTTTGCGTCCCCATGATCGCTGCGGCGCTCGTCGCGATTCGAACGATTCGGCCGTCGGATATCGCAACGTCAACAGCGGGCCGGGCCTCGGCACCCGTTCCGTCAATCAGCGTGACATTCTTAATCACAAGATCGTGGGTTGACGCTACGTCAGTTCCACAGCCCGCACCGACGAGCATGATGACAGCGGCAACTCGTAGATGTGATCTCATCATTGGCAGCTACCGTTGCCCGTGAGGGACTACCTTCAAAGGGTCGTCGCCGCTCCGGTCGTCCACAACAGCGGGGCCGGTCAAGCGCGCTTCGAGTGTGTGTGACGACATCCTATTTAATCGGTCGAAGACAGCCCATGTTGAGTTATCGTCGATGGAGACTTTGTCGCGGTTTCGAAGCACGCAGTCAAAGTAGAACTCGTCAGGTTCTCCGTTGCCCCGGTCTTGGTACTGCTGAACGCTTGAAATGTCCTGCCAGTTACACTGCGTTGTCCAACGCCGCCGCCGCACCTCTACGCCCGTTGCGTTGATCCGAACAACTGCCGGGCCACCTACAATCCTGCGTAGGCCAGGCACAATCAAATGGCGTCGCGTCCACAACATCTTTATCAGCGGTGCGAATACAGCAACGACCAAGAAGGCAGCCGACAGCACTATCAAACGCGGGAGGTCGTACTGGGGTAAGAGCCACAATACCCACGCAAAGATAAGAGGGGCTGATAGTAGTGTTACCGCGACAACGCCATCGATGTCGCTGACCACTGTTGCCTCGACAGATTCACTTGATTCAGACTCTGTTACCGCTGCATAAGGTGTAAGGCAACCGGGGCAAATGTCGCCTTCGTAACGGCGCGAAGCATCGTAGCGATTGCCGCACGACTCGTTACCAATTGCGCCGAACAATCATCCGTTTAAACTCAGGGTAAGCATCATAAAGCAACCTTGACGATTGTCGTCACCGTCGATTGAGTCTCAGACTCTACGCGGACAAAATACAAGCCGCTGGCAAAGTGACTTAGGTCAAGAACCATCTGACTGCCTGTCACATCGTTCCGACGCACGATGCGCCCGACGACATCTGCGATAACAATCGAAGCTACCTGATCCGCACCACTAAGCTCGACGGTCACCTCTCGTGTCGCTGGATTCGGATACACGCTGATGCGTAATTCGTCCCGAAAGCGATGATCCTCGACTTGCGTCGCGATGGTCAGGCCACCGTCGATTGCGTGCCAGTTGGTTCCATCCCATCGCGCAATCGAATTTGCGGCTACCGTTCCAACGGAGTCGAACCGTCCCGCGACAATCAAGTGCCCCAGACTGTCGATGGCTACGTGTTGAACACCGCCGTTCGGCGGGCCAGACAGAGCCGCCCAAGTTGAACCGTTCCACATAGCAAGGCCCGCAGCGCCGGTGAGGTTATCAGTGAATGTGCCGCCAGCGTACAGGATGCCGTCCTTGCTCATTGCAATCGACTCGATTCTGTCAAACTCACGCGAGCCGAGTCCGTCGCCCAGGGCGAGCCACTGGGTGCCGTTCCATAATCCGACATTGTTTAGCCGCGTCGCGCCAGAGCTGTCGAATCTACCGGCAGCATAGAGGCCCTCGTCGGAGTGCAGCAGATCATACACACGGTCGTTCGATCCATCGTCGCCGAGGCCATCGCCAAGCGGGGTGGTTTGCCCAGAAATTATCACACCTATGCGTTGAGATGGGCCGTCACCCAGCGAATTGAAGTCGCCCGCGACGAAAAGCGTGTCTCCAGCGGTCTCCACCGTGCGGATCGCATCGAGAACGATGTCACCGGCGCCACGGCCGGAGACGTTTACACCTGCGGAGTCCCACGAATCACCAACCAGTACGGCAATGCTTTGCTGTGTAACGCCATCGATGTCGCCAAAGTCGCCGGCGAAAATCAGAGAATCTTGTCCCCAGGGATGAACGTCGTGAACGTAGGGAAGCGAGAGGCT
>JAUIEW010000174.1 GCA_030429365.1 Phycisphaerae bacterium
ATTGGCGATCATCCTCCAGGACGGTATCCGCCGGATGTATGGCGAGAACGAGGACATTTTCTATTACGTCACGATTTACAACGAAAACTACGAGCAGCCGCCCATGCCCAAGGGGGTCGAAGAGGGGATCCTTCGCGGCATGTACAAGTATCGCGCTGCTGAGAAACCGGGTAAGAAACCGCGCGTCCATCTGTTTGGCAGCGGTACGATCCTCCGCGAGGCGCTGCGTGCGCAGGAGATTCTCAACGAGCGGTTCAATGTCGCGGCGGACGTATGGAGCGTGACCAGTTACAAAGAACTGCGTCGCGATGCGTTGGCGGTGGAGCGCGAGAACATGCTCAACGCCCACCGCAAGCCGGCGAAGTGCTACGTTCAAAAGCAGCTTGAGAAAGAGCCTTGGCCCATCGTTGCGGCATCGGATTATTTGAAGCTGCTGCCCGATATGATTCAGCGCTGGGTGCCCAACGGCATGACTTCGCTTGGGACGGATGGTTTCGGCCGCAGTGAATCGCGACCGGCGCTTCGTCGCCACTTTGAAGTCGACGCTGAGCACATTTGTCTCGCGGCGATGTATCAGCTCGTGCAGAAGGGTGAGGCCAAGCCGGCAGACGTGAAGAAGCTGGTAAAGGAACTCGGGCTCGACCAGGACAAACAAGACCCGTATCTCATGTAGGGTCCGCTGTGCGGACCATTGCGCTGTCGTGACTCGTCAAATCGGTTCATACATCCTGACGGAGCAGGTGGTCGTCACCGACGCCGGCACGGTCTGGCGCGGTTACGATCGCGGTGGAGGCGGGCCGGTTCACGTCAAGATCGGCGAGCCGCGCGTGTCGGAACTGCGCGGTTCCAAAGCCATCGCCGACGAATTGCGCCACACCGGAATCGTTCCGATCCGCGACTCGTTCGTCGCCGAAGACGGCGCACCCGTATTGGTTACATCGCCGCCGCAGGAACGCAGCTTAGCCGACGCCTATGTTTCTTACGATGGCGACTATCGCCAGATCGCCCACCTCATCCGCGAATGCGCCCTTACGCTGGCTGCGTATCACAATGAGGGCATGACCCACGGCGACATCAGCGAACGCACCGTCTGGATCGACGAGTCGGACTTGCCCGTCTTCGCCGAGTTTGGCATGGGCATCCGCATGGATGCAATTCCTTCGAGCGAGCCCAAGGGCAAGGGTTCTGAAGGGCGGGAGCGTGAATTCAAACTCAATCAACGCGGCGACCTCTTTGCGCTGGGCACGGTGATGTATCGGCTGCTGTCGGGCGAGAAAGCCACGGAGCGCCCGCTGGCTGAGTTGAGCCATCCGTTCTCAGAATTCGACGACATTCCCCACATCGATCGAGCCGCCCCCGAAGCCCCAACCGAACTTCGAGCGATTTGTGCACAACTGCTCGCGACCGATCCGATCCACCGCTATCTCGATGCGGAAACGCTCGTCCGGGACATCGATAGTTATCTGCACGGCAAGCGGTCGAAGCCAGCCGTCAAGTTCGCGTTTGTGCTTGCGGGCTTGGTGATGGTTGGATTGTTTGGCATCTGGGGCGTGATCAGCGGCGGACCTGCCCGCATTCTTGAATTGACCATGAACGTCGAGCGGGCGGGTAGCGCTAGCGCCGAAGATCTCGCGATGGCAGAGTTGGCCGCCCGGACCGGCGACGAATTGTTCCTCGATGTGATCCTGTCGAAACCGTCGAATATCCGCGTTTACTATCGAGACTCTGTTGGTACTGTGCATTCTTGGAAGGTGGCTGAGCCCGCGCGTGCAAACCAGCGCCTGTTTCATTTGCCGATCGACGCCACCAGCGACGGCTGGTCGATTCCCCGACCGGGCGGGGTGGGCGTGTTCATCGTTGCGGTTGGTGATGAGATGGACGAGTTGGATTCTCTTGTCGAACTCGAACTCATGTCCGTCGGCGATCCGCCAAAGACCTACGTACCGATCATCTGGCGCGGAAAGAACTTAGCCGGCTACGCCACGCAGGACCTGGAGTCGGAAGTGATGACCACAACCGACAAAAGTCGCTGGAAGTCATTCGCGCCCTACGCAGATCAACTCATCAAGAACATTCAAACCAATGCCGACGATGTGGCGGTCGGTTGGGTTTATGTGATCGGTGCGTAGTTTGGTTTACCCAGTCGAACCCGGAACCGGTCGATCTGCGATTCCCAGCGCATTTTCGATTTCCTGCTCCAGATACAGCGCTTGTTCAAGTTCGCTGAATCCGCTCAGGAGTTTCTGCGATGTGCCATCTCTTGTCATGGCCCTCAATTCAAAAATCGAACGTGATGAGTTCTCGTCGCGGTGAATGCGTTCCTTACAATAGATCTGGTCGAGTTCGTTTTCGTCGATGTTTTTGTTGCCCGGCCAGGGCAACGGCTCGTGGCGAATCGACAGATAGTGGCTTCCCAATTCAACGACCGTTCGATTGACGAAACAGCAAACCGTGAAGTAAGTCAGCACCACGCCGGCACCGACGTGTAAGATCGGGAACAGTTTGACAAACCACGGCACGTCGGCTTTCTCGAACGCATAGCCGTACAGGAAAACGATAAACCCATCCCAGAAGACGCAGAAGAACAGGAGGAAGAAACACGATGGCGTGAACCAGCGATGGACGATTTCGCGATTCCCGTTGCGTTCTTCGATGGTGAATCGCGCGGGCATCGCAACGGGTTCGCGAATGCTGTGGTTGCGAGAATAGCGCTGCGAATCCTGCTCGACGGCGTCGCGTATACCGAAAACCGCATGGCAATTCGAGCATTTGGCGATGGCGGATTCGAGGTTCACGTTGTCGGCTGATATCGGCTTGCCGCAATGTGGGCAGTGGATGTGCATATCGCGGTCCTTAGGTAAGGCGGTTCCCACGTTCAACACTCGACTTCATTGTCCGGTGTATTGTGGGTGCGTCAAGCTCGGGGAGTACGCGACGATATACATGTCAACTCGGTTGGGGTCGGACGCGACAGATCGATCTGTCCTTAGTTTGACTACTATAGCCCGCCTACTTGGCAGCCGTCATTGCTTGATGCGTAGGTCATGAGTGGGATGGCTTCGGTGGGAACATTAATCGAAAAACTCTCCGACCCCACAGCCAGCGAAACTTGAAACGAATGTCATCGCCGGAATGCCTATGAGTAAGAGCAGGATCAACGTGCGGCGCCGGCCGCTAACCCGGGCGTGGGCGATTAGAAACAAGCCAACCCACCACACGTAGTAGTGCAGTGTTGGAATCCACTCGCCCTGATTGGCTCCGCCGTAGAAAGGCCAAATACTGCTATAGCCGGAAACGATGTACGGCGGCTGGGCGATGCCCTCGGTCATGATTGGGTACGTCGTGTATAGGCTGATCACCAGCCAGAAGCGGTATCCGTGTTTGAGAAACCTCGGTGGAAGCAGGAATCCGAGCAGCGCGACCTGCAAGAGAACGTGGCAGGCCACGCCCGTGTACCACGCAATGTAAGCAGGTAGATCAGGCGAGGAGCTGAGTTGCGCGGTTGCCACGCTGATCGCTACACAGATGCCCGCAAAAGCCATTGCCGGCTTGACTCTGGGGACGGTAGGAATGTCCTGTGCAAACCGCCAGGGCAATAGCGCCGCACGTAGTGTGGTGATCAGAAAACCGATTGGTTTATGGATGCCGCGATAGCGTTCCCAATGAGTGCCGCACCGATCTGATTCAAATCGCGAACGTCGTCGAACTTCGTCCCAATCAATAATACAGCCGCATTCGGGGCAACGTTCGCTGACGCTCCCGGTGAGGTTGTAGTCGCAACCGATGCACACAAAGCCCTCGTCGCACAACGCAGCGTCGGCGCATTCGATGCGATTGTCGCTTTGATCAGAGTCCGTATTCATTCCACCGTTGACTCACCAGCGCTTCGATTTCCGGCGTCATGGTTAACAGGTCGGGGAAGTCGCGGACGATTCCTTCGCCTTCGATTTTTCTGGTGGCGTCGATGCCGACTTTCGAGCCGCTGCCGTAGTAGGGCGACGCGTGGTCGAGAATATCGAGCGGGCCATCGACGATCATCATGTCGCGACGCGGGTCGACGTTCGCGCCGATGTGGAACATCACATCCTGCTCGTCGTGAACGTCCACGTCTTCATCCACCACGACGATGAACTTGCTGAACATCATCTGACCAGCTCCCCAGATGCTGCTCATGACCTTGCGGGCGTGCATCGGATAGTGCTTGGCGATCTTGACGAACACGAAATTGTGAAACGCGCCGAACATCGGCAGGTGATAATCGATGATGTCGGGGATCAGCGTCTTAAGAAGCGGAAGGAACACGCGCTCGGTGGCTTTGCCGAGGTAGTAATCCTCCTGCGGCGGCAAGCCGACGATCGTGGTCAGGTAAATTGGATCACGCCGATGGGTGATCGCCGACACTTCAAACAGCGGGTACTTGTCGGCCAACGAAAAGAACCCGGTGTGATCGCCGAACGGTCCTTCCCAGATCAGTTCATTCGTATCGACCCAGCCCTCAATGACGATCTCGGCGTTGGCGGGCACTTCCATCGGGATCGTTTTGCACGGGACGAGTTCGATGCCCTTGCCGTTGAGAAAACCGGCGAACAACAGCTCGCTGACATCGGGCGGCAGCGGGCAGGTGGCGGCATACGGAAGCACCGGTTCGCCGCCGAAGACGATCGCCACCGGCATCTTGGCGTCGCCGCGGGCTTTGTAGCGTCGAAAGTGGGCGGCGCCATCGTGATGAACGTGCCAATGCATCGCCGCGCGTTTCTCGTCCATGACCTGCACGCGATACATGCCGACGTTGCGCTCGCCGTTGTCGGGGTTGAGCGTGTAGATGCCGGCCATCGTGATGTAGCGACCGGTGCCTTTTTCGGCGTCGGCGGGGCGGCCGCCATAACCGCATTCGCCATCGTGGGGCCAACATTGAATGATGGGCAGGTCGAAGAAACTGGCGTCGTCGGTTTTGACGACCTGCTGACAGATGCCCGACTTGCCGACTTTCGGACCGATGCCCGCGAGCTTGGCCAGTTCGGGGAGCTTTTTCATTTTGGCCATCAGCGTCGTCGGCATCTCGGGTTTGACGAGCGACTGGACGCGTTCGGCGAGCGTTTCGAAACTCGACACGCCGAGGCATTGACGCATTCGTTCGTAGCTGCCGAAGACGTTGATCGCGCAGGGGATGTCGGAACCCTTCACGTTCTCAAAGAGCAGCGCATGCCCGCCGGCTTGCCCGTGGTATGGGTCGGTCTTGGGCGGTGCGTGCCCGCCGGCGGCTGGCGATTTTGAAACGCGGTCTGTGATCGCCGAGATTTCGAGAATCGGATCGACCGGCGCGGTGATGCGTTTGAGTTGGCCAAGTTTGTCGAGGTGTTCGATGAAGGATCGAAGGTCGGTAAAGGCCATGTTGCCAATACTCCCGGGAAAGCGAACGAAGAGTGTTTGCGTAGGGTGGGCCATGCCCACCATGTTGTTAAACGTATGAACGGCGGTGGGCACGGCCCACCCTACGGGGCACAGAATCTGTATGGTTCGTAACTGCGTATGCCCCTATCATTCACGCGAGCTCGATCATAGTCCACGGTGCCGGTTCACGCCAGATTCTGAGAGATTCGTTCGCATATGGTTCGCTGGTCCCTCATTTTGATTTTGTCGCTCGCGAGCGTTGTCGGGTGTCGTCCGAAGTCCGACGAACGCAAGCAGACGCTGACCGTCTTCGTCGCCGCGAGCCTCACCGACGTGACGCGGGATTTTGCCTCTGAATTCACCAAGCAAACGGGCATCATCGTCGAGACGAGCGTCGCCGCCAGCGGGATTCTGCGTCGACAGATCGAAGGCGGCGCACCGTGCGATGTGTTCATATCCGCCGACGCGACTGAGATGAACCTGCTGGCGGAAAAACGTGGCGTGGTCGAGTCTTCGCGGAGGGAGTTGGCCCGCAATCAGCTTGTGATCGTGGCGTCGGGCGAGCAGGAGGAGTGGTCCTCGGTGGATCCGCTGCTTGCGAGCAAGCGAAAGATCGCGATCGGTGATCCGCGATACGTGCCAGCCGGTCGTTACGCCGAACGCGAGTTGAAGGATTTGAAGTTGTGGGATGAATTGCAGGATCGACTCGTGTTGGCGGACAACGTCCGCGTGGCGCTGCAATACGTCAAGTCGCATCAGGTAGATGTTGCGATCGTTTACAAGACCGACGCGATGACCAGCGATTGCAGCGTTGTGTTTCGTTTTCCGACCGAATCGGCGAAGATTGCCTGCTTCGGCGCGACGTGCACGCGATCTGCGAATCAGCCGGATGCGAATGCGTTTTTGGATATGATGGTCGCTTCGAAGCAGGACGACATTTGGACGCGGCACGGTTTTGTACCGGTGCGACACGATGCGGACTGACCAACGGGTAACGAACAAAGAGAGGCGATTGCTTGCTGGCGTTTTTGAATTCAAGTGAATGGACGGCTGTCGCGTTGTCGCTGAAGGTGTCGGTGTGCGCGATGGCGATGATCCTCGTCCCGTCGATGCTGTTGGCCACCTGGTTGGCGCGTTCGACGTCGCGGCTCAAGGCGTGCGTCGATACGTTGATCGTGGTGCCATTGGTTTTACCGCCGGTCATCGTTGGAATCGGTTTGCTAGTTCTATTGGGTAACGTGGGGCAGTCGCTCGCGTTTACGTGGTGGGCGGCGGTGATTGCTTCGGCGATCGTGTCGATGCCGCTGTTGGTTCGTACGCTTCGCGCCGGGATCGAGACCATCGATCCGCGTCTGCAGCAGGTGGCGACGACGCTGGGGGCTTCACCGTTTCGCGTGTGGATGACGATCACGCTACCGCAATGTTGGCCGGCACTCGTCGGCGGGATCACGCTGGCGTGGGCGCGGGCGATCGGTGAATTCGGCGCGACGTTGATCGTCGCCGGAAACATCGAAGGCAAAACGCAGACGATTCCCCTGGCGATGTACACGCATTGGCAGGTCGAAGGGCGGAACGTTTGGCCGCTGGCGTTGACTTCGGTGTTGATCGCGTTGGCGGCAGTGTTCGTATCGGAATGTTTGATTCGCAAGGGTCGGAATCACAAAACCAATGCTGCGCGTTAACCTCCAGAAACAACTTGAATCCTTCACTCTGCGGGTGGACCTAACGCTAAGCGCACGCGTGACGGGAGTGTTCGGACCTTCGGGCAGCGGCAAAACCACGCTGCTGAATTGCATCGCCGGATTGACGAACCCGAAGGACGGTGCAATCCGCGTTGACGACACAGACTTCTTCGATTCATCCAAACGCATCAACGTCGCCTGCCGACAACGACAGGTTGGGTATGTCTTTCAGGAAGGTCTGCTTTTTGATCACCTGACTGTTCGCCAGAACTTAACCTACAGCCGCCACGATCGAACGGGACCGGCGTTTGAGCAGGTCGTCGAGGTGCTGGAATTGGGAGCTTTGCTGGAGCGTAGTGCGAGGCATCTTTCTGGTGGCGAAGCGCGACGGGTGGCGATTGGCCGGGCGATTCTGAGCGCGCCACGATTGCTGCTGCTGGATGAGCCGCTCACCGGGCTCGATCGCCGCATGTCGGGCAAGACGCTTAGTTACATTCGCAGCGTGCTGGATGCCTTCAACATGCAGACGATATACGTGTCGCATTCCATCAGCGACATCGTCTATCTGTGCGATGAGGTTGTCGTGTTGAGCGACGGAGAAGTCGTTGGGCAGGGCATACCAACTGAGTTGCTTGGGACGATGGCTTCCGCCGACCGCGATCGGTTGCCCGTTTTGAAGAATATCTTCCCGCTGACGATTCTTCCGACGAAAGCGGAAGAGGGTACGGTTGTTGGTGATCTCGGTGATCAAACCGTGGAAGTGGGAGCCCGTGCGGTGACCGGTCGGAGAAACGTGACCGCGATGGTCTACGCCCGCGATATCATATTGGCCAACCAGAAACCGACGGGTCTTTCCGCGCGAAACATACTTTGTGGCAGAATCGTTCGACTCGATGCGGACGACGGTCGATGTGTGGCGTCGGTCGATGTGGGACCGCACTGGATGGTCGAGATTACCCGTTCGGCGATGGATGAAATGCAACTTAAGGTCGGTAGCGATGTCTACGTGATCGTGAAGGCGTCCGCGATTCAGCTTCTTGAGAATTCCGAACCGACTCGCTGACCGCGCCGCAAAACGAGCGCAGCCCCCGCAAGCAAAATCATTCCCGTTGCCGGTTCGGGCACTTCGGTCAGATCAAACGTCATGTCTTGAAACGAAGTGTTTGAATTTGCGTTGCCGTCACCTGTGACCTCCGCATCGGAAGTCGCTCTGAATACGAGCCGGTAGGCGCCCGGTTCCAGCAATCCGCCAAGTGCGACTGGTCCAGAACCTGACGCACCTGCGACGATTGGGCTTCCTGAACTGAATCGCAAAAGCTCGACGACAGCCTCTGAGGATGCGGACGAAAAACCGCCGTTGGATTGCGGGTCTTCGCTCAAGGTTCCTTTGATCGAAAAATCGTGCGGAGCGTCGATCGAGAAATCGATGCTGGCCAACGTCTCGGCAAAACCCGATGCGCTGTCACCGGATACTTGCCCACTCGCTTCGCCGATGGATCGGCCCGTAGCCAGAAATGAGTCAAAGGTAAATGCAGTCCCGCCGCGCCCGTTGGAAACGAAACCCGACGTCTGGCTGGCGAGCCCACTGGCGCTGGCGCTTTCGGCAGCGGTGGTGACGACATTTGAAATCGCGGCACCGACGAACATGTCATGCGGGTTGGCAGGTGCCATCGAACCGGTTGGATTCAGGCTACCTCCGGCATCGCTGACAGAGACTTGATAGGCTACGTTGCGGCCGTCGAGGATCAATTGGGCGGAAGCGTCCGCGCGTTGCGGCAATGCGCATACAATTGCAACCATTGCGAAGGCGCACGCATAGGCTCTGAACATGGCTGTTCCCTCTTCTCCCTCCGAATGTACATAGGATGACCGCGAGTTGGGCGTGGGGGGCTCTCTCGGTTATCCCTTGTCGCCTGCGATGCACAGGGGCCTCACTTTGCGACTTCTCTCTTGCCTACTATGGTAGCGGTTCGAAATTCGCGATTCAATTCCGAGCCTTGTGTTCGATATCGGACGGCCAAAACCACGCCAATCGGGACGAAACCCGGGCTGAACCGGTCAAAATCGATACCCAGATGCGGACATTGAGGCTACACTTGCGGGCATGTCACAAGATTGGCCAGTTATCTATCGCGCCTTCGATATCGCTGAAGCCGACATTGTCGTCAATTGGTTGGCGGAGCGTGGGATCGAAGCAGCCGTCAAAGATCGATTTGCTGCGGGTACATTCGAAGTTCCGCAGATCGCCGCCCCGTATGGCATCGAAGTGTGCTCAATGAATCCGGCGCAGACCGATGACGCCAGGATCGCTCTCGTCGAATTCCAGAAGAATCGTGACGCGCAGACCGATGCGAAATCGACCGAACCCGTCGTTGCCGAATGCGAAGAGTGCGGCAAGTCATCAAGTTATCCGGGAGAGGTTCGTGGTCGCGTAGAGAACTGTAAGCATTGCGACGCTTACATCGATGTCCCTGAGTAGCTCACATCCAGACGCAATTCTGAAGGTCGCAAGTTAATCGCGACTCTAATCCAATTGCAGCATTTTGCTCGTTTAGCCTCCACTTTAGGGACGCCAGTACTCAGCTGGTGTTGAATATGTTTGCCCCCTGGATTCCCCCTTGCGCGGGAATGACGGCGCTGTTTGGTCCCCTTACGAAATCTTTGCGGTCAGCAGTGTGCGATCGTCGTCGGCTGGCCTGCCCTTCGCAAAGTTGTCCACCGCATCGAGGACCGACTTGATCAAACCGCTGGCGTAGAGGTTGCAGTCTTCGATGGCTTCATCGAGGCGGGTGAGTCCAAAGAGTTTGCCTTCCGGGTTCATCGCTTCGGTGATGCCGTCGGTGTAGAAGATGATCTGGTCGCCCGGTTTAAATGTCTGCTTGGCCGGTTCGTAGTCTTCGTTTGCTTCAATTCCCATCGGCAAACCGCCAGCCGCATCGAGTGAAAACACCGAGCCATCGGCGCACCGTTTGACGCGCGGTGGATTGTGCCCGGCGCATGCGTAGGACAGTTCGCGCGTGTCCGGATCGTAGACGCCGTAGAACGCGGTCACGAACGTCGAACCGTTGGCGGTGTAGGCGCGGCAGAGGCGTTCGTTGACGTAGCTCAGCATCTTCGCCGGGCAGCAGGGCGGATCGGGAAACGAATGGGCGATGCTGTGGGTGACGGCCATCATGACTGCCGCGGGCGTACCGTGTCCGCTGACGTCGGCGATCAGGATGCCCCATTTGTTGTTGGGCAATTTGAAGAAATCGTAGTAGTCCCCGCCCGCGCGACGCGAGGTTTCGTAGTGGGCGGCTAACTCCATCGTCGAGATTTGCGGTAGTTCATCGGGCAGCAGGGATCGCTGCATGTTTGCGATGGCGATGAGTTCCTGATCGACTTCGCGGTAGGCCGTGTTCAGTTGCTGCGACAAAACGAGATTGTGCGTCGCCCGGCCAAACAGATTGCTCGAAAGCACCAGATCGGGGAAGTCTTCGGCGCGGTAGGCGTCAGGTTCGAAACGCATGAGCAGAACCATATTCAGCGCGACACCGTTGTCATAGTTCGGTAGCGCCAAGACCGAGCGCGCATCGCTGAGGTACGGGTATGCCGGGTCATCCGGATCGACGCGAAAGTCGTTGAAGATTTGCGGCTTGTCGGCGTAGATCAGTTCGCTGAGGATGCCGCTATCAATGACGGGCAGGCGATCCTTCTGTTGCCACGGATTGACTTCATCTTCCCAGTTGCTGTCGCGCGTGATGCGCAGCTTCGGACTATCCATCCCACGCCGACTCAACGCAATCATTCGATCGGTTGGAAGCATGCTGCGCATGCGTCGGCCGTAGTTACGCACCATCTCTTGCGGGTCGGTGTGCGTGCTCATTTCGCGCACGGTTTCGACGACGTGAGAAAGATGTGCCTGCCAGTCTGCCCGAATATCGCTTGTGCTGATTGCACTCATTTGCTTTCCCTTTGAACGAATCGAAACATCGTCGCTGATGTGACCTGGTCG
>JAUIEW010000175.1 GCA_030429365.1 Phycisphaerae bacterium
ATTGCGTTTTTCGGCGCGGCAGAAAGTCCGACGTTTATCCATGCGGTCCACTTCGACAGTACCGGTTACGTCGATGCCACATCATCCAACACGACCGCCCTGCCAACAGGACTTGTTGAAGGCGAGACAGCCGTCAATCTCAGCGAAGTAGACAACGGATATTACGGCGGCCCGACAATGGGCACGCCCGGCGCATTGTTGACGGCCATCGGCGATCCGGCCAACTGGACCACCAGCGATACGCCGATCACACCACCGGCATGGAACTTCACCGTGGGAGATACAGGTCCACAAGTGGAAGACATCTCGCTGGCGAACACTTCATTTGCCATCGGTGAGTTCACCTCAATCACAGTCGATCTTTCCACATCACCCGATCCGGGAAGCCCGGTCAGTGTCGAACTGACCAGTGGCGCGTTTGCGACGCAGACGTTGATGATCGAGAGCCCAAACACCCAGGGTGTTGCCAATGTCCAAATGACGAATGCGGGTTTCTGGACGGTTGTTGCAGCAGCCACCCTGAACGGAAGTGGATCGGTTGAGTCTGAATCGTTCGCCGTCGGATCACAGTTGTTTCCACCGACCGCATATGCGGGCGCCGATCAAAACGTTGAACTGAGCGGCGCTGTTGTCCAGGTTTCGCTCACGGGTGCACTTGGCGATGACGTCGAAGGATTGGCCGGCGCCGATTATGAATGGACGCCAGCTGCGACAAGCGGTCTGGTCGGCTGGCAAAATCGAAGCGGTCCGCTCAATTCAACTGGAGATCCCGCGACCGCCGTGGCGTCATTTGATGCCTCGGGCGTCTATCAACTAACGCTGACGATCACAGATGCCGACGGCTTGATCGACACCGATTCGATGATCGTGACAGTCACCAATCCGAACCCCATCGATCAATTCGACGCACCGGCCGGATACTACGCATCGGCAACAGGCGTGGGGCTGACACTTAAGACGCAGCTTTCACAAATCATCACGAGTGGACACGTCCAGCAGTCCTATGGTGACTTCAAAACCAGTGCGGCTCGATATGACGAAGATCCGCAGAACCCTGGCAACATCCTCCTCGCCTACAACCGGGCATCAGTACCAGGCAATTGGGACGCCGGCAGCACCTGGAACCGTGAACACGTTTGGCCGCAATCGCGTCAGCCCGGAAGTGCAAGCAATGGCACCAAAGGAAACCTGGGCGATCCTCACGCATTGCGCCCGGTCAACCCGAGCATCAACAGTTCGCGAGGAAACAAACCGTTCGGTACCTATAGCGCTACCGGGGTCAACGCTCACGATGGCTCCTACTATTTTCCGGGTGACGCCGACAAAGGCGATATTGCCCGCAGCCAATTCTACTCGGCCACGCGATACATGAGCACGCTCTCGCTGGTAAGCGGCAGTCCATCGGGTAATCAAATGGGCGATCTCGATTCGATGATCCGTTGGCACTACACCGATGTACCCGACTTCTTTGAGCGCCGACGCAATCATCTTGTCTTCGAGGACCAACACAACCGCAGTCCGTTTGTCGATCGTCCCGAATTCGTCTGGTCCATCTTTGGTGACGGCGCCAACGACAGCACACTGTACGTTTCGCCCGTCGAACCTGTTGATGGTGCTTCGAACGTAACGCTGGTTCTCCCAAGCATCATCGTGAATGGCCCCCTACCTCCGGCAACATCGGTGACGCTATCCAAAGCCGGCGATGACCCAACGTACTACTCCGTTACCGCCCTCGGCAATGCAACATCGAATATCACCGGTCGGTTTAACGCTTTTGACTTTGGCCCGCAGCAACAGAGCATATCGGTCGGCATTTCGTCGGGGACGTCATCAGCCGGTGTGCTGAGCGGCTCGGTCGTCATTGACAACCTTGACGTATCAAGCGAAGCCTTTGGCCAAGGTGCATCGGATGGCAATGACATCATCGATGTCTCACTAACCGTATTCGACCACGCTGAGGCCTCGTTCATCCCGGACACAGACACCAACACCCTGATGATCGATTTCGGAACAGTCCCACCGGCAGCGGGAATACAAACGCAATCATTCGACATTCACAACCTCGAATCGCTTAGCGGATTGACTGCTGACCTTGACATGCTCTTGATCACCCCTTCCGGCGACGATGCCGTGTTGACGATCGACGCGACACCATTCGGTGGTTTGGCAGCTGGTACCAGCATGAACTTCAACGCCGAACTCGACCCAACGCTCCATGGCGCCGGCGCCTACTCGGCGTCATACACCTTCGACGTCGCGGACGAAAACATTCCCGGTTCCACAATCGGAGCAGCCCTTTCTCTGACCATCACCGGAACCGTGTCAGCCGCGCAGTTCCCGTTCGACGACGATGGCGACGCCGATATCGACAACCTCGATGCGACCAATTACGTCGACTGTATCAGCGGTCCGGGCGGCGGCTGGCTGGGGCTCACTTGCGCAAACCACGACGCGGATGCGGATGGTGACGTGGACTTGATAGACGCAGCGGAACTGCAACTCGAGTTCACCGGCTCGCTTCCTTAATTTCGATTTCTGAATTAATTAGATCGACACATCCGAAAGCCCAAGCGCGCAACGTCCTTTTTGAGCCGTCGTGGGCCATTGCAAACGCACTTGGAAGCCTGTGCTGACGTGGTATTCCCGCCTTGGGCCCTGTTGGGGCCGATCCCGAAGCTCGTGGTACGAAACATTTCATCGCCGACAGTGGTTTTCTGGGTATACCTATCCGGGCACTGGTATGCCGCTGTACCTGAAAGTTATGCTCCAAAACTCACATTGATTGGTATATGATGTGCCTGTGCAAACGACACTGCTGTTTGGTCGGGGACCATAGTCGTGGCGGATCTTGACGACCTTAAAATTGATGGGCATTCGCAGCCTGCAGCCTAGACTAATCTGTCTTGTTGTGTCTGCCAAAGATCGGTCGAAAGTATCGACGTGCGAAATCCTTAGCAATTAAGCCGCCTCGGTCTTGCGAGGATCGGTCTCCCCAAACAACATGTCATCGCATGTGCCAACTCCCGTGACGCTTACGTTAGGCGATCGGCGGGAACCACGTTTGGAGGCCGAAGTGGTACAACTGTCAGCAGTACCTGTGATTCGATCGTAAATGCGTTGACAAGAAAACAAGCAGAGCGAAGAAGACTTAGTCATGCGTCAGAATGATTACCCCGAAAACAACGATCTCATAAGCTCGCTCAACGATGCGCTCGATGGTTACAGCGTCACAAGGATTATCAGAAGTGGCGGTAATGGAGCCGTGCTTGAGGGCAAGCAGGATTCAACCGGCCGAGCCGTCGCCATCAAGCTACTTCCGGCAAGCTTGCTTGGTACACAGGCTATCTTCGACGACACGCGTCTGAAACGATTTGAGCGAGAGATCAAGCTGGTCTCGAAGCTTCAGCTACCCAACATCATTCAAGTCATCGATCACGGCGTGGTCGACGGTCAGCCTTATTTTGTCATGCCCATGATCGAGGGGCATCGCGTTGACGAACACTGCTTTATCCACGGGTTGAACCTCAAGGACCGCCTCGCGCTCTTCGTCAAGATCCTGCATGCTGTGGTTCGGGCACATCAAACTGGAGTCATCCACCGCGACCTGAAACCCTCAAACATTATGGTCGACAATTCGGGCGAGCCTTACATCCTCGACTTCGGGTTGGCCAAGGCCACCGAAAGCATGGCTGACTTCGGCGAAGAAGAGACGATCTCAACGCCCCACAGCATCATGGGCACGTTTGCATACCTGAGCCCCGAGCGGGCGTTGGGCAACACATCCCAGGATGTTCGTAGCGACGTCTACGCGTTGGGCGTCGTTTTGTTTCAAATGCTGACGACCTCCCTGCCGCTAAAGCTATCCGGCGTCCAAAGCGCCATGCTCCAACAGATCGTGCACATGGAGCCCCAGAAGCTAAAGGAAGCAATCGGTGCAGCCCAGAATCCAGATGCCGTACCGGCTCGAGACATCGACAGCGATCTGCAGGCGATTGTCTCCACCGCCATCGCCAAGGATCGCAACGAGCGATACCAGTCGGCCGGCGCTTTCGCCGACGACATCGAACGCTACCTGAATGGCGCAATCGTCCTGGCACGCAGTGAACAACGTCTGATTCTCGCCCGTCGTGTGATCCGGAAGTACCGATTTCCGATTGCGGCTGCGGTTCTCGCGATCATCGCCACGACGTGGTCGGTCGCCAAAGTCAGGCACGAGCGCGATGTTGCCCGGGCGGCGACCGGCGTCGCATACAAAGGTTTGGACAATGTCGTCAACAACCTCGACGAAGAACTCGAGTGCCTCGCCGGTGGAAAGCGGCTTCGCGAGATTGTATTGGCCGACGCGGAAGAATCGCTTTCCGAATTGATTGAGATCGCCCAGTCAGACCCGATTTTTGAATCACTGTCGACGTCACTCCTCGAACGTCAGGGTGACCTCGCGGCAGCAAACGGTAATCGAGAAAAAGCAGAGCGATTCTATATGCTGGCCGCGGATCAATTGCAAGAACGTCCGCTGGATTTGGCACGCGTGCTGCGAATGGCAGGCGTGGCTGTCCTGGATGGTCGCACGTATTTTGAAGAAGCGCTCCGCGTCGTCCGAACTGCTCCGGATAACGAATTGGAATTGGCCAATATCCTCATCGATGCGGGATGCAACGACTTCCGCATTGGCAATCACATCGAATCGGCCGAGAAGTTTGACGAAGCGTTGGCCCTGATCGAATCAAAGATTGATGATGAACAACTGCTGGCCAAGGCGCTGGAATGGGATGGCGTATTGCGTCTAAGGATGGGGCAGGAGGCGAGAGGGCAAGAGTCCTTGGAAAAATCCATTAAGATTCGGGAGGAGGGGCTCAGCGAAAACCCGACAAACGTCAAGTTGAGGCGCCGCCATGTCTTCTGTTGCTCATCACTTGGATCACATCTGTCTTCCATCGGCAAATTTGACGAAGCAATTGCCCTCTTAACCACTGCCCAAGAGTCCATTGAATTCCTGGTCAGAATCGATCCATCGGAGCCTGACTTTCGAAAAGGACATGCAGCGGCTCTGACGCGCCTCGCCCGCGTCCTTCGCGAGGCAGAACAATATACTCAATCGCTGGACGTAGCGACCGCCTCGATTGAGTTTGCAGAACAGTTTTCAAACGACCCACTCCTGCAGGACCTGCTTGCACATGCCTATCTGGAGCGCGGCAAGATCTTACTGGCGCTCGGCAAACCGGAAGATGCACTTGAGGATGCCTCTGCAGCGCTTGCGATTCGCGAATCCCTATTGGCACGCGGTCCCGAGACGACTGTTAATCTTTCAGACTACGCAGAGGGGCACCAGCCCGTCGCCTATTACCTCGAGAAACTGGGCCGGAGCGACGAGGCCCTTCCGCACTTGACAATGAGCTACGAACTACAACGGGAGTTATTTGAAAAACAACCGAATGTGCCAGAGCGCGCTGATTACCTCGCTTCCGCCGAAATCAACATTGCGAACTGGCACATTCGGCGGAAATCCCCGGACGACGATAGACTTGCCCTTGCCAGACTGGATGCCACTGAATCATTCTTGATGGCTAGATCCACGTTGACTGCAAAAGGAAAGGATTGCCTGAGAATCATCAAGAAGAATCGAGACATCGTCGAGCGGAGAAAACACTAGCAACTCAACCAACAGGCGGCGACGTCACGTCCGACTGCTCCGGTTCATCTTCGCCCTCGACCACCGGCTCCGACGCCCCCTCTTTGGTGAACGTGTAGGTCATGCCAACGACATCACCGCTGTACATGGTTTGCTCTGTCGACGTCAAACTTCCGGACTCTAGCTCAAAATCCAGATCGGCGCCTTGGTAGTTGGACTCTGCCGTTCCGGATACCGCCGGCAACGTGTAGAACTCCGAATCGACCGGATTGTCCGTGTCGGCATGCGTGACATGCCACAATCCGTCGCCGGACGAAACCGTGGGTGCCTCAATCGTCCATTGGTGCAGGATGAAACCGTTTTGGTATTCGGTGAAGCGAGCCTCTTCGATTTCCCACTTGACCACACTGCCGCTGACGCTATCCGCAATCAGATCAAACTCCACCGAAAACACGACGGCACTCTGCTCGTCGGTCGGATCTTCCCGAATCGACATCGACATCACGTGTTTGCCCGGCAGTGCGAAGGCGGCTGAACTCCACATGCAACATGCTGCCACTAGAATGGGGGTAACTTTTCTCATCGAGATCTCCTTTGCAGTAGAGGATTTCCATGAAGGCGGGCTGGCATGACCTCGCTGGTCAATGACATCAGTCCGGCCCTGTCAGGAGTGAATCTCGACAAGTGATGAACGACGAATAATCGAAGTTGCGCTAAGAAGAGATCGTGATTTAAGACGCTATGAAACGACTAACTCTCACAAAACAGGAAGGTACACACCATTGATTTGAGTGAACGAAGGTCGAGCGCGCATCGCGAAGACACGACTGTCATTTCTGCTGTCAGGTAGGTTGAAAATCGCGATTTGCGTTGGCGGAATTGAGCGCGGCGACGACTTCACGGATTTGGCGAATCTTCGCCAGTGATTCGCGCTTTTTTTTGCGCAAACCTTTCAACGACTCACCAAACAACTTTTGATCGCCTTTGGCTGCTTTCGCGCCGTGTCGCGAGTCCACATTGCCCATGGGCAACGACAGGAGACTCTGCGTTTCAACCGCGTGTCAATGTTGTGACGGGGGCTTTGATTCGCAGCAATGAAACCGTACCAGCAACAGCCCAGCCAATCGGATGGTCGAACGCCCCGCGTGGTAGCCGCGACTCAGATCGCGCCGGTTCATATGTGCATGAATGCGTTCACAGACATTGGTTTTGTGCCAAATCGCGCAGCCGCAAAATCGATTTTGATCGGCGGAATATGAGATGCTGGCGAGATCGAAGTCGGCGGCGTGAATCTCTGTTTCGAAGACTGGAAATGGAATTGCGACGTTGAAATCAGACCGGCTGCCACCATGACAGCGCAGTGTGGCGGTCATCGATCACGCCGATCGTTTGCTTCGCATCGCGTCGATCGCTATTCGCCCTGAGCTTCGTTGGTCGCCGACATCTCGGAATCGATCAGTTTCTGGAGCGTCAGATACGGAAACCTTCGGTCGAAATTGAGCTTATTCGCGAGTTCGAGGTAGCGTTCACGATGCTCTGGTTGCTTCCTGGCCATCGCGACGAGCACAACGGCCTTCCCGGTTGGCATCATCTTTAATTCCAGCACATCATCTGGTTTGGGTGTTACCATTCCAGACAGCCAATCGGCAGCCATGCGCGGTTCCAGACCTTGTTTTTTCAACTGGTCGATCGCCAATGTTTCAACGCGTTCAGCCGTCTCGACGTCTCCGGCATCACGCAGCATCAGGCCAAGCAGGATTGCAAATCGCGTTTCCATGCCGCCGCTTGCGACGAGCATGCCCGCTGCCGCCTGCAGATCACCTTGCATGACCGCACGTTCGAAATCCATCTTCGGTTCTTCGATGGTCTTGGACGCTTCGATTGCGCTTGCAACGTCCCCGCCAACGTAAGCGGCGATGTACACGGCATTCGCCCGCAACCAGTTGGCGGACACAGGATCGTCGCGGTATGAGGATTGGCTAAGAAGTTTCTTTATGTGGGCGTCAAATTTCGTCGAATCACCCAACCGGCAGGTAAAGTAAATGTCATCATGCTGCGCCGTAATCAGCCAGTGATCGAGTCGTGCGTGAACCTTCAGCGCTTCTTCAAATCGCTCGGAAGCCGATAGCGACAACATATGATAGTACATCAGTGACTGATTCTCGGGCGCAAGGGCCAGCGCTTTTTCGTAGTGATCCGTTGCCCGCTCAAACTCTCCAATCATCAATTGTTCGTACCCCAAGGCGCCAAAGGCGTGAGGACATGGCGGTTTGCTCGAGGCCGCCTTTTGAAACAACCGCCGCGCCTCGTCATTGTCGTGTGTCACGCGTCCGTACAGATAGACGCGAACAGAATCGTCGGGCGACTCCGCGAGCAAGTCTCGATATTCAGCCACGAGATCAACTTCAGGATGCACACGCTCCATGAACGTTTGATAGTTTCGGTGCGCTTCGATTCGGATCGGGCGTATTTCCTTGAGTTTCTTGAGCAACGCGCCGGACTGTTCATCGGGCAGCAGATTCATTGCAGCCGCAAGCGTCGCAGTGTCGTCGGGCTCATGGGACGCCTTCTGATTGAGATACGTGCTCGCAGCCTCAGCGCTGACTTCACCCATCAACATGACCGCAATCGATGGCGGCGTCCACTTGTTGACCAACTCGACACGCGTCTTGTGCACTGCGCTTCCTGACGGCAGCCGTACCGTGTCAGGAAATTCCTTGAACGGAAAATCGACATCGGTGAACACCTGGTGAAAGTCACCATTGTGCAGTTTGTAGACGTAGTCCGCGTCCTCATCACCGCGTTCCGTGTATTCGATTTTCTCCCAAAGGATAACAGCCGCTCGATCCGGGTTGACAACGTGAATGTCGTCATCAAACAATCGCCCAAAAAACGTTGAACTCAGGTGAAACTCCTGCTCCGGTATCGCAACGTCGGCGTCTTTGACGGAAACGTTGATGTCTCCCTCTGCAACTTCAACTGCGATTTGGCTCATCGCAGGAAGTTTGCGCGGCACGCCATCGATCGACACCCGATACGGAATCGACAGCCCGTTGACGAAATGGACCTCGCGGTGTGACGCGGCTTTCAACGATGAATAAGCAAACAGGGCAAAACCACCAAGGACCACGATCGCCGCAATGGCCATTGGAACCAGCCCGCCATTCTTGCGGCCTTGCGCCTTCAAACTCTTGGGAGGAGCGAGAAGTTTGGGTTTGAGCTTTTTGTCTGTTCCCTGGTACTTGGTGGCGCTTTTTCGCAGCCGCTTGTAGTCGGCATCGATTTCCAACTGTGGCAGCGCGGCAATCGTTTCGTCCAAGACGGTCTGCGCTGCGTCGTGCATGCCCCAGGTTTGATACGATTCCGCGATCAGCAGAGCCAATCCACCGCGCATGTCAGGGCTGACCTTGAGATCATGGGCAATCAGATCCCATGCCTCATCCGGGCGGGACTGATACAAGAGGTTTCGGGCAAGAGCGTTTCGAACGTCGTCATCTTCCTTTGCGGCCAATGATGCGCGAAACGCCGTCTCTGCAGCTTCATACTTTGAAAAGTAAGCGTGGGATTCGCCGATCAGGACCTGCATCTCCGCGTCATTTGCGAAACCCGACGCCGCAATCGCCGCGACATCGTCCACGGCTTGCGCATCCTGACAGGCGATGCTTATCTGTAACGCATCGATCGCCTTGTCGCGATCGTTGGGCGATGACCGAAATGCGTCGACGGCAGCCGGCAGAGTGACGTTCTTCATGGATTGCCAGTCTTTGTGCTTGACAGCCCGGTGACGCTTGCAGGATGGGCACTGCTCGAGGATTCGCTTGCGGCCAAGCGGCAGTACCGGAACAAAGAAGATGACAAAATAGGTTCGCGTATCATAAGAGAGCAATTCGCCAGAGCGTCCGCACGCTTCGCAGACCCCCTTGATACCGTGAATGCCGCTCTTTCCCCAATACCAAGTTCCGATTCCGTTGACAACGTGTGGCATGATCGTTCTCGCGAAAGTGCTTTCCGACCGTGGGTGAAACCTTCTATGCGTAGGATAATTGCCAGCAAGCCAAGATGTAAAGCGCACTTCCAAAACGCAGGGTTGGCCGCGTACTTTGTGATGCAACGGTTACGGTGAATCGACTCCGAGGTGGGCATGGGGCCAACTTTGACGCAGCAGACCGGGGCGAAACGATGATATCCGGTTGATGTCAAATGTGAATAGCAAACCTGGTCATTCGGGTCGGAGATTCATCATCAATTAAGACCGACAACAAGTCGCGCTCAAAATGTGCGCCAAACGCCAAGTCAGGAATTCCTTTGACCCACAACAGAAAGAGGATTACAAGAGAATGTCGCTCGCCGAAACTGCACTGATGTCAAATTGCATGGTTGCGACCTGGAGATTTGATTCGCGCCAAGAACTAATGCTTTTTCACGAACCGAAAGGTCGAGTCACAAAGTTTCTCGAGAATGAGGCATCGTCCTCAGATATGAAAAAAACGCACTCCGCTCACAGTAGACGCTTGCTCGTTAGGGTATTCGCCCCATCCTTCTTGGAGCACGATTGTTGGCCATCCTGTGAGCGCTGGTGCAGTTCTTGTGTCCACGGTTCATAGAAATCATATAATTTCCAAGCGTACCATAGTCAGTTCGTTCGCGCAAGTTGAAACGTGCGCAGTCTCAACAACCAAGTGGAATCGTTGCAAGGTTGTCCTAATCTGACTTTGCGGCAGGGCCGATTGACTCCACGGAGACGACCCCTTGATGTCATACAAAGTCGAAAATCGAAAATACCTCGACACGCTCAAGATGACCGACAGCGAACTTGCCGTCGTGGTTTCCGAAGAGCTTTGTCGAAATGCAGTCGAGCGTCGATGGCTGCGCCGTCCCACCAACTTCATGCGGATGACGATTGACATCGTGCAGCCGGGCGGGACCACAGGTAAATTCATTGTTCGCTCGTATGATCTCAGTGAAGGCGGAATCGGCTTCTTCACTGGCAACTATGTGCACGCCTCCACCCGTTGCAGACTCGGTATTACAACGGTTGACGGCGAATCATTGAGCATTGACGGCACCATCGCCCACTGTAAGAACGTTTGGGGGCATGTTCATTTTGCCGGCGTCCAGTTCGATTCGCCTGTCGATTTGAGCTGGTTTGAGGCAGAATCGGAAGCGAACGACCGAGGGGCATCGCAAGAAGCCAGCGAACCACAACAGGCCCCAAGTTCCGCCGAATTGGAATCAAACTCTATTGAACAAGCCGTCGACGCGATCAACGAATTGCGGAAACTGATCACCAGTGAACAGTCGGTTGATGAGATTCAAGCATGCATCGATCGCCTTGAAGTTGCCCTGAATGTCAATCAACCTTTAGAGGCAGTCGCCCCAGCTAAGGACAGTCAGCTGGAC
>JAUIEW010000176.1 GCA_030429365.1 Phycisphaerae bacterium
GTGTACCTCCTGAAGTGTCCTATCTTAAAACAGCAACTCATGAAAATGCGACACGCCATACTTTGCCTATTTCTTTTGCAAGGCCTACTTTGTTTTGGACAAGGTGCCATACCCAAGCCAGCAGATGCGCGACGGTAATCCCTGGTAGGCCACGCGCTCGCCGGCCATCCTGATCCAGCGGCACAAGTGTTCGTTTTCCGGGAAGGTTTCGAGCACCGCGCGATCGGTCCTGGCGATGTCAGCCGGATCGCCCGACAGCGCCACCCAGCGGAACGGTCCCTGACCTTCGCAGAACAGCGGGCGGATGTATTCCGGTACGAAACCGGGAATGTCGAACGCGTTGGCGACGCCGGCATCTTGCGCCTGGGCGCGGATGTTGTTGCCATAGTCGAATACGATCGCGCCGGCGGCTTTCATCTGCAGCATCGCCTGCACGTGTTCGCCCATCGTTCGGACGGATTCTTTGACGTACTTGTCGGCGTTGGATTTTCGAAGGGCCAGCGCTTCGTCGTAGGTCATGCCATTGGGCACGTAACCCTCGAGTGCGTCGTGGGCGGACGTCTGATCGGTGACGACGTCGGGCGTGATGTTGCGCTTGACCAGTTCGGGCAGGACGTCACCGCAGTTGCCATGCAGCGCGATCGAGATCGCCTGCTTGTTTGCTTGGGCTTCTTTGATCCATGCAAGCGCTTTGTCGAGGTCGGCGGTCTTGCGATCGACGTAGCGGTCGGTGATGCGTTTGTCGATGCGGGCTTCGTCGACTTCGACGCACAGGGCAATGGCATCGTTCATCGTTGCAGCAAGCGGTTGCGCGCCGCCCATCCCGCCGAGTCCGCCAGTCAGAACGAACTTGCCAGCCAATGACCCGCCGAAGTGTTCTTTGGCGCACGCGCCGAATGTTTCGTAGGTGCCTTGAAGGATGCCTTGCGTACCGATGTAGATCCAACTGCCAGCCGTCATCTGCCCGTACATGGTGAGTCCAGCTGCTTCGAGTCGGCGAAATTCATCCCACGTCGCCCATTGGGGTACGAGCATCGAGTTGGAAATGATGACGCGCGGGGCGTCGGCGTGCGATTTGAAAACGCCGACGGGTCGACCCGATTGCATCAACAGGGTTTCGTCCGATTCGAGCGATTTGAGGGCGCTGACGATGCGGTCGAAGTCGGCCCAACTGCGGGCAGCGCGTCCGGTGCCGCCGTAAACGATTAGGTCGTCGGGACGTTCAGCCACCTCGGGGTCGAGGTTGTTCATGAGCATGCGCATCGCGGCTTCCTGTATCCATCCCTTGCAGGACAGCGTGTTGCCACGCGGTGCGCGAACGGTTCTGGCTTTGGATTCGATCGATGCGGTCGTCATCACAATTCCACCTGTCTAAAGTTATGTCGAGTGTGACAAGCTGTGCCACTGCTCTGTGAGCAGTGCGGGGCACATAGGGTTCTAGTTCACGACGCACTGCTCACAGAGCAGTGGCACGCCTCCACAGAGTCAATCAATACAATTCGCCCAATTCTTTTTCGATCGCGGCGACCAACTTCTTGTCGTGAAGCAATTGCCTTGCGCAGCGAATGTCATCGCCGAACATGCGATCGGCGTCGGCATGCGGGATGTATTCGCGAATCACTTTGTGGGCGATCTTGACGCCGATGCCCGGTTCGAGCGGTGCGCGAAAATCCAGCGCCTGGGCCGCACACATCGCTTCAATCGCCAACACCGTTTCAACATTGTCGAGCACGCGCCAACCCTTGGTGGCGGCTGTCGCACCCATGCTGACGTGGTCTTCCTGTCCGAGCGATGTCGGAATGGAATCAACTGACGCAGGGTGGCACAAACCTTTGTTCTCGCTGACAAGGGCGGCGGCTGTGTATTGCGGGAGCATGAACCCGCTGTTGAGTCCGGTTTCCTGCATCAACAGTTCCGGAAGTCCGTCGTGACCATCCAGCAGCAGAAAGATCCGTCGTTCGCAGATGCTGCCGAGTTCTGCGATGGCGATGGCCAGGTAATCCATGGCAATCGCCAGCGGTTGTCCGTGAAAGAGTCCGCCGCTGATCGTTTCGCCATCTTCGAAGATCACCGGGTTGTCGGTGACGGAAGCGATTTCGATTTCGACAACCGCCGCCACGTGTTCGATGGCTTGGCGGGTGGCGCCGTGAACCTGAGGAACGCAGCGCAGCGAATACGGGTCTTGGACCTTCGTGCAGTTGGCGTGCGCTTCGAGGATGCGACTTCCCGCGAGCATCTTGCGAACGTTGTCCGACGTTGCGATCGCGCCGGGGTGCGGGCGAAGTGCGTGCAATTTTTCGGCGAAGGGTTTGATGCTTCCCTGCAGGCCCTCGATCGACATGCACGCGAGAATGTCGGCTTGTTTGATTAGTCGCCTTGCCCGCACAACCATAGCAGCCGCATACGCGAGCATGAATTGCGTGCCGTTGATCAGGGCGAGGCCTTCTTTCGACGAGAGCACCAGCGGTTCGCAGTTCAGTTGCGATAGTGCATCGGTTGCGGGCATCTCGCGGCCATCATGGCGCACGTTCCCGATACCGAGCATCGGCAGAACCATGTGTGCGAGTGGGGCGAGGTCTCCGCTGGCGCCGAGCGAACCCTGCGTCGGAACGATCGGCAGGAAATCGTGATTGAGAAACTCGGCCAGTCGCCGAATGGTTTCGGTGCGTACGCCGCTGTATCCGAATGCGAGCGCTTGAATCTTCAGGAGCATCATGAATCGCACGATTGCGTCGGGCGCGTTGGGGCCCACACCGACCGCGTGCGATATCACGAGGTTTTGTTGCAACTGATCGATCTGCGACCGGTCGATCCTTTTGGTGCACAGATGTCCAAACCCGGTGTTGACGCCGTAAACCGCAGCATCGCCGGCAGAGATTTTTTCGATGCGTTCGCGCGACGCCTGCACCTGCGACCAGACCGCGTCGGAAACACTCACGGACAACGGTTTTTCCCAGGCGCGGTCCAGCTCGATCAGGTTGGGCGCGAGACTGTCGAGCTTCATTGAATGAGCGGTTTCATTCACGAATCGTTTTCCGTGTTTGACATCATGGATGACATGACGCTTGTCTGGTTGTTTGTCATTGCGGAGGGCGTGTGCCCGTCGATCGGGCAGTATAGTCGACGGGGCGCGATAGAACCATGGACGCGGAGCGGCTGCCGTTGGCGGTTATGAAGGATTGTTGGCGGTTATCAGGGATTGCTGTGAAAAGCGGGGAGTACGAAGGTCGTGCGTTAGCGGTCGACCTCAGCCGCGCGGATGTCAACGCGATCGCTGGCATCGTCTTCGAGCGGTTGGATGATCGTGCCGGTTCCGCTGTTGCTGGCGAATGACGACTTGGGCGGATTCGCCGGCGTCTTTGAGCGTGATGTACCATTGCTGGTTGGCGTGGATTGCGGAGGTCGGCGGCCCACGCCCGGCAGGATCATGCGCATCGAAACCGACCCGACGGTCAATCGGTCGCCCGAATGCAGATTGGCAAAAGCTCGCCGCTCGCCCTCCATGACGACGCCATTGTTGCTGAGCAGGTCGAAGAACACCGGCTGACCGGAGTAGTTAAACAGCAGCATGTGGGCGCGGGATACTTTTGAATCGTTGATGACGACATCGCAGCCCTGACGACGCCCGACCAGACCGACCGGCCGCTGCAGACGCGTCATCTCACCGCTGCCATTCACCTCGACACCAAAGGCATCGGCGCCGGGTTCCAGCGATACGTGCGGCAAGTCGCTTAGGGTGTCGAGGGTGTAGGCGGAAATGTGGACGCGAAGTTCCCAATCCGAGATGCGGATGGTGTCACCGTCTTCGAGCTTTTCGAACTGGGCTTTGAGATCGTTTAGATAGGTGCCGGTCGAAGAGACCAAGTCGCGCAGATAGACCTCGTCGGCTGTGTTGACGATCGCCGCATGCACCGCGCTGATGTCAGCCGACTTGAGTTGCAGCTTGCACCCTCTTCGCGAACCGATCACCGACACGCAGCGCGTGAGCTCGACGGTTTGACCTTTGCCCGGCCCAGACAAGATCCCGAGTCGCACACGCGGGGCGCTTTTTGGAAGACGCGGCGGCTTAAACCCGTCACTCTCCCACATACTTGAACCATGTCCGGTGTGATCACTCATGACATAGTGCCCTGCAACGCTTGGTGCTTCTTCAAACGAAAGGTGTTTCTTGCGAGTCGCTCGACGACTTACGTTTCAATACTGTAACGGATGCCGACAAGCGGGCGCACGATCCATCGGATTACGCCCGAAACCACCGCCAGGCGCCTCGCATCTACTAAAAACACCTAGATGTAATTTCGACCACTTCTTACAAAGATCTGAATTAAAGCACTACAGTGTAGTTTATCCAGCCACTACCAAGAAGTCTAGTAATAAGATCATTCGCCGCGCGGCTGGCCGTCCTTACGCGGATCGCTTGCCCCAACCAGCCCATCTTGTGTCCATTGTATGGCCTGAACGATTCCCGTTCCGTGAGAATTTGCGATGGTGTGCCCCCGTTTTTGGAGTGAGTTGTGAATACTTTCGTCGAGATCGCGATCGGTGACGACACGATCTGGCATCCACTGATGGTGAATGCGTGTGGCGTGAATGGCTTCTTGAAGCGGCATGTCATTGTCGAGCACGTTGAGCGCGACGTTTAGGACAGACGTGATGATCTTTGGACCGCCCGATCCGCCGAGCGCAAGTACCGGTTGACCATCTTTGACGAACAGCGTTGGCGTCATGCTCGACAGTGGGCGCTTGCTTGGTTCGACGGCATTGCGATCGGATTGAAGTAGACCGAATGCGTTGGCTTCACCGCGCATCGCCGAGAAGTCATCCATCTCATCGTTGAGGATCAAGCCGAATTCATCAATGGCAGCCAGCGAACCGAACGACGTATTGATCGTTTCGGTGGCGACGACCCAGTTGCCCCACTGGTCAACGATGCAATAATGACTCGTTCCGTCATCGTTGGGGAGCTGCGGCGCTTTGGGGGCGTTGCTGGCTTTCGTGGCGCGGTCGGTGATCTCTTTGGCGAGCGACTGCGCGTAGGTCTTCGAGATCAACCGATCGGTGGGAACGTCGACAAAGTCAGCGTCGGCGAGCCATTGAGCCCGGTCGGCGAAGGCGCGTTTCATGGCCTCAATGCGGTGGTGAATCGCCAGGGCTGGATCGGTTTTGTGGATGGCTTTTAGGTCCAACGGTTCAAGCATATTGAGCGTTTCGATCAGGCAGACGCCGCCGGACGATGGGGGCGGCATGGTGATGATTTCGTATCCGCGATAGGTGGACTTGAGCGGTTTGCGGCGGGTGACGCGGTAGGCTTTGAGGTCATCCTTGGTGATGATTCCGCCTTCCTTTTGAATGCGTTTGGCGATCTGTTCTGCTGCGACGCCGTCGTAGAAACCGTCCTTCCCTTCGGCGGCCAACATCGCGAGAAATGCGCCGAGTTGCGGCTGAACCAGTTGTTCGCCTACCTGTCGCAGATTGCCTGAACGCAGGTGCACGCGATAGACGTAACCGCACGAGGTTTTAAGCGCAGGGAATTCTTCGTAGAAGCCGCTGACGATTTTGGTTGCGTTGACGTAATGCGCGTCGACGGCGAACCCTTTTTCCGCCAATTCGATTGACGGCTTGATCAACGTGGGCATCGGTAGCGAGCCAAGCGTGTCGTTGACTTCGTACATGCCCGCGACCAACCCGGGCACACCGCACGCGAGAAACCCGCAGCGACTGGGCGGCGCTTTGCCCGGATGCTTGCGCGCGAAAGTTTCAAACATGTCGGCTGTCGCGCGAAGGGGAGCGCGTTCGCGAAAGTCAAACACATCCACTCGACCGTCGGCGCGTCGTGCGATGAGGAATCCGCCGCCACCCATGCCCGTGCTCTGTGGCCGCGTGACTCCTAGTGCAAACGAAACCGCGCATGCCGCATCGAATGCATTGCCGCCTTTCTTCAGGATCTCAAGTCCGACGCGCGATGCCTCGGGATGATCGGTCGCCACCATCATCGACTTGCCGGTTGCGATCCACGGTGGCGAAGACGCCGGCGCTTCAGCAACTGCCGGTGCAAGCGGGATGGCGAGCAGTGTGACCACGGTGGCAAGTGCGAGGAGCAGGGCGTTTCGCTTGATCATGATTCTTTGGAGCCTCGGTTGGCGGGTATGGATGATTCCGATTCCGGGGTGGCTTGCCGATCGACGACGGCGACGTAGGGCATTCCTAACAGTTTTTTAACGAGAATGATCTCGCCCATGTCGTTGCCTTCGACGCGGTGGCCGATCCATTGCAGGATGTAGCTGATGACGATCAACCCGACCGGTCGCCACCACAGGCTCCACATCCCGTGGAGAAGCTGCCAACCCCCCAAAACAAGGCCGAAAACGAGCATTGGGATGCCAATGGCATGGAGCCAGAGCGAGGCCGGGTGGCGGTGACGTTCCAGCCAATTGGATACGATCGCTTGCATGGGCGTCATCGTAGCCACGGGCGACTGCCGGCACAAATGGGCTGAAATGAAGGGGACGTGAAAGGTTTTCGGTCTCAGCGGACAATCATTCGTGGGGAATCGATTGCATTTGCGTGCGTTTCCAAAGTTTTCTAGGATTGAGTGTTGCTTTGAAAGTGGCAGGACGATAAAAGGGACTGTTCATGCTGAATTGGCATGAGCGGTATCCGTACAGGCAGGAAGACATCATGACCCGTGGTCAGTTCAATCCAATCGCCTCAGGCAAAGCGACCCATGTCGCTGGCCGTGCGCTTGGTGCTGATGTCCGTGCCGGTGAACTCGTAACTGTATCCGTAGAGGGTGTCGTAGGCCTTATTAGCCTCGTAAGCATCCTTATTATTAGCCCCTCGAGGGCACGCGGGTACGGAGAACGGTTCTAACGGGCTTTTAAGAAAAGCCAGATTGAAACCAAAAGCCGACACCCGCGAGACGGGGGTCGGCTTTTTTTGTTGTCCACAGGACAGAAACTCGAACTCAGGACGCAAAAACGCGTCAGCAGAATAGACGAAACGAAGGATCGCAATGCCAACCGAGTCACAACAATCACAAATGAGGACCGGATCGAGGGTCGTGATCGATGCGTTGGAGCAAGCCGGTGTGTCGGTGGCGTTTGGTTACCCCGGTGGGGCGATCATGCCGCTGTATGACGAGTTGCTCGATACGTCCGTCAAGCACGTGCTCACGCGTCACGAACAGGGTGCGATCCATGCAGCCGACGGCTTCGCGCGGGCGACCGGCAAAGTTGGTGTCTGCATCGCGACGTCCGGTCCGGGTGCGACGAATCTGGTGACGGGTATCTGCACGGCGCAGATGGACTCGTCACCGGTGCTCTGTATCACAGGTCAGGTGCCGTCGGCGCTGATCGGGACGGATGGTTTTCAGGAAGCCGACGTGCTGGGCGTGGTGACGTCGATCACCAAACAAGCGTACCTCGTGCGGTCGGTTGATGATCTGCCCCGCGTAATGGCTGAAGCGCTATTTATCTGCACCAGTGGCCGACCTGGTCCGGTGTTGGTGGACATTCCCAAAGATGTGTTGATCGCGTCGACCAGCAAGACGTGCGAACCGGTCAAGAGTTTGCCCGGGTATCACCCGTCGCCGAAGCTCAAGATGTCAGCCGTCAAGAGTGCCCACAAGTTGCTGAAGGAAGCCAAGCAGCCGGTGTGCATCGTTGGCGGTGGTTGCCGACTGGCAGGTGCGACCGACCTGTTTCGCCAGTGGTGCGACAAGACGCAGGTTCCGGTTATCACCACGCTGATGGGACTGGGTTCCACCGATCCGAATTATGCCGGTTGGTTGGGCATGCCCGGAATGCACGGGTTGCGTCGGGCGAACATGGCCATCGTGAATTGTGATCTGATCGTGGCGATGGGCATCCGTTTTGACGATCGCGTCACCGGTAAGTTGGCTGCGTTCGCGCCGACAGCGCGTATTGTTCACGTCGACATCGATGAAGCCGAGTTGAGCAAACTCGTGAAGGTCGATGCGCCAATCCATGCCGACCTGGGTGAGACGTTGACCGCTTGGAACAATCTGCTGGATGAAGAACCGGTCGCGTCGTTTGCGGCATGGCAGCAGCAGGCGATGGATGTCGGCGATGGTTTGACCTCGAACACCAACCACGAAGCCGACAACATTCCACCGACCGTGCTTCTGGATGAAGTGCTGTCGATGATCGGACCCGATGCGATCGTGACGACCGACGTGGGGCAGCATCAGATGTGGGCCGCACAGCGCGTGCGCTTGAACGACCCGAAGAAATGGATCACGTCCGGTGGGGCAGGCACGATGGGATATGGCATGCCTTCCGCGATGGGAGCGCAGATGGCCTGTCCGGATCAGCGTGTGCTTGCGATCTGCGGTGATGGTGGTTTCCAGATGACGATGGCCGAATTAGCCACCGTCGCCCGCTGCCAACTGCCGCTCAAAATCCTCATCATGGACAACAAGTATCTGGGCATGGTGCGTCAGTGGCAGGAGTTGTTCTTCGACAACCGCTACAGCGCCGTGGACCTTTCCGACAATCCCGACTTTGCAGCCCTCGCCCGTGTGTACGGGTTGAAGGCATTCACGCTCGATCATGTTGACGAAATGTCGTCAACCTTAAGTGCCTGGTGGAACTCTGACGGTCCCGCCTTGCTTCATGCTGTTTGTCACTTGGAAGAAAACGTGTTTCCCATGGTGCCTGCAGGTGCAGGACTTGGGGACATGGTGGAGTCAGCCTAATGGAAATCCTTACGTTCGCACTACATCTGCACCGCATGTCGATCCTGCCCAAGATCCTGATGCTCTGTCAGCGTCTCGGTGGCGAAGTCACTTACGTTGCTGCCGCCGACGGTCGGGCCAACATCGTGGTCGCTGCGCCCCGGGAAGCCGCCCATCGGTTTTCGCCGCAGATTCGCCGCTTGATCGACGTGCTCGAATTGACCGAATTGCACGCGGTCGGATTAGCCGACGCCGAAAGCCAATCGTCGCAGGAACGTTTGCGCCACACCGCGTAAGTCTTTCCTTCAACGGTTGCCCCAACATAGGCAGTGAAACATCCGCGTAGGGTGGGCCGTGCCCACCGCCGTTCAGCGCGCGACGATATCGGGTGGGCATGTCCCACCAAACAAGACAGTCCGCAAAACCAGACAGGAATGTATCGATGAAAGTGCTTTACAACAGTGACAGCAACCCCCAGGCGCTAAGTGGCAAGAAGATCGCAGTACTCGGTTTTGGTTCGCAGGGACATGCCCATGCCATGAACCTCAAAGACAGCGGCGCCGACGTCATCGTCGGTTTGCGCGCCGGCAGCAACAGTCGCGCCAAGGCGGAGGCGGCTGGCCTGGAAGTGTACGAAACCGCAGACGCCGTCAAACAAGCCGACGTCGTGATGGTTTTGATTCCAGACGAATTGCAGCCAGCCACCTACGAGCAGGACATCGCGCCGAATCTTCGCGATGGTGCGTACCTCGCGTTCGCTCATGGCTTCTGCATTCACTTCAAGAAGATCGTACCCGATGCGTCGGTCAACGTGTTCATGGTTGCGCCAAAAGGCCCGGGTCATCTCGTCCGCAGCGAATTTGAAGCGAACAACGGCGTGCCTTGTCTGCTGGCTGTTCATCAGGATCCGTCAGGCGATGCACGTGAAGTGGGCTTGGCCTACGCGTGCGGGGCCGGCGGCGGTCGTGCGGGCGTTCTTGAGACGAGTTTCCGTGAAGAAACCGAGACGGACCTCTTTGGTGAGCAGGCGGTTCTCTGCGGTGGGTTGAGCGAGTTGATTCGCGCCGGTTACGAGACGCTGACCGAAGCCGGTTATTCGCCGGAGATGGCCTACTTCGAATGCCTGCACGAGGTGAAGTTGATTACCGATCTGATTCACAAGCATGGCATCACTGGCATGCGCAAGTCGATCAGCAACACGGCTGAGTATGGCGACCTGTCGCGCGGCAAGCGCGTGGTCACCGACGAGACGCGCAAAGCCATGAAGCAAATCCTTTCGGAAATTCAATCGGGCAGTTTCGCGGATGAGTGGATGGCCGAGTGTGCGGCGGGTAAGCCCAAGATGGCCGCCCAAGCCGAGAAGGAATCAACGCATCCGATCGAACAGATTGGCCGCAAGCTACGTGCGATGATGCCTTGGTTGAAGTCGAAGACCACCGACGCAGAGCTAGCCGACGCAAAACCGCAAACAAGCGAAGAGCATTGTGCGGTGGGTGCGAAGGGGTAATTCCGCGAACACCAACTGAACTGAATCTCAGGCGTGCCACTGCTCTAAGAGCAGTGCATTGAGGGCGAGTCGTTTTCGATCCCGCACTGCTCACAGAGCAGTGGCACGCTGATTTTTGATCCGTATTCAATGCAACGAACTGAGAGTTTTTGTCAATGAGTGACCACATACGAATCTTCGATACGACCTTGCGCGATGGAGAACAATCTCCGGGCGCGACACTGGATGCCGGCGCCAAATTGGAAATCGCCGAGCAGCTTGCCCGTATGGGAGTCGACATCATCGAAGCCGGTTTTCCGGCAGCTTCGCCGGGCGACCTGGAGTCGGTGTCGCGGATCGCGGCTGCGGTGGGAACGGCGGACGGTCCAACGATCGCGGGTCTTGCCCGCGCGGTTGAACCCGACATCAACGCATGTTGGGAGGCTGTGCGCCACGCCAAGAAACCGCGCATTCATACGTTCATTGCAACGTCGAACGTCCATCTCGAACACAAGTTGCAGATGACGCAGTCGCAGGTGCTCGAAGCTGTGGCGAAAGCGGTTGCCTTCGCTCGGTCGCTTTGCGAAGACGTTGAATTCAGCGCCGAAGATGCCAGTCGCACCGACGCCGCGTTTCTAGCCGAAGTATTCTCTGCCGCCATCCAAGCTGGTGCGACCACGTTGAACATTCCCGACACCGTTGGATATTCTCAGCCGGCAGAGTTCGCTGAGTTGGTGCGAAGTGTCATCAGGAACACCAAGGGTGTCGAAAATTGCTGCGTGTCGGTGCACTGTCACGA
>JAUIEW010000444.1 GCA_030429365.1 Phycisphaerae bacterium
CGGCCGGCGATCTGGGCGAGGCGGCGGAGATGGTTGTGGCTGCGGTGGGGTGAGGCAGTTGCCGCCACTCATGTGCAATGACAACAACAAATCGCATTTACATATTTCTTTGTAACAAACAAACACGGCGAGAATTGATATCTCGCATGCTTGTTGGAACACGACCTGAAGACTGGCGTCGTGATTTTTCAAGCATCAATGAGAACGATCGAGTTCTTGTTTATGACTTTGATCAGTATGAGTTCTTCGGGCCGTTTCGAATAACAAAGCACAAGCACGGACGTCCATTCGAACAGGATGCGTGGTCTGGAAAATTCCCGTCGCAAGCACGCATCGAATCTGTTGGCACTACGAAGTCGATCGGACTTCAGCAAATAAGCGACGAGATTGGCCACAGCCGTGTAATGCGGCCCGGCAGCAGCATGCCGCATGCATTTGTTGATGGCGATTCAGCCGCAAATCTGTCCGATCTGTTTGGCTTCCCTGCGACCACAAAGCCTTCAACTCGACCAGCCACATCCGAACCAACGCCCGAGCCCAAGGTTTCGATGTTCGCAGCAAGGCCGAACGCGCAATCGCAAACCAGCTGGCAATTTGGGGTATCGAGTGCCACTACGAGCGACGAATTCCGAATAACTATTTTTGTGACTTCTACTTGCCGACTTATGATCTCTATATCGAGTACTGGGGACGGCTAGATGATCCAGCTTATTCGAAGAAACGCGAAGAAAAAAATCGCGTATATGCCGACCATAAACTCCGGCTATTGGAACTTGAACCCGAAGATGAAGTAGACTTGGAAACTTGTCTCAAACAAAAACTGCTCCGGTTTGGAGTAGATCCGCTTTCTTCCTCAGGGACTTCGAAACAAAATTGGGCGACTCGGCTTCTTCGAGCAATCGGGCATTGGATCAATAGATGAGCAATTTCCGAGGGCAGTTAACCAATCTATAGCTCACAGGTGCGACTTTTTTGAGCGATAGCGCGACGCTGTATCGCTCAAAATCATTCCATTATTGAGCGATAGAATCCTGCTTTATTTACCCGATGCCCGCGACACCAAGAAAAACCTGCCCCTGGGCCAAAAACGACCTCGCCCTCGCCTACCACGACACCGAGTGGGGTGTGCCGCTCCATGACGACCACAGCCTCTTCGAGTTCCTCATCCTCGAGGGCGCGCAGGCCGGGCTGAGTTGGGACACCATCCTCGCCAAGCGTGACCGCTACCGCGTCGTCTATGACGGCTTCGACCCGGCGAAAGTCGCCCGCTACACCGAAGCGAAGCAGCGGACGCTGCTCGATGACGCCGGGATCGTGCGGAACCGGTTGAAGGTCGCCTCCTCCGTGCGCAACGCGAAGGCGTTCCTGGATGTCCAGTCCGAATTCGGCTCCTTCGACGCGTACATCTGGGGCTTCGTCGATGGGGCGCCGATCGTGAACACGTTCAAGAAGCACGAGCAGATCCCGGCGAAAACCCCGGTGGCGGAGGCGATGTCGAAGGACCTCAAACGCCGTGGGTTCAACTTCGTGGGGCCCACCATCTGCTACGCCTTCATGCAGGCGACCGGGATGGTCAACGACCACCTCGTCTCGTGCCCCAGGCACGCGGCGTGCGCGAAACTGGCCTGATTTCGCTGTGAATTCGGCCGCGGTTCGCCGATGATGCCGGGGACCCGCCCCCAACCAATCAGAGAGGTACGCCATGCGCACGACCCGAACGATGTTCTTGTCCGCACTCGCCACGACTGCAGCCCTGGCCGCCTCGGGCGCCGTCGCCGGGGAACTCGACCCGCCGGCGGGCCCGGTGGCGCCGACGATGAAGGACCTGGTCGATGTCGAGCCGCGGCAGATCATCCGCAACGACTTCATCAACATCACCCCGATCGTGATCGACTCGCCGGGGAGTTACTACCTGGGCGAGGACATCCTGGCGATCTTCGGCCAGCACGGCATCGAGATCGCCGCGAACGACG